>DATLEI010000057.1:0-15924 GCA_035525375.1 Acidimicrobiales bacterium
GACGACTGGCCGGCGACAACCGGCAACTGGCGGTCGAGATTGACGAGGCGCTCTGCGCTGTGCTCGTCCGGGCCGGCAACGTCGAGCGGGTGGGTGAAGTCGGCCAGCGCCTGCTGTCTCAGCTGGCCGACCTGAGGGCCCCGCCGACGCGCCGGGCGCAGGTCCATTTGTGGCTGGCTCGAACGGCCATCGTGTCCGCCGATTGGGCACGAGCCTTGGATCAGCTCCACCGCGCCCGAGAGCTTGCGGCATCAGGTGGCCTTGCCGCGAGCGAGTACGAGGTCCTGGCCGCACACGTGGCGCTCGGCGAAGGCCGCCTCGACGATGCCGTGACCCTCGCCGAGAGGGCGTTGGCCACGTCTCAGTCCGACGGGCGCTACGAGCTGGCGTGTGAGGCCCTCACGGTCTTGGGCCAACGCGAACGTCAGCGTGACCTCACCTCAGCGGCCCGGGCCTTCTCCGCTGCGTTGGCACTGGCCGAGCAGCACGGCCTGACCCTGTGGCGCGTCCGGGCACTGCATGAGTTGGGCACCCTCGACCTGCTCGGCGGCGGCCCGCTCGATCGGCTCGCCCAGGCTCGTCAGGCCGCGCTCGACGCAGGGGCGCTGGCCACCGCCGCCACCGGCAGCCTGCAGATGGCCGCCTGGTTGACCAATCATGCCGAACCCGAACGGGCCCTCGACGCCGGCCGCTACTGCGCCGTCGAAGCAGGGCGGCTGCGGCTCCCCCTCGTCGAAGGACTGGGGCTCGTACTGCAAGTGGTGGCTCACGCCCTGATGGATCAGCAGGCCCAGATGGAGGCGGCCATAGACAAGGCCGTCGCTGTCTCGGGCGGCCACCCTGAGGTCCGCGGGGTGGCTGCACTCATGGCCCGTACGCTGCTGTGGGTCGTCCGGGAAGACCGCGTCCGGGCGCTGAGCGAGCTCGATGCCGGCATGGAACTGTTGCGGGGCACGCCCGTCACCGCGCCTAACCGCGGGTTGTGGGCGCTTGTCCACGCGCTCGACGGCAGCGATGGCGAGGCGGCCGTGATCGAGGTGGAGGCCTCGGGCCTGACCGTGTACTGGCTGATCCGAGGATGGGTGGGCCACGCGCGGGCGGTGATTTTGGGCCGACAAGGGCGCGCCGCCGAAGCCGAGGAGGCTTTCGCCCGGGCTGACACCGACCTCGTCCCGTCGGACTGGTACCGGCACCACGCCCGCCGGCTGGTGGCGGAGGCGGCCCTCGTCGACGGCTGGGGCGACCCGGAGCAATGGCTGGCCGACGCGTTGGCCTTCTTCGATCCGGCCGGTCCGCCCGCGGTCGCCTCGGCCTGCCGATCGCTGCTCCGCCGGGCCGGCGCTCGGGTGCCGCGACGCCGTCGCCCGGCTCCCGACCTGGCGGCCCCCTGGGCGGCCGCGGGGGTGACCCCGAGGGAGGCGGAGGTACTGGCGCTGCTGGCCGAGGGACGCTCCACCAAACAGATCGCGGCGCGCCTCTATGTGTCTCCCAAGACGGTCGAGCGCCACATTGCCAACCTGGCTGCCAAGGTCGGCGTCGAGGGCCGATCCGAGCTGGTGGCCTTCGCGGCCAGATCGTGTGGGGCCGAGATGGCCTAAAGATGAGGGTCTGCCCGATGCCCGGGGGTGGGCACCTCGTCGATCATGGCCTCATCGACTCGACGAAGGAGCGACCGTGACCGAGACCGTTTCCCTCATAGCAGCCGAGCGGGCCGACGTCATCGTACGGGACCTGCGGGAGAGCGATCTCACCCTCGCCGATGCAATCCTGCGCTCCGCCTTCGACACGTTCACGGGCGTGACCTCCCTGCTCGGTGACAAGGACTACGTCCACACCCGTTGGCTGGCCGACCCCGGCGCCGCCTTCGCGGCCGAGCAAGACGGGCAGCTCGCCGGGACCAACTTCGTGGCTCGGTGGGGAACCGTGGGGTTCTTCGGACCCCTGTCCGTGCGCCCCGAGCTCTGGGACCAGGGAGTCGCCAGCCGCCTCATGCAGGCCACCGTCGCACTGTTCGACCGCTGGGGCACGGCTCACGCCGGCCTGTTCACCTTCGCCCACAGCCCCAAGCACCACGGGCTGTACCAGAAGTTCGGGTTCTGGCCCCGCTTTCTGACCCCGGTGATGACCAAGGCGCCGATCGCCCCACGACGGTCGCCCCAGCCGATCCGCTACACCGCGCTTCCGCCTGCTGAACGGGCCCGAGCCGTGGACGCGTACCAGGAACTGACCGCCACCGCCTACGAGGGGCTGGACCTCGAGCGGGAGATCCGCGCCGTGGAGAGCCAGGGTCTCGGAGAGGTTCTGCTCCTAGATGACTCGTCAGGGCTGGCGGGCATGGCCGTGTGCCACCTGGGCGCCGGCACCGAGGCCGGCGGCCAGGGGTGCTACGTCAAGTTCGGATTGGCCAGGCCGGGACCCGGGGCAGAGGTGCGCTTCGGGACGCTCCTCGACGCTTGCGAGTCGCTGGCCGTCGACAACGGCGCCGATCACATCGAGCTCGGTGTCAGCGCCGCCCGCCACGAGGCCTACGCCACGGTGATGGCGCGGGGCTACCGGGTGGGACTGGTCGGAGTGAGTATGCACCGGGCCAACGACGAGGGCTACAACCGCCCCGGCACCTGGCTCATCGACGACTGGCGCTGATTTTCCGATCACAGGAACAGACCAAGGACCCAATGCAAAGCGAGAGGAGCTGACATGTACATGCTGCGCGAGGTCTGCCAGGCGGAGCGTGGGAAGGCACCGCAGATCGTGGCGGTGTTCAAGAGCCTCGACCAGTGGTTCGCAAAGGCGGGATACACGAACCGTCGCATCTACGTCGACTACACGGGGCCGATGGACACGGTCGTCTACCAGTGGGAATTCGAGAGTCTCGACCAGTACTTCGCCATGGAGCGCGGGACCTTCATCGAGCCCGACAAGGAGACCCAGGCATTGATCGACGCCATGAACACCAACGCCAGCTCGGGCTACAAGGAGATCTACGAGGTCATCGAGTAGCGAGTCGCTAGCGGTCGATCGCCGACCTCCGAGCGCGGGCTTGCTGCAGCTCGCCGGCACCCCGTCCTCCTCCGAGGCGACCGCCGCGCTCCCGTTGACGGTCGGCGACGCCACCTTCGGCTGCCTGCCGTCCTTCGTCACCTGACCGACGAGTCCGGCAGCGGTAACCGTCTCGGACAGGAGTTTGCCGGGGCCAGGGCATAGTGGCGCAAATGGAGGAAATCGTCGAACGTGCCGAGGAGGCTCTTGAGGAAGCGGCGGAGAGCACATGGCTGGAGCGCCTGGCCCGGGCCGGGCTGGCCGCACGCGGGCTTCTCTACGTCGTCGTTGCCATCCTGGCGGTCAAGGTGGCCACCGGCCACAAGGAGACCCGCGCCGACAAACAGGGCGCCCTTCAGGCCGTTCTCCGCCAGCCGTTCGGACGCATCCTCGTCCTGGGGCTCGCGATCGGCTTCGCCGGCTATGCCATATGGCGATTCGTTGAGGCCGCCGTCGGCCCGCCCGACGAGCCCGACTCGCGCAGAGCCATGTTCAAGCGAATCGGGTACGCAGCGCGGGGCATCCTGTACACGTTCTTGTTTGCCAGCGCCGTGAAACTCTTCATCTGGTCGAAGGACGCAAGCACCTCGGAAACAATGGAGACCGACTGGACAGCCCGGGTGCTCGACTGGCCCGGCGGGACGTGGTTGATCCAAGGCGTGGGCCTGGGTCTGATCACAGCAGGCCTGTACATCGGCTGGCGCGGCGTCTCGGCGAAGTTCCGCAAGCAGCTGAAGTCAGTCGAGATGGGTGCGGCTGAGCGCTTTTGGATCCGAGGCGTAGGCACGTTCGGCATGCTGGCCCGCATGGTCATCGCCGTCGTGATGGGTGTGTTCCTGATCGTCGCCGTCCGACAGCACAGCCCGGAGCAGGCCGTCGGCATCGACGGGGCGCTGAAACGCCTGGGCGATTGGGCTTACGGTCCGACGCTTCTTATTGCCGTCGCTGTAGGACTCGGCGCCTACGGCCTCTACTCATTTGCCGAGGTCCGGTACCGCCGGGTCGGCCGACGTTGAGGCTCGGCATCAACGGCGGTGGTGGAGGTATCGACCGCCTTTCCGGCGGCCTCGACGACGACACTCTGAACACCGTCGACGCTCCAGTGACGACTCCGCGTCGGAGGCGGTTAGGCGGATACCTGCGTGGTCGACGGGACTTCACCGCCCAGTGTGAGTAAGGGCCAACCAAAATGATCAGCGGCCGGCGATTCGGCGGCGGGCCTGTCACTCCCTCGGCGATGAGTGGGCGCCTGAGCAGAGCGGAGCAGCTGCTCGAATCCGGGTGCCGCACTCAGGCAGCGTCGGTTGCGTCTCTTGGGCCAGCGACCTTGAGCGCGCCGGCGTCCAGGGGGCGGCTTCCATGCCAGTCGATGCAGACGACGGCGGCATCATCGTCGAGTTCTGCTCGCGCTGCGGCGAGGACCGACGCCTTGAATGCATGAACGACCTCGCGGGGATGAAGGGTGGCGGTGTCACCGATGGCTGCGGCAACATCGAGATGGCCCGCGGCCTCGTTTCGCTCGAGCAAGCCATCGGTCACGACGACGAGCCGGTCGCCGGGTTCGAGGTGTAGCTCCTGCTCCCGGTACAACGAGCCCCCGATCATCCCGAAAGGGATGTCTGCATCGAGCTGCAGGCGATCGACCTTGCCTGCACGCAACCGGTACGGGTGAGGGTGGCCGGCGTTGACGGCAACCACCCGGCCTGAGCCCAGGTCTACCTGCAACAGGAGCCCGGTGACGAACTGGTCGTCGTTGGCATTCGACGCCATGGCGTCGTTCGCCCGCTGGGCTTGTTCGGCGAGACCCATTCCGGCGTGGCGACTGTTGCGGAGGCTACCGAGGGCCAGGGTCGCTAGCAGGGCGGCCTTCACACCGCGGCCCATGGCGTCGGTCATCGAAACGTGCAGAGCGTCGCGATCGACGCTGTAGTCGAAGGTGTCGCCCCCGACGTGGCTTGCCGGCTCCAGCCACCCGGCGAACGTGAACTGGTCCGCCTCGCACGTCAACGCCCGAGGCATGAGTCGATGCTGGATCTCCGCCGCCAGCGAGAAGGGGACGTCTCGTTGCACGCGCTCGAAGACGTCTGTGTACTGGCGGCTCGCGATCACCGCATAGGCCATTGCATGAGCAGCCGATGCGACCTTTTCGACGAGGGCGGAATCGGGCCGCTGGCCCACAACCAACTCGAGAACACCGAGTGCGTCGCCCCGATCAGCAACCGGCGCGAATAGCCGGTGCCGGCCACGTTCGGCCACGACCTGAACCTCTTGGCACCTGAGTGCCCGCTCAAACGGCGTCCCTGCGATGGGCACCTCTTCCAACTTCTCTGGTGTACCCGGTCGGGGCCGTCCGCCACGGCCGGCGCTGACGAACCGGATCAGCGAGTCACCGCTGCGATCGGCGATCAGGAAGCTGACCTCCTCCCCGTCGAGCGTCACGGCGAGGTCGGCCGCTACCACCGCCACCGCGTCGACTGGCGCCGCTGCCTCGACCATGTCGAGCACGGGCGCGGTCCCCCCAAGCGCGGCCAGGACATCCGCCAGTGGTTGGCGCGCCTCCGCGACGCGTCTCGCCGGCAGCAAGGGGGCCGCTGCCTGGAGTGACGCCGGCGGCAGAGCGCCGTCGATGATGTCGTGGGCGACGCCGACGAGGCGGAGGTTGTGGCTGCGAGCGTGATCGCGCAGTGCCGAGAAGGCGCCATCCATGTCGAGCCCGGCGCGCTCGGCAACCATCCCTTTGGCCTGCTCGATGACGATACGGCTGTTCAGCGCGTGGTGGAGTTGCTCGTTCACGAGCTGTGTGTCGCGCGCTGAGCGGTGATGCAGGACGGCAATGGTGGCGACGTCGGCGAGGGCCTGGGCAGCTAGTACGTCGGCGTCGTTGAGCCCACCTTCGTCGGTGCGGAACAGGTTGAGGGCGCCGATGGTCACGTCGCGCAGTCGCATGGGGAGGGCATGTACCGACCTGAAACCAGCTTCTACGGCCATGGGACCGAACCGAGGCCAGCGGCCGCCAGAGGGATCAAGCCGATGGTTGACGATCGGCTCGCCGGAGCGGTAGCAGTCCGGGCATGGGCCTTCGGCGGACTGCAGCTCGAAGAGCTCGAGTAGGCGCATGGCGTGGCTGGAGGAAGCCATCACCCGCAGGTCGCCGCCGGGGTACCCCAACATCAGGCCCGCGGCCGCAACGTCGAGCACCTCCACGCAACGATCGGTGAGGAGGGTCAACAACTCAACAACGTCGAAGTCGTCGACGAGAGTGTCGGCAAGTTCCACCAACGTCCGCGCGAGCAGGGCTTCTCTGGACATCGGATTCTCCACTCACCAAGGGCTCCGGCGATGGACCGTCCGGTGGGCCGGAGCGGCGGGGCAACACCAACATTAGCCCCCGCAGCGCCCTACAGAGGCGAGACCGCGGGCCGAGGGCTGAGGCTCCCTACGGCGCGGGATCCTTCTCGCCGCTGCGATCATCGAAGCGCAGCCTTCGCGAAACGACATCCTCGGCTACGTCGACCAGCGGCCGGTCATTGCCGAAGGCATACCCTCGCAGCCGGATGAGTGCTTGGCCGACGCTCACCTCAAGTTGCGCTGCGACCATCCCCGAAGCCTGGTGCACGACATATTGGAAATCCGCGCCTGCCTCCAGTTCCGTCGCGAGCCGGCCCGGCCGCGTGCTCGCCTGCATGGCGATGACCGCTTGAGCGGCGACATCGGCCATGGCCAGGGCGTCGGCATGCTGGTCATCGGTGAGAGGACCGGGGCGGTCGCGGTACAGGTTGAGAGCCCCCAGGCGAACTGCCCCGACCTCAAGGGGAAAGCCGAAGATCGCCCGCACCCCCGCCTCGACAGCCGGCCCGGTGAATGCAGGCCAGCGGGGACTGACGGGTGCAGCCAAATCGGGTTCGAGTACCGGCCGATCCCGACCGTAGGCCTCAACGCAAGGCCCTTCCCCGAGCTCCAATTGCAACCGCTCCACGAGCGCGCTGACCTCATCAGTCGTGCACACGGCCCCCCGAGGCACGTCATCGGACATGAGCATGATCCCGGCGCCGCTCACACCGGTGACGTGCTGACACACGTCGCACAGCCGCTTCGTTTCCAGTTCAGGGGCGGTGTCACCAACGAGCATTGTCAGGATCCGAAGGCGTCGTTCACCGGGCACCGCCCTCATCTACTGGCGCGCCTATGAATCAGTGAGCCGATTGCCCAAGAGTTAACGGCGCCCGCGTGACGCTCGCCAGCCCCATCCAGCTACGAGGCACACCAAGAAAATCACCAGAAGCGTAATGAGAAGGCCCATTTGGCCCACCGTCCTTTCGTCGAGGTACTAACGGAGATGGCCAACGCGGCACGGCGCCCCGACCATCTTTCGTACTGGACAGACCCTGCTCGCCAAGAGGAATCCGCAGCCAGTTGACCTCCGTCCCCGGAAGAGACGGTCGACAATTGTCAGGTCGCCTGGACGCATCCATCACAACTCGGCTCGCAGGAAATCGTCACCGAGGTCCGGGGCAACGCTGTAACTACTGGAACGACGTTACCACTGCGCCCGACTATGGCCGGGCCTTCCCCCGCGAGGCATCGATGCGCTCACGCCGGCTGTCATACAGGAATCTGTGTGTCCACCACGGCGGGTAGCGTGGGAGTGACGATGGATGCTCTCACGTGGTTGATCCTGGTGCTCGTAGTTCTGTTCTTGGCCGTTGTGGCCTTCGTCGTGGTCCAGCGGCGCCGCCGCGGTGGCGGCATGATCGCCACGAAGGGCAAGCGATGAAGCTGCTCATGAACGCCTCACAGATCAACGGTCTGCCCGTAGTAACGGTGGGCGGCGATGATGTCGCCGAGGTCCGGGATGTGATCTACGACCCCGATGCGGGCCGCCTCGTAGGCCTCACGCTGAACAAGCGGGGATTTCTCTCCGGTCGTCGTCGCGAGGTGCTGCCGGCTGAGGCAATTCACGCCATCGGCCGCGGCGCCGTCATGGTGGCGGACGAGTCGAGCCTCGTACTTCCGGGGGACGCCCCCGACGAGGTCGCCCATCCCGGTGCCGACCGCAACGTTGTGGGCAACGACGTGCTCACCGAGGGCGGTGTGAGCATCGGCACCGTGCGAGACCTGGCGGTGCTCGTGGGCGGCGTCGGCGAGGTTGTCGGCTATGAGATCGACAAGGCCAGCGGCGGCCGTGGCTACATCCCTCTACCCGCCCAGCTGGCCGTCTCCGGATCATCACTCGTCGTTCCGGACATCACAGAGGAGTTCGTCCGCGACGACCTCGTGGGCCTCGGTGCGGCCGTCGACGACTTCCGCGCCCGGCTCGGACTGCGATAAGTGGCCCGATGACGAGCGACTCGTTCAGGCAGGCGGCAGGCCGCAAGATCATCAGCCGGGCCAGCGCACAGGAACTCGGAGCGGTCGCTCATCTGCTCATCGATGCCGACCGGCGCCACATCATGGCCGTGATCATCGGTCGGGGAAAGAAGGCTCATCTGATCGACTGGTCGGCGCTCAGCGGGTTCGGGCCGGACGCGGTGATGGTCCGCGACGAAGCTGCGCTCCGCCCGCCCGCCGACGACCGAGAACGAGATGCAATTGACGGCAAACTCGAGCTTGTCGGCAAGCGGACGCTGACCGAGCGCGGGAACGAGCTCGGAGCCCTCGATGACGTGACGTTCGACACGGAGACCGGGGAGCTGCAGAAGCTGCTTGTGGGTAACCGCGAGATCCCCGCCGGCTCACTGCTGGGGAGCGGCACCTACGCGGTCGTGCTTGACGGCAGCCAGGAAGAGGTCCCATAGCCGAACGCGTTGCTTATCGTCGTCAGCACCAGTTTGCACCCCGCCGTCCTCAGTCGTAGGACCGAATGGTGCGGACGTTTAGGGCGACCATGGCGATCCCGGCCACGGCAACAACCGCGAAGCCGCGGCCGATCGTCGCCCACGCCAGGTCATCCAGAATGAGTGAGCGCAGCGCTTCCAGGATGTAGGTGACGGGATTGAAGGTCGCGGCCACCTCCATCGGGCGAGTGAGCAGATTGCGCGGCACGAAGTTCGGCGTAAGGAACAGCAACGGGAAGAACACGAGAGAACCCGACTGCGTGGCCGCGGCACTGCGCGACTTGAGCGCGATCAGCTGTATGAACCCCGAGAAGACCACAGCCCAAGACGCCGCCAGCAGCAGGAGCAGGAATAGGCCCAGCGGCCCGCTCGCGATCGATACACCGAACGG
Source organism: Acidimicrobiales bacterium (assembly GCA_035525375.1). Classification (GTDB taxonomy): domain Bacteria; phylum Actinomycetota; class Acidimicrobiia; order Acidimicrobiales; family AC-14; genus JALZBN01. The sequence goes on from DATLEI010000057.1 coordinate 9,265, forward strand.
CAGGGAGGCGAGAACAAGCACGGCCGCGATGGCCGCGACCTTCGCCGCCTCCGCGGTCAGACGCCCGAGCACTATGGCGGTACGTGAAACCGGTGTGGCCCGCAGCTTGTCGAAATAGCCACCCTCGATGTCCTCCACCAGATAGAGCGCGGCACTGCCGAACGACGCGGCCAGGAGGATGGCGGCGGGCAACTGAAAGGCCGCGTAGGGCTGGCCATCGAGGAAGGGGGTCCCGGAGGGGAAAATCTTTCCGGCTTGGCCGACGTTCACCACGAAAAAGAACAGCGGGATGAAGACCGCCGGAAAGAGCGATTCCGGCGCGCGGAGCAGCTCGACGATGCCGCGCCGGCTCAGCGCCAAGAACTTGGTCACAGCACCTCCTGCACCTGTCCGGCAACGCGTGCCCGGGTGCGCCCAGTCGCGTCGAGGAAGACCTCGTCGAGCGTCGGGTCGCGGTCGAGAGACTGCCGTTGTCGAAGCTCCGCCTTCAGCTCGGCGGGCGTTCCCTCCCGGACAATGAGGCCGTCATCAATGATCGCCAGCCGGTTGCAGAGCTGGTCCGCCTCCTCGAGATACTGAGTGGTCAGGAAGACGGTCGTCCCCTCGGCGTTGATGCGTCGCATCTCGTCCCACACAGTTAGACGGCTGGCCGGGTCGAGCCCGGTTGTCGGCTCGTCCAGAAACAGCACCTGCGGTTGGTGAACGAGTGCCGAAGCGAGGTCGAGCCTGCGCTTCATGCCCCCCGAATAACCCTTGATGCGTCGGTCAGCAGCGTCGACGAGGTCGACCAACTCCAGCAGTTGCTCGGCTCGTTCCGCTGCGCCGGACGCCGAAAAGCTAAACAGCCGCGCTTGGAGGATGAGCAACTCGCGGCCGGTCTGGCGCGGGTCGAGACCCGCCTCTTGCAGCGCCACCCCGATGCCGCGGCGCGCCGCGTCCGGATCGGCGGTCACGTCGACCCCAGCCACGCGCGCCGAGCCCGATGTAATCGTCATCAAGGTGGTCAGCATGCGCACGGTCGTCGATTTCCCCGCGCCGTTCGGACCCAGGAAGCCGAAGACCTCACCCTCAGCCACCTGTAGGTCAACGCCCCGTACCGCGTCGACGGTGCCGCTCCGCCCAGTGAACCGCTTCACGAGCTGTTCCGCTTCCACCGCGACGGCCATCTATCTCGACCCTATCCTGGCTCCGTGATCCGCAGCGTGGTCGACCTCTGCGGTGATTCCGACGGTGGGTGCCCACCGCATTCCTTGATCGGCGACGCATGAGCGGGAGTCACCGGCCCGGTTTCACGAGCATGATGACCAGCGACGCGGCAAAGACGACAACACAGGTAGCCGTGGCCATCACTACCCGGAGACACACTTGCCCCGTCCGCGCTCGTAACGAGGGGTCGACCTTCTCCGAAGTCAGGCCTTCGGCCGCCACCGAGATGAACCTCTCCCCGGGCCAGATGACGAGTTCTGCCAACGCCACCGCCAGGACCCACAGGACGACCGAGGCAACGATCCACGCTTCGTCGAACCGAAACGCGCCGTCGCTCATTGCCAGCAGGACAAGCCCCAGGATCGGCACTGAGTAGACGGTGCGGGCAAGCCAATTCGTCCTGCCATTGAAGTAGCGACGAATCGCCTCGCCATTCGACGTCTTGCCACGCCTGGCAACCGCGGCAAAGACGCCTGTGCACGCGAGGGCGCCGAAACCGGCGACCGACCCGACGATGTGGACCACCACCACGACGTCATAGAAGGGATCCGAATCGGGCACAGGCGGACACTAATTGGGGTGCGGCAGACTGCAGCGATGCCACGGATGACGCGCGCCGAAGTCCATCAGTTCCTAACCGAACCGGGCCGGCGGGCGTCCACCCGCTGAGGCTTAGCTCGTACCCGTCTGGGCGTGCGGCGCGTGAACCGGCTTCGACTCGGGTGACCCCTGCTGACGCAGGACGATGCTCAGCATCACGATCGCACCCAGCGAACGGCCGACAAACTCCATCGTGCTGACAGCACTCTCGCCGTGCGCCCTCTGCTCGGCGCAGTACTCATGGGCTCCGGTGATGGCATGGCCCACTATCGACGCGCCGAAGAGAACGAAGAAGGCGTCGGAAGCGTCGCCGTCGAAGACCGGATGCCCGGCCACGCTCTGGCCGAACAGCATCAGCAGAAACGCGCCGATGAGAACAAGACTCAGCGAGTTGTTCCGCAGAAAGCGGGCCAACCGACTAAGACGCCGCGTCATCAAATGCCGCCTTAACGCCTGTCCCAACAGTCATTTTGGCTGGCCCGATAGCAGAGACCTCAGACCTTGGCCTCTTCCTCGGCCAACAGCGTGGCCAGCTCGGCCTGGACTGCGGCTTCACCCTCTATGTGGACCTCGGGCAAGAGCTTGCCGAGCCACGCCGGCATCCACCAGTTGGCGTTGCCGAGCAACTCCATGGTCGCCGGCACGAGGACCATACGGACAATGGTGGCGTCCACCAGAACTGCCGTCGTCAGCCCCAGGCCGATCTGCTTGACGAAGACGTTCGGGTCGAAGATGAACACTCCGAAGACGAACACCATGATCGCGGCCGCCGCAGTAATGACTCGCGCCGTCGCAGCCAGCCCGTCGGCAACGGCGAGACCGTTGTCGCCCGTGCGGACGTACTCCTCTCGAATGCGGCTGAGGAGGAACACCTCGTAGTCCATCGAGAGCCCGAACAGAATGGCGAACATGATCATCGGCACGAAGGCGGGGATCGGTGTCTCCGGTATACCGAGCAACTCCCCGAGCCACGTTCCCTGCACCGCGTAGGACATGACGCCGTAGGCGGCCGCGATCGACAGCAGGTTCATGATCCCGGCCTTGAGTGCCACCAGGGGCGACCGGAACACGGTCGTGAGGAGTAGGAACGACAGCAGTACAACGGAGCCGATGAAGATCGGCAGCCGAGTGGTGATGTACTCGCTCTGGTCGATCGAGATCGCGGTGAACCCCCCGACGAGCACCTCGGCCCCGCTCGAGCCGACCGCCGCAGGGATAGCGGTATCCCGGAGTCGGTCGACAAGCTCGCTGGTGGACTCGTCCTGGGGCTTGTTCTGCGGGAACACGTTGATGATGGCGGTGTCGCCGGCGGGGCTCAGCACCGGCGGGGCGACAAAGGCAACGCCTTCAGTTCCCTTCGCTGTCTCAGCGATCCTGGAGACGGTGCCGCTGGGATCAGCGACGCCCTGCAGATCGGTGACCAACAACAGGGGCCCGTTGAACCCGGCACCGAAGCCGGTCGTCAACAGGTCGTACGCCTTGCGTGACGTCTCAGTGCTCTTGTTGTTGCCCTCGTCGGGGAAACCGAAGCGGAGGGAAAGTAACGGCAAGGTGATCAGAAGCAACACCAGTGCGCCGCCGATGAAAGCGAACCACGGCCGGCGCTGGACGATCCGGCTCCACCGATACCAAAAGGCGCGGTCGCCTTGGTGAGACTCCCGGCCGGTGAACGGCATGCGCAAACGGTCGATGTTCTTGCCGACGAACCCCAAGATCGCAGGAAGAAGTGTGAGCGAGGCCGTCAGCATGGTCAGCACCGCGAAAACCGCAGAGCCGGCCACGCCGTTGAGGTAGCTGAGGCCCATGGTGAGCATTCCCAAAAGGGAGATCACCACGGTGCCGCCGGCGAAGAGCACGGCTCGCCCTGCGGTACCCATGGCGGTGATGTTGGCTTCGCGGGGCGACAGGCCGGTCGCGAGCGACTGGCGATAGCGCGTGATGATGAATAGCGCGTAGTCGATGCCCACGCCCAGGCCGATCATCGCCGCGACCGTGGCCGCCCACTCTGGAGTCTCGATAAACCGGGAGGCGATGCCGCCAAGGGTGGCGCCGATGCCCAAGCCGAACAGCGCGGTGATAATCGGCAACCCGGCGGCGAGAACCGACCCGAATGCGAGGAGGAGGATCAATATGGCAAAGACGAGCCCGATCACCTCGGAGCCGATCTGCTGCTCGGCGACGAGGGTGCTCACCTGAAGCTGCAGCCCGGCTCCCTTTTGGCCCGGCTCAACCGCGTCTAGAAAGTTCTTCTGGAACTTGGGATCGCCGCTGATGAGCTTGTCGAATGTCTGGTCGAAGTGGACCTCGGCGTATGCCACTCGGCGGTCCCGGGCGATCTGGGAGGCTCCCTCGGGTGAGTACGGGCTCGTAACACCAGAGACATGCGGCCGGCCCTCAACCGTGGCGACGATGTTGTCGACCTCAGACTTCACAGCGGGGTTGTCGACGTCGCCGGCGAACACGAGCTTGATGGCATCACCCTTGCGCGCCGGGAACCGTTCAGACAGCAGTTCGTACGCGTGGGTCGATTCCGCCCCCGGCGTCTGGTAGTTGGCCTTGTGCTCGGCGGGAAAGGCACCGCCCACGGCGAACACGCCGATCAACACCAAGACCCATGCGAGAAGCACATAGCGCCTGCGCCGGTAGCAGAAGTCGGCAAGTCGAATCATCGGAACCCCCCGGTTTCGGTGCAGAGATGGATTGTCGAACTCATCACCTAGGAGACGGATTCCGCCGGTGCAACTAATCGCTCCGCCGGGGACATAAAAGCCCAGATGCTAAAGGTTGTCAACCATCTTCTTACTCAACTATTAGGTGGCCTGGCCAAGGCCGAGCACTAGAAGGCGAACGGCGGGCGCACGACACCGTCCTCAGTGATGATCGCAGTGACGAGTCCCGCCGGCGTGACATCGAAGGCTCGGTTCTCGACCGCGAAACCTTCTGGCGCCACCACGTGCCCGGCCATCATCGCCACTTCGTCAGGGTGGCGACGCTCGATCGGAATGTCGACGCCCGACCGGCACGCGGGGTCGATCGTCGACGTGGGCGCGGCAACGTAGAACGGGATCCCGTGGTGACGGGCCATGACCGCCAGCCCGTACGTCCCGACCTTGTTTGCGACATCGCCGTTCGCCGCGATTCGGTCCGCGCCGACCACAACGCAGTCCACCTCTCCACTTGCCATGAGACCACCAGCCATCACGTCGGCAACGAGCGTCGCCGGGATGCCGAGCCGGTCGAGCTCCCACGCCGTCAGGCGAGAACCCTGTAGGACGGGACGGGTTTCGTCGACCCACACCGAGGGCTGGAGTCCGGCTTCATGAGCGGCGCGAACCACACCCAGAGCGGTTCCGTACCCGACGCATGCCAAGGCACCGGCGTTGCAGTGGGTGAGGACCTGGCTATTCGGTGCCAAAAGAAGCGCGCCGTGGCTCCCCAGCCGCCGGTTGCTGGCGACGTCCTCCGCGGCCAGCCGGCGCGCCACGGCCACAGGGTCGGACGCGCCGAGCGCCTGCGCGACACCCCACGCCAGATTCACCGCGGTCGGACGACAACCGATGATTGCAGCCGCGGCGGAATCGAGCGGCTCGTGGGTAATGGCCGCTAGGGCGATGCCCATGGCACCGGCCACCCCGAGTGCCGGCGCGCCTCGGATTGCAAGCGTGCGGATCGCGTCGCACAACTCTTCGACCGTGCGCGCCTCCACGAATGCGAACTCGGCTGGAAGCCGGCGCTGGTCGATGAGGCGCACGTGGTCGTCGCGCCACTCGATCGTCGGCGGGATGGGATCCGTCACGTGAGCGCTGACACCGCTTTGCGCACCGCCCCTTCCAGCCCACCGGGGTATCGCTGCGCACTTGTTCCTAGAAGAACGACCGTTCCACCCGCGCCGGCGCGCTCAACTTGTTTCCGCACGTCGTCCGGCCCCAGACCGCCGCCGAGCGCCACCACCGAGGGTCGAATCGATCCGCATTGTCCACGCGCCGCAACCACGTTTGCATCGACCTCGGCGTCGGTCTCAAACAGCTTCCCGCGATACGCGCCGGCGATCACATAGTCCGCGCCGCACAGACGCGTAAGCCGGGCCAAGACAGCACCGGTCGCGCCGAAGCGCTCATGTCGCGCCCACGGTCCCGACCCGGCGCGATGAGCAAAGAGCGGTACGCCTAACTCGGCACCACGGAGGGCAACGAGAGCACCCAGGCCCATGGCAAAGGGGTTGAGGAGCAGGCCGGTGGCCCCGAGCTCGACGGCGCGCCGGCTCCGATCGAGCAACGAGATCACTGGACCAGTCACATTCGCGCAGTAGACGACACCGGGTTCGAGGACCTTCGCCACTGCGGCCACCCGTTCCTCGAGCCGACACCAGGGCGGGTCGCCAAGGGTCTCGTCGTCTTTGATGAACGCGGCCCCGCCTGCCACCGCAGCACGCGCCACCTCGGCAACCTGGTGCGGCGCGAGCCCGAGCGATGGCTTGACGATCACACCGACAGAGTTGTCAGGGTGCATCGATGCACCAAGCGCCGGCCCTGGAAGGTAGCCATCCGGCAAGTCGAGCTCGACCAACCGGCACCGCCGCAGACCGCCTACTTCCATTGCTTCGCCCGCCACGATTGCCGAAACGAGCAGGTCGATGCCGGACCAGTTGTCGTCTGGCATCTCGAGCGCAATCCTGTTCCCGGCGCGACCGGCTTCAACTGCCCGCCATTCGGCAAACGCCTCGCTCCAGCCCACCGGTTCAACCTCGAACGTGGCCCGGATCACAGCCCAGAGCCTACGAGGAAGTTACTCAAGCAATCGCCGCGCCGGTGTGCCAGGATGCCGCCCATGACTCCCCCCCAGCCCCCATCCCCG
>DATLEI010000064.1:0-17012 GCA_035525375.1 Acidimicrobiales bacterium
GAGGTCCGGCGCCTTGCCCCCACGCCTTCTCTGCGTCAGCAAACACGAACGGACTGCCGAATCGGATCCACAAGTACATGCAGTACGCGCCGAGCCCCGCAACCGACAGCAGCACCCCGCCGTCGCGCCGCAATGCCGGCACCGCCGCCGACCACCGAGGATGACGCCAACCGTCGTCGAAGAAGCCGTTGATCTCCAGGGCCCGCACAACGAGTGCGATGATCACGACGAGGCCGATCGGACGCGCTGCCGTCGCCACCGCGCCGGCCAGGCCGGCCAGCCACGGATGTCGTTTCTCCAGCAGCACGAAGGCCGCCAGCACCGCCGCCACGAACACAGCATCGGCGTAGACGACACCGTACAGGTAGTAGGCCCAGGGGTAGACGAGCAGGAGGGCGAGCGCCGTCCACGCCGGCGGGCCCCGGAGCCGCTCTCGCAACCAGGTCCAGAACAGCATCGCGATTGCCGCTCCCGACGACAGAGTGATGAAAATCCCGGCGCGCAATGGGTCGCCGGCGATCACCGCGCCCGCCTTCATCATCACCGGATAGGTCGGGAAGAAGGCAACTGAGGACTGGGCGTCTGGCGTGTCGCCAGGAGTGTAGAAGTACCCGCACGGTCCACCGCATTTGCGCGTGTCCGTTTCTGCTATTCGGGAGTACCAGCCCGCGTCCCAGTGCACCCATGACTCGAACCACGGCTCGCCGGGGAAGACGTTCTCCCGCTGGTGAGGCGACCAAGGGAGCACCTCGATCGACACGATCGCGACGAGCCAGACAACCACTGCGATCACTCCGAAGAGAAGCCCGGCGCGCCAGACGGGGACGTCGCGACAGCTGAGTTCGGGTGGGGCGCTGGGCTCGGTCGGCTCGTTCGGGGCGGGCGCAGCGACCGCTGGTTGTCTGGGCACAGTTTGTCGGGACACGGATTCTTTCGAAGAACCGGGCACTCAGGCGTGTTCTCCCGGCCTGGCGCGGCTCAGCCGGCAGATTGACGCTACCACGGGCCGAAATGCCGCTCAGGGACGGCGGGTGTCGACAGCGACTGTCGATGCGGGCCGCGCCGGGCGTACGCCACGCAGCGCAGCGCCAAGGTCGTCGCCCTGAATCGTCTCCTGCTCGGTCAGGGACTTGGCCAGCGAATCGAGGACGGCACGGTTAGCGGTGAGGATCGCCAGCGCGGCGCGTTCCTGTTCGTCGAGGATGCGCCGAACCTCGACGTCGAGATGCTCCAACGTGGGCTGGGACACCTCCCGAGTCGAGAGGTAATCGCGTCCGAGGAACACCTCGCGGTGCTCGTGCAGAACCCGGACTCGACCCAGGCGCGTGCTCATTCCGTAACGCCCGGCCATGTCGCGCGCCGTGTTCGTTGCTCGCTCGAGATCGGCCTCAGCACCGACCGACGGCTCACCGAAGAGCAGCTCCTCAGCGGCAATGCCCGCCATGGTGATGGTGACCTGGGCTTCCATGTCACGGCGCGTGGGGACCAGCTTCTCCTCGGTCAGCACAGCGAGGTGGCCGATGCCCCGACCTCGGGAGACGACGGAGACCTTCTGCAGTCCGGCGCTCTCGCCGAGGGCGGCGGCCACAACCGCGTGGCCGGCCTCGTGATAAGCGATGCGGCGCTTCTCGTCGGGCGAGATGATCATGGCCTTACGGCGGGGACCGCCTTGCACCCGTTCCACGGCCTCGTCGAGATGGTGGTGCGCGACAGCCGGCGCCTTCTCCCTCACCGCCAGTAGCGCGGCTTCGTTCAAAAGGCTGGCCAGGTCGGCACCGGTGAATCCCGGCGTGCGACGGGCGACCTCGGACAGGTCAACGTCGGGGTCGGCAAGGCGCTTGGTCGCGGCGTGCAGACGCAGGATGGAGAGTCGATCGTCGAGGTCAGGCAGCTCGACGGTGATGTGGCGATCGAAGCGTCCGGGACGCAGCAGTGCAGGGTCCAAGATGTCCAGGCGGTTCGTGGCCGCAAGTACGGCGACGCCGTCGGACGGCGAGAAGCCGTCCATCTGCACGAGCAGCTCGTTCAGCGTTTGCTCGCGCTCGTCATGGCCACCGCCGAGGCCGGCGCCCCGCTGGCGTCCAACTGCATCGAGCTCGTCGATGAACAGGATCGCCGGCGCGGCCTCCCGCGCCTGTCGAAACAGGTCGCGCACCCGCGCCGCGCCGACACCCACCAGCGACTCCACGAATTCCGAGCCCGAGATGGAGAAGAAGGAGGCTTTCGCTTCACCGGCCACGGCGCGCGCCAGGAGGGTCTTGCCGCACCCCGGCGGCCCCACGATCAGGACGCCCTTCGGTGGACGCGCACCCATGCGCTGGAACGCCCCCGGATCGGCGAGATAGTCACGGACCTCGGCCAGTTCAGTGATGGCCTCGCCCGACCCGGCCACGTCGGCAAACGTCGTGCGCGCCTTGCTCGACGCCCGCAACCTCTTGTCGCCGAGTTTGCCGAAGGTCACGAACTCGTCCGTGACTGCGCCGTCCGCGGCCTTCGACATGCTGAACAGCAGCGCGAACAGGTCGGCCAGGATGATGAGGGGAAGAAGGAACTGAGCGACGAACTTGACGAGTGCCTTGGTGTCCTGCGAGTCCACGGTTACCTTCGCGCCGCTGCTCAAAAGCGTCTTGAGGAGGTCGTTCGTGGCCGCGCCATCGCGGGGATAGGAGGTCCAGAAGGGGTGCGCTGGCGCGCCGGCGCGGTCCGCGACGGTGCCCGTGATCAGCGCGTCCTCGTCCTGGAATTTCGCGGTGGCAACGCGCTTGTCCTGAGCGGCGCGCACGACCGATGTGAGTGACCACTGCGGCCCTGACTTCGTCGGCCGGAGCGACACCAGCGCCAGCGTGTACAGGAGCAGGAGAAGGACGAGTCCCCACGCGAAGACGGTCGAGGCGCTGCGGGTAGGCGCTATGAAGCGCAGCAGGCGCGCGCCGGGACCGGGCCGTAGATTGCCCGCCGGCTCGTTCTGTGGCGCGGGCAGCGAGTCAGGCACCCGGGCAACGTACACCGTGACCTAGGTGGAGATTGGACTGCGCTTTGGGGTGCCATCTCGCATGATGATCGACCCCCAGCCGTCGCCAAAGGGCAGTCCCGAAGGTCCGGGAGGCCAGCGCCTCAGACGTGGCAATCGTTGGCCAGGTATCAAACCTCTATCTCCGCCGGTGGGCCCGTAGGACTGTGTCATGGATGGTCACCGTTTGGCCGTCGGGATCGGTGGCGGTACCCGCGATGGCAGCGTTCGTCACGATGTCCCACTCGTCAGAAAGGAGTTGGGCGACGATGTCGTCGCCGGTGAAGAACAGATCGGGTTCTTTGGGGCGCGCCATCGTCGTCTCGAGGTCGGACGGGTGGTGGCCCACGATGAGCAGTGTTCCGCCCGGCGCGACCGCGGCCGCAAGCTGGTCGAACACCACGCGTCGGGCCCCGGAGCGGAGGTGGGTGTACTGGGAGGAGACGAGGTCGTAGCGCCCCCGTCCCGGGTCCCATTCCAAGAGGTCGACGTGATCCCACGTGATGCGCTCGGCCACCGCCGCGCCGACCCGGTCGGCATTGCCTGCGGCACGCTGCAAAGCGACGGTCGACAGGTCGATCGCCCTGACCCTCCAGCCGCATTCGGCCAACCAGATCGCGTCCGCGCCCTCGCCGCACCCGACATCGAGGGCCGTGCCCGGCGCGAGGTCATTGGTCTCGTTGACCAGGTGGCGATTGGGTTTCCCACTCCACAACGCCTCGCGAGACCCGTAGCGCTCATCCCAGAACGCCTCGTCGAACTGTTCGGGCATTAGGCGATCCTCCCACTGGAAATGCGGCGACAGAGCGCGCCCGTCGCGTTGACCCAGGGACTAGTCCGCGCCGCGCCCGGGTAGAGATTGGTTTCACCGACAGGGGGAATGAGATGAACGAGCAACTCCTGGATCAGTACGGGCGCGCTAGCAAATGGACTCTGACGAAAATCGAGCACGCTTCCACAAGCCTCGACGCTGAGACCTCATGCGACGGCTGGGACGTGCGCACGTTGCTGAACCACGTGCTCGAAACTCAGCGCTACTTCGTGGCCGCCGCCCGTGGTCAGGACGCCGTGCCGCCATCGCCGACCCCGCCTGAGCTCCTCAGTGATGATCCGTTTACCGACTTCGAGCAAGGTCGCGCCGAGACGCTGACCACGTTCGAAGCGCCAGGCGTCATCGAGAAGACTGGCCCGTCCCTCGGCATCGCGTTCTGCGAACAGCTGCTCCACGGGTGGGACTTGGCGAAGGCGACCGGGCAGGACGCGACCATGCCGGAGGACCTGCCCGGGCCCGCCTACGAGGGGATCCACGGCCGCTTCGCCGACGACCAGCGCCAGGGGATCTTCAAGCCGGCACTCACGGTCGGTCCGGACGCTTCCGCGCAGGACCGGTTGCTCGCTTACACCGGGCGCGATCCAGAGTCGTAGTACCTGCGGTCCTGCGCATTACAGTCGCCGTCTGATGTGCGTCGCCTGCTTCACCACTGCCCAACTGGCCGCAGTTGGGGCCGTCTCGGCCCGGTGGTGGTGGGTGAACAAGTGGCAACCAGCGCAGCCGGAACACGACGCGCTGACCAGGGAACCGAGCGACGAAGAGCACGCGCCGGTGGCGTGAGAATCATCGCCCACCGGGCCTGCCCACTGCACGCTGCGGAAAACAGCCTGGCGGGAGTGAAGGTGGCCCGAAGTCTCGGCGCCGACGCGGTTGAGATCGACGTCCGGCTGACGAGCGACGGCGTCCCTGTCCTCAACCACGACCGGACGTTCTGGCGGACGGCGCGGTCGGCTATGCCCGTCGACCGGATGTCGTCAGAGCATTTCGCCAAGCTGCGGGAACGCAAGTCGGGCGCGCCGATGCCGTCCCTCGCCGAAGTGCTCCCCGCACTGCCCGCCGGCCTCGATATGGCGCTCGACCTGAAAGCGCCTGATGCCCTACGTCCGGCGGTGGCGTTGCTCGAGGACCGGGGCATGTTGCATCGAGCCTCGTTCTGGGTGCGCGATGAGGAGCACGTCCGCAAGGCCGCAAAGCTCGCGCCGGACAACGAACGGGCGTTGCTGCGCAACACGTACACGCCGGGCAAGACGAGCCGCTACCTCCAGGACGCGGTCGACTGCGGCGCGACCGCGGTCAGCATCCACCAGCGGGGCCTGACCTACGAAGCGGTGTGGGAGTCGCTGGCCAAAGGGCTCACGACGTACTGCTGGGTGATTGAGTTCGGCGATCTGGTCCGGGTGATCGACACTGGTGTCCACGGCATCGTCGTCGACTCGCCCGACCTGGCCCGCCAGATCGTCAACTAGCCGCTTCGTCCGATCATCCGGCGCGAGCCCACAGGCGGCGTCCGATGAAACGCCAGATGAGCCAGACCGCAATAGTGCAGCCCACTATGCCGCGCGCCGTGTTCCCCAACCAGACGCCCCAGTCCGCCGCCGGGAAGCTCACCTTCTGAACCCATCCTGGGCCGCCCCAGCTCCAATCGAGGTATTGCTTGCCTCGATGCGGGTTGAGGAAACGGGCCCAGAGGAACCAGGCGAAGATCCGGCACGCGCCGTAGATGAAGAACGACCGGTAGGCGGCCAGCATGGCCCGGTCCGACATCCTGAACTTCCGCCGCATCCATCCCCATGCCGGATCCGCCGTCACCACCTCGGTGAAGAAGAAGTCGCGGTTGAACACCTTGAACCCGCTCAGGGCCAGGCACAACCAGAAGAAGTCCCACAGTCCACCGAGGCTTGAGTAGTAGGCGGCGGCGTCCCCGTAGCGACCGGCCTGAGAGGCGTACGCCCACATGTCGGTCGAGTAGTGCTGGGTGGTGAACGGGAAGAACAGCATCGTGCCCACACTGTCGAAGGTGTCGGTAAGCACGTGGGCGCACGCGCCGATCAACAGCCCGAGGAACCAGGCCCGGTTCTTGGTGACCGCCAGCAGGATCAGAGCGACCAGAAGGCCGAACAACAGTGAGTGGGTGAGACCGACGCCGGGCCAACCCCGGTGGTACTTGGCCGGGAAGGACGCCTTGATGAAGGTCAGGTTCCCGATGTGGAGGCCGTAGACCGGCAACTTCGTGAATAGGTCGGGCAGCAGACACCCGAGCAACACCGCGATGTAGGAGATTCTGGCTTTGGTGTGGCCCTGGATGAAGTAGCTCTCGAGTTCGTGGGCGGCCCAACTCACTCAGGATCTTTGCCCCTGCCGCGCTTCATGAGCCATGGCGTGAGCAGGCAAACCGTGGCGATCACGATCGCGGGGCCATTGATCCAGTTCAGAATCGGCGTGCGGAAGATGGCGCCACCCACGACGAGGATGACGCACGCGACGCCGTAACTGATGAACTCGGCTCGGCGCTCGTTCACAACCGGCGCACTCTAGGGTGCGGTGCGATTCGAAAGCGCCGCTACGCGCCGATGACCCTCATCGTCTGAGTCAGGCCGCAGATCTCGAGCACCTTGAGGGTCGCGGGCCGAGCGCCCCGGACAGCAAGCTTGCCGCCGCGGTCGCCTAGGCGTGAGACGGCGTCGACGAGGATCCGCAGTCCGGTTGAGTCGATGAACTCCAGCCCCTCCATGTCGAGGGTGACATTGGTCGTACTCGGCTCCTCCAGGATCGTCCCGAGCACCGATTGCAACTTGGGCGCGGTCTCCAGGTCGAGTTCGCCTTCGAGGACCACGACCGGCTCGGTGGTCTCCATCCGAATTGTGATGTGTAGCTCACCGGGAGGCAGCGCCGTGGGGCCTGGCGTACCCGCAGCAGAGGAGCCGGTTGGGTCAGAGGCTGTCATCGAGATCTTGCACCCGCTGGGGAAAATGGACCCCGGAGGGGGCTGGCTGTTCAACCATCACTCAGTCTATTGGTCTTTCGTGCGAACCGCACGCCGACGTCGCATCACTTCGGCGCCCAGTGGCAGGAGGCCAGGCCCCGCTTTTCCAGGTACTGCTGGTGATAGTCCTCTGCGGGCCAGAACTCGCTCGCCGGGGTGATCTCGGTCACAATCTTGCGGCGAAAACGCTCCTGCGCCGCCTCCAGCGTGGCGTGAGCCGCCTTCTCCTGCTCGGTTGAGTGGAAGAAGATGGCCGAGCGGTACTGGTCGCCGACGTCAGGCCCCTGGCGGTTGCGGGTGGTGGGGTCGTGGCCATGCCAGAACACGTCGAGCAGCTCCTCATAGGACACCTCGGCCGGGTTGAACTCGACCTCCACCACCTCGGCGTGGCCCGTCCTGTGAGAGCAGACCTCCTGGTAGGTGGGGTTCGCGGTGGTGCCTCCCAGATAGCCCACAGTGGTCGCCGTCACGCCAGGGATGGCGCGGAACTCGGCCTCCACTCCCCAGAAACACCCGGCGCCGAACGTCGCCTTTTCCATGCATCACTCTCCCCTAGATCAGTCGCTTACGTCGGGGACAACACCGGCGCGCCCTCAGATGGTCCCGGCCTGACCACATTGCGCACAAGTCGTCGCGGTTCCACCGCCTCAGGGCACACGCACCACGATTTTCGGGCCTGGCTGAAGCGGAAACTCAGCTGGTGGGCTTCTTCGGGGTGCGGGCCCGGGGCTTGGCCGTCCGAGGCCTGGCCGTCGCCTTCCCTTTGGGCTTCGCCTTGGTTGCCGTGGTAGTCCTCGAACCGCCAGTGGACCGCGGGGCGGACTTTGCACGGGACGTGGTGGATCGGCGGCGCGGCGCGGGCGGCTCCGGCGCGAGACCCGCAAGGGCCGGGCGCTCGCCGTCGAGGTCGTCGATGTTGTCCTGCGCGCCGGCTGTAGCGGCGGCGGTCAGGCCGTCGGACGCAACTGCGGGATCGGCGACATCAGCCGAAAGTGCGTAGACGCTCCAGTCGATTGGCGGCGGCCCGTCGCTGGAGGAAATCAGGGCGTCGATCTCGCTTGCAGCCTGCTGTTCAATCTCCTCACGGGACACCTTTCCTTTTCCGAAAACGAGTTTCATGAGCGTGTCCCTCTCAGTTGGAATGACAAAATATTGGCGACGGGATATAGAGAAATAGGCGATGGAAACCTGCTGGTTGGCCGCCAACCTCGCCTGTGCTAATTATCGCGTAAACCCGGCCACTTGTCAGGCAGGAGGTGGCTCGAGGGTTGCGAACGGCGCCTCAGCCGCCGAGGAGTCTTTCCAGTTGAACGGCACCAGGTCGGGCCCCACCGGCGCCGGCGTGCCCGGACGGGCCGCGTGCGCCGCATACCAGAGCACGACATCGGCCGTGTGGGCTGACTCACCGGTGACGAACCAGTCGAGCTGCGCCGGCGCCTGCTCTGGATCGACTGACGGGCCCACCCCATCGTCGACCTCGGAGTCGTCGTAGCGGACGACCCAGACGTCGCCGGCTCCCGTCGTGCCGGCGACGTCGTCGTTGGCGCCAGGCATCAGTGAGTAGCCCTGTGACGACCTCGCGCTGCGTACCCGCCAGAAACGTCCGCGCTCAGTGTTCCGGGGACGCGCCACTTCGAAGCGCACCGTGTGCCAGCTCGAAGTGCCGTGAACAGGCTCGTCATTGTGCTCTTGGACGACGTTGACCATACCGACGATGTCGAAATCGAATCGCCAGTAAAGGTGATGCACGTGAGGACTGCAGGTGACGGGGTTGTGCACCGCCGAAATGGCCATCCGGGGCCGGATGGTGCCGTCGGCATGCAGCCGCCACTCGTTCACGTAGCGGTGCCATCCGGCCTTGACCTGGCTGACAATGACGAGTTCCTCGCCCTCGAGCCGCAAAGCGACACCGCAGAACTGGCCCTGCTCCTCGTCCGCGTCGATGATCGTGCGGGGCGCTTCGGCGCACACCCGAAAACCAGCGATGGGGTCGTCGGGTTGGCCATCGGCAGCCGTCGCCTCGAACCCCGATTCTTCACGCAACCACACCCGCTCTAACGGCGCGCAGCCGGCAGCCGCCCTGTCCTCCTCGTCATATTCGACAGTTGCGATCGGGAGGTGGGCGCGGTGCAGCACGCTCTGACCCTTGTAATCCACGTTGCGAAGCTCGATTCCCGAGCCGTTTGTGCCCGACGATGCCCTCGGACGCACGACGACGAGGTCCCACAAAGCGCGTTCCTCGCCCTCACGACGGACCTGTACCCGAACCCGGGGCGCGCCTTCCACCGTCTCCTCAGCAGGCGGGGTTGGGTCGCGCCGAACCCCACACTCCTTGTCCGACGGTGCGGGCACGCCGGTGGGCTCGGGAACAGCCTTGCCGTCCCACGTCTTGACCCCCATGATCCGATGGCGCGGCCCGTCGCCTGCTTCCGATCGCAATCCGACAGTGATGACCCGCTCAACCGATCCATCGGGGTATCCGATGTTGGCCAGGGCCGGGCTCGGCCGGTACGCCTCGACGCCCTCGACAAAGATGACCTTGCCCCAGTCCATGTCGTTCTTCAGCGTCTCCACCGCCCAGTCGAATTCCTCATCGGTCGGAGGCTGCTGCTGGGCCGTCGGGGTGATCGAGAGTGCGCCGAGGTCTTCGGGATCGTCGTAGAAGGCACCCTCGGCGCGCACGGAGCGGCCGGTTGCCGTGTCATGCACGATGGTGCTGAATCGGGGCGGGTTGCCGTCGACTTTGTCGATGACGTCGAACCCGACCAGCCACAAGTCGTTGCCCTGAAATATCTGACGTAGCTGCTGGTCGGCGAGCAGCGCCTTCGACGCCTTGGCGACCGCCTCCTGATACGCCTTGTCGGCGGTGACCTCGAGGACCAGCGGCGCGAGCGGTTCAGGGGGTGGAGACATCGGCGCGCCACCTTAGGCCGGGGTGGAACTATCCCCGGACCAGTGCATGATCGCTGCGGGCATTGTGCCGATCGGGGGGCCGAACCTGTCGCCGCGCCGGATGAGCCACGACTCGAGCAGGTGTTTGAGTTCGGCGCGTGCTTCCTTGGTGTCGGGGACGAGAAGCTGTTCGGCGTAGTCGGCGGTGGCCTCCTCGACCGTTCTGAATCGGGCTCGGTAAGGCAGCTCGACAACCTCGACCTGAGGTTGGATACCGAGCTCCTCGAGCACCGCGACGGCGTCGACCCAGGTCGCGCCGGGCTTCCGCGGTGCGCCGTGGAAGTGACGCCAAAAGGGGTCGAAGATGGCGTCCGACCAATACGCGCCGGTGTAGAGGAAGGCGTGGCGCCGGGCAGCGCTGTCGAGCTTGCGGAGGAAGGTGGCCGCGTCGGGGACGAGTGGAAGGACGTGCGCCGAGAACGCCACATCTGCGGGCGCGACCTCGACGTCTTCCCAGCGGCCGAGGACGGCAGTGATGTTGGACGCACCGGCCTCTTTGGCCCGGCGGCGCAGGATCCTGATCATGGCCTCGCTGGGATCGACCGCGGTCACCGCTTCGGCGCGCGGCGCGAGGGCGATGGAGAACCGGCCCGCGCCGGCGCCGACGTCTAGCACCGTCGTCTTGGCGCCGGTCACCTTTCGCAGCCTCCGCAGAAAGGGGTCGGTCTGCGCGGTCGTCACTCGATCCGAGAACCGGCGCGCCCGGGATTTGTTCCAGTAGTCGCCGCCGGTCGCCCCGGCTCCGGCGCGCAGGCGCTCGGCTTCGGCGAGGCGGTCCTTGACCAGGCGCGACCAGCGGGCCGCGGCGGTGCTCGTTCCCTTGGGGCCGGATCGGGCGGGTGGAACCATGGGTGGCCGGTCACGCTACCGTCGGTGCCACCATGGATGGGTTGACCCGGATGCTGCATCGAGTCCGCACCGTCGCGCTCGGTGACGAGACCAAGTTCGACGATGGCAGGTTGACTGTCTCCGCCAGTGACGCTCGCCGGATCCTCGCCGACCCCGCCCTCGCCGACACCCGGGTGACGTGGGTGTCACCCGGTGACTCGGCGCGGATCGTGAAGGTGCTCGACTCGGTCGAGCCCCGCACCAAGGGTGCAGGCGGAGGAGGCATCTTCCCCGGCTTCGTCTCACCGCCCGGCGCGGCCGGCAAGGGTGAGACCCATGTACTCGCCGGCGCGGCCGTTGTCGCCGCTGGCTACCTGCCTCGGGCCCAAGAGGCACTCATCGACATGTCGGGTCCGGCCGCGCCGCTGTCACCCCTGGCCCAGACCCACAACCTGGTAGTCGAGTTCGAGCCCGCCGACGGCGCTTCCTGGGAAGACGTCGACGCGGCCGTGCGGCGCGGTGTGCTGGCCCTAGCGGCGCACCTCGCCGAGTCCGCCCTTGCCACCACCCCCGACGAGGTCAACAGGTTCCCGACTCCGACGCCGGGCGAGAAGAACGGACTGCCGCGCGTCGCCGCCATCACCAACCTCCAGACCCAGGGCACGTTCAAGGACGTCTTCGTGAACGGCGCGAGCTTCGTTGGCGGCGCGCCCGCGGTGCTCGACGCCAATGAGGTCGACGACGGCGCGGTTGTGAGCGGCCAGTTCGGGCATCCTTCGCTGAAGAACCCGACGTACGTCCACCAGAACCACCCTGTGGTCGCTGCCCTTCGGGCCCGTGACGGCCAGGACCTCCGCTTCGCCGGCCTGGTGATCGCGCCGGAACCCGTCGACCAGGCCAGTAAGGAACGGGTCGCGGCTGTCACCGCCGACCTCTGTGCTCGTGCCGGGTTCGACGCCGCCATCCTCACCAAGGAGGGAGGTGGCAACGCCGACGCTGACGTCGCCCTCAAGATGGACGCTCTTGAGGAGGCCGGGATCATGACCGTTGGTCTCTTCGCGGAGATGTCGGGGCCCGACGGCACTGGTCCCCCCATCGTGGTTGCCCCCACCAAGGCGACGGCCATGGTGAGCACCGGGAACTACGACGAACGTTTGTCATTGCCGGAGATGGACGTGGCCCTGGGCGGCGCCGAGCTTGGATTGCTCCAGGTGCCGGCGGCCTCAGCCATGGAGCTGCCAGTGGCCGTCGTCTACTGCGGCCTCAGTCCCCTCGGCTGGGGCCGTCTGACGTGCGCCAGCGGGCTGCACGAAGGCGCCCCCGACCGAACTGGGGTCAGTTCGTCGAGCGGCGGGAGGATCGCGCCGTGAGTCGCATCGTTCACTACGTCAATCAGTTCTTCGCCGGTGTCGGGGGGGAGGACTCGGCATCAACGCCGGCGACGACGACCGAGGGGCCGATCGGGCCCGGCCGGAAGTTGCAGCAGCTGCTGGGCGATGAGCATCCAATCGTGGCCACCGTGTACTGCGGTGACGACCACGCGGTTTCCGGCGCGTCGGTCACGGAGGAAATTTTGGCACTGGTGCAAGCGGCGGACCCCGACCTGCTCGTAGCCGGCCCGGCGTTCACCAGCGGACGGTACGGATTGGCCTGCGCCAGTCTGGCCAAAGCGGCGGTCGCCGCCGGCGTTCCCGTCGTCGCGGCCATGCATGACGACAACCCCGGGCTCGACGAGGCGGGCGGCGCGCCGGTCATCCGCAGCGGTGAGGCGGCGCGCCGGATGGGGCCGTCACTCGACACGTTGGCCGCCGCCGTGAAGAAGATGCTGGCCGGCGAGGAACTGACCCCGGGCGACGGCCGTATCGGTGCCATCCCTCGTACCTCGAGGATGGCCCACCGCGATGCGGCCACGCGCGCTGTTGACCTGCTGCTCGCCCGCATCGATGGTGACACCGAGGCCACCGAGGTTCCCCTCCCCACGTTTGACCATGTGCACCCGGCCGACCCGATCGACGATCCGTCGCAGGTGACGATCGCCCTCTTGACCGAAGGGGCGCTGGTGCCTGATGCCAACCCGGGCCGGCTGGAGTCGGCGCGCGCCACCAAGTGGCTGCGCTACCCCCTCGACGGCACCGACTCCCTGCTGCCGGGCGAGTACCGGTCGGTTCACGGTGGATTCTCGACTGTCTACGCCAATGAGGATCCGCACCGCATCCTGCCGCTCGACGTGGCTCGTGAACTGGAACGCGAAGGCGCCATCGGGCACCTCTACGGCGAGTACCTGGTCACCGCCGGCAACGGCACGTCGGTGGGCAACGCTCGCCGCTTCGGCATCGAGTGGGCCGCGGACCTCCGCCACTCGGAGGTGCGCGCCGCCGTGCTCACCTCCACGTGAGGAACCGGTACGCGTTGCGGGGCAACGCTGGCAAAGGAACTGGAGCGGGCGGGTATCCCGACGGCGTTGCTCTGCAACCTGGTCTCGATCGCCGAGCGGGTCGGCGCGCCGCGCATCGTCCCCACCCGTGGCATCCCCTATCCGACGGGCGATCCGTCACTCGACGCGGAGGAAGAACGAGCATGGCGCCGCTCGCTCGTGGAGCGCGCGCTGGTGGCGGTTTCGACCCCGGTAAGGGAGCCGACAATCTTCGACTCCGGCGCGTGAGAAAGTTGCTCCTATGAGCGAGCACGCCTCCTTTCCCCAGCCACCCAAACCTGCTTTTCCCGTTGTCCGTGCGGCCAGCCAGGTCATGGCCCACGCGCCGGGCCTGGCGCGCCATGGCTCCAAGCCGCGCCGGGAACTGGCCAACGACAACCACGTGGCCGCCAAGTTTCTCGGGTCGCTGCGCAGCTTCGACGAGGCCGTCGCCTACGGACCCAACCAGGCGTACCTCAACGGCATCCATCCGCGCCGCCTCCCGGTGACCAGCAAGGGGACGCGCTTCACCCCCAGCGGCGAGCTCATGCCGGAGATCGAGTTCCTCGGGCTGCTGGCGCTGGTCGACGACTTTGGCCTCCTGACGCTCGACGCCGACATCATCGGGCGCGCCGGAGCCGTGCTCGCCCAGCACCCCCTCGCCAAGCGATTCGACCTCGACCATCTGGAGAAAGCCAAGGGTGACGCCAAGGCCGTGGCGGGCGAACCCCTCGCCCTGCCTATCTACCTCGGCGCGGACACTCTCGTCGGTGCAATCCGCGCCGGCCAAGACGACGACGAGTCGCTCTCCGCTCATGTACTGCTGGAGAACCTGGCTGGCAAGGCCACGGCGAGCCTGGCGCTCCTGCACCTCCTCGAGAACAACGACATCGACCCCGAGTCCATCGACTACGTGATCGGCTGCGGCGAGGAAGCAATCGGCGACCGCTACCAGCGCGGCGGCGGCAACATGGCCAAGGCCGTGGCTCAGTTCGCCGGGCTGGCCAACGCGTCGGGCGCCGACCTCAAGAACTTCTGCGCCGCGCCGGTTCCTGCTCTGGTCGTTGCTTCGAGCCTCGTCGCCTCAGGCGTCTTCAAGCGCGTCGCGGTCGTCGCCCCCGGCTCGCTGCCGAAGCTGGGCATGAAGTTCCAGGGTCACCTGAAGAACGACCTCCCCGTGCTCGAGGACGTGCTCGGCGGCGCGGCCGCGCTCGTCGAGGTCGACGACCACATGTCGCCGGTGGTGCGGCTCGACAGCGTCGGTCGCCACACCGTCTCCGCCGGCGGTTCGGCCACACAGATCATGGAGGCGCTGACCATTGCTCCCCTCGACCGGCTGGGCCTGGCCATGACCGACGTCGACGACTACGCCACCGAGTTGCACGACCCCGGTGTGACCGAGCCGCAAGGATCGGGCAACGTGCCCGATCGCAACTACAAGACCATTGCCGCGTTGGCCGTTCGCAAGGGCGCGATCGAGCGCGACCAGCTCAGCGCGTTCGTCCTCGAGCGGGGCATGCCCGGCTTCGCGCCGACCCAGGGCCACCTGGCGTCAGCGCTGTGTTACCTGCCGCACGCGTTGGACAGACTGACAACAGGCGACGCCAATCGCGTCATGCTCCTCGCCAAGGGAAGCCTGTTCCTCGGCCGCATGTGTGAGCTGTCCGACGGGATGAGCGTGCTACTGGAACGCAACCCGGCCCGAACGGCCGACAGCGCGAACCGGCGAGGAGGTGATTGAACAAGTGCTGAAGGACAAGAAAGTGATCGCCGTTGGTGAGCGCGACGGAGTTTCAGGGCCCGCGATTGAGGCCTGCGTCACCGCCGCCGGCGGCACCGTGGTCTACGCCGCCACCGAGTGCTACGTCTGAACGGCGGCGGGAGCCATGGACCTGCAGAGCCAGGAGGCAATCCTCAGGCTCAGTGAGCAGCATGACAAGGGAGATCTGATCGTGCTCCTGGGTGCACCAGACCCGGAGAGTGCCGAGATTGCAGCCGAGACAGTTGTGCTCGGTGATCCCTCGTACGCAGGTCCGTTGGCCGGGGTCCAGTTGGGCCTCACCGTGTTTCACATCCTCGAGGACGAGGTGCACCAAGCGATTCCCGATGACATTTGGGACGATCAGATCGGAGTGATGGGCGACGTCCTCGACGGCGCGGGCATCGTCGCGGCCGTCTCGGCAATGCGCGACCAGGCACCGGCCGCCGGTTGATCCGACGGGTAGCCAGGCCAGGGTTGACGCTCCTGTCAGCCCTGGCCATTGTCATTGCTGGTACCGGCGCGTGCTCGGAGACGTCCGACCCGGTGAGGGGGCCGGTGCCGACCGAGCCCACGACGGCCCCTCCCCCGACTCAGCCGGGTGTCACGGCCCTCAAGGCCCGGTTGAGCGGCAAGTCGGTCGTTCCCGGCCCCGGCGCGCTCAGCGGATCAGGTACAGCCACTCTCAGCCTGAACGTCGCGGCGGCAAGGGTCTGTTACGAATTGACGGTCAGGAACGTGGACCCGGTCACGGCCGCGAGTGTCTTCACCGGTCCTGCGGGAGCTCTGGGCCCGGCGACCATCCCGCTGGAGCCGCCCGAGGACGACAACACGTCGAGTGGGTGCGTCGACGTTCCGAAAGGGATCCTCGAGAGCATCATCGCCAACCCGGCCGGGTTCTACGTCAGCGTCAGCAACGTGCAGTTCCCCGAGGGAGCCCTCCGTGCCCAGCTGGCCGTCTGAAAGCAGGTTTGAGACTGGCCCGGCCAGGAGACGCATTTAGTACGCAGGTTCGACTGGAACCCAAACAACGGAGGTGAACCCCTCATGGAGGGACTTCTGATCTTGCTGCTCGTTATTTTCCTGATCGCCCTGGTCGCCGGGTTCGGCTGGCGCAAGGGCTCGCGCCGCTTTTAGGACACGCCTACGTCGGTTTGGCGTCTTGCACCTCGACGACGAACCACAAGGGTTCATCAGGACCGATGTCGGGTGGCCGGCCCTGGGCGCCATACGCCTGGTCGGACGGAATGCCGAGTAGGCGCTGGCCACCCACCTTCATCCCCGGTATCCCGTCGGTCCACCCTTTGATCACTTGGTTGAGGGGGAACGTTGCGGGCTCGTTGCGTGAGTAGGACGAGTCGAAGATCTTCCCCGTCGTGCACGCAGCCCCGATGTAGTTCACCGTGACGGTGTCGTTCGGGTTGACCGTTGCACCGGTTCCCTCCTTCAGGTCTTCCTTCACCAGCTGCGTTGGCCCGGGACCCACCTTCACCGGTACCGCGGGAGCCCCCGCGGGAAGGGGATCGGCTACCGCCACGCATACCTTGTCGGCAGCCGGCGTGCCCGCCGCAGTCGTCGAGGTATTACCAGCGGCGACGTCGGTCTTCTTCTTATCGTCGTCCTTGGTCAACACGACAACCGCGACGATCGCGACGATGACGGCGAGGACGCCTGCACCAATCGCCCCAAAGCGACGACGTTGCCTGCGCCGCCTGGCGGCCTCAGCCGCGGCCTTCCGGCGTTCTGCGCCGCTCATCTTGCGCCGGTCGCGCTGTGATCCAGCCATCTTCAGCCCACCTTGCTTAGTAGTGAAGCCTTCGATTCGATGCACGCGAGCATCTCCTCCCACGACTTCACGAATGAGTCGGCTCCGTCTGCCTGCAACTTGGCCGCGAGTTCGTCGATATCGGTACCTGCCTCGGCGAAGCGGGCCAATATCGCTTCGGCATCACCGCCGTCGGCCGGCAACAGTTCTCCCACCGTGCCGTGAGCGCCGAAGGCGATCAGGGTTCCCTCCGGCATCGTGTTGACTGTCTGCGGGGAGGCCAGATTTGAGATGTAAAAGGTGTCAGGCAGGCTGGGGTCTTTGGTGCCCGTGCTCGCCCACAGCAAGCGTTGCGGTCGCGCCCCGGCGTCAGCCAGCTTCAGCCAACGATCCGACGCCAGGAGATCGCGATACGCCTTGTAGGTGCGCTTGGCGATGCCAACTCCGAGCTGACCTCGGAGGTCGTCGGA
>DATLEI010000066.1:0-37976 GCA_035525375.1 Acidimicrobiales bacterium
CCGACGACGGACCCGCGACCGGGCCCTTCTCCGGCCCCGCGGCCGGGCCCCTGCCGGGCGTGGTGCCCCTCGTCGTCGGCTCCCCGCCCCCGCCGGTGCCCGTGGCCCAACCCACAGGCCAGCCCCAGCCGGTCAGCCAGGGCCAGACCCAGGGCCAGACGCAGTCCCAAGCTCAAACTCAGGCTCAGACCCAAGCTCAGTCACAGGCCCAGTCACAGGCCCAGTCACAAGCTCAGTCCCAGTCCCAGGCCCAGGCGCAAGCACAGAGCCAGGCGCAGGCCCAGGCGCAGGGACAGGCACAGGCCCAGACCGCCGGCGCCGGGGCAACCGCGGCCGCCCCCCAGGCCCAGGCCCAAGCAGCAGCGCAACCCGGCGCGGCCGGGGAGCGCCAGCGCGAACGCGAGGTCCAGACGGTCAAGGTCAGTGAGGCAGGACAGACCTACATGGCCAGCGCCCGCCAGACGACCACGGTGCCCACTGGCGCCCTCGGCGGCCTCGCCGGTGCCTTGGCCATGGCCGCCGGCCTGGCCTTCTCCCGGCGCCGCCAGCCCACGGCGGCGCCCCAGCGACTGAGCACCACTCGCCGGGCGCAAACCCCTCGACACCGTCGGGGCCGGCGATAACGATGGCCGTCACCGTCCCCGGGCCAGATTCGCCACCACCGAACGGGCCGCCCGACATCCTGAGGCTGGTGACGTCCGAGGCGACCGGCGACAGCGACCCCGCCGCCGATGAGCTCGACGTCGCCTGGCACCGCTGGGCGAACTCGCTCTTCCGCTCCTGGGCCTGATCCACCCCAAGGCGTCAACACTAAGGAGCCTGGCATCACAGCATGAGGCTCCGTTCAGCCGGAGCGTCGCCGCTCGCATCGACGACCTTCTCGATCATTTAGGGTGCTGTACTGATGGGCCGCCGAGCTGACATCGGGTTCGACCTGTCGGACGACCTCCCCGTTCTGATCGGGCGCCAAGACGATATCGAAGCGGTCACTCGGGTGGTGCAACGGTGTCGCTTGGTAACACTGACGGGGCCGCCCGGCATCGGCAAGACGCGCGTCGCCCTCGAGGTCGCCCGCCGCATCCACGAGAGCAACCCCTCGCGCGCCGCGCTGGTGGAACTGGCGGCGATCAGCGACCCCGGCCTCGTGGCCCAGACGGTGGCGTTTGGGCTCGGCTTCGAATCTCAACCGGGGCGCGATCCCATCGACGCCTTGGTGGCGGATCTGGGGCCGCTGACCATCCTCGTGGTGCTCGACAACTGCGAGCCCCTCCTCGATGCCTGCGCCGTGCTCGTCGATCGAGTGCTGGCCGACTGCGGCGGGGTGTCGGTGCTCGCCACCAGCCAGCTCCCGCTCGGCCTCGACGGTGAGCAGGTGACGGAGCTGCCCCCGCTGTCGTTGCCCGATGCAATCACGACACCGGAGAGAGCGGTTGCTGAGTCCGATGCGGTGGCGCTGTTCTGTGCCCGGGCGGCGGCGATCAGGAGCGACTTTCGCCTCACTCCGCAATCGCTGCGTGCCGTCATCGAGATTTGCCGCCGCCTCGACGGGATCCCCCTTGCCATCGAGCTGGCCGCGGCCCGCCTCACCGTGATGGGGGCCACGGACGTTGCCGAGCGCCTCGAAGATCGCTTCGGGCTTCTCACCAAGGGAGACCGGAGGTCACCGCCGCGTCACCAGACGCTGCGCGCCGCCATCGACTGGAGCTACGACCTCCTCAGCGAACCCGAGGCCATGCTGCTGCGACGGTTGTCGGTGTTCGCCGGGGGCGCATGCTTGAGCGCCATTTGTGAGGTGACGGGCGGCGATGGCCTCGAGTCCGACAACGTCGATGAGCTCCTCGAGGCACTGGTGAGCAGATCTCTGGTTGTCCCCGTAGCCGAGACGAGCCGCTCCCCCGCCCGCTGGCGGCTGCTGGAGACGATCAGGGCCTATGCAGGGGAGCGGCTGGAAGACGCGGGTGAGGCGGCCGCCGTTCGGCGGCGCCACGCTCTGTGGTGTGCCAGTCGGGCGGAGCGATTGTCTGGTCAGCAGTCCGCGGGCGACGACTGGATCGACGACCTCGAGGTCGACCACGACAACCTCCGCGCCGCGTTGTCGTGGTCGGTCGGCGGCGATGTCGTCGTGGCTCTGCGCCTCGCCGTCGCTCTCACGATGTTCTGGCACGCCCGTGGCTACTTCGGCGAGGGTCAGAGCTGGCTGGCTGCGGCACTCCGAGCAGCGGCCCGAGGCGGCTCCCAAGAGGAGTTGGCGCCGGCACTTCATTGCGACGCCCTTTGCGGGCTGGCATCGCTGGCCACCGTGCGCGGCGACATCGACACGGCTCAGGCCGCCGCCGAACAAGCCCTGGGGCTGGCCCGGCAGGCGAATCTGGCGGCCCAGGAGGCCCGAGCCTCAAATCTGTTCGGCCACATCTTGCTCTTCACCCAGGAGGCCTTGAGGGCCAAGCCGGAGTTGGAAAAAGCCGTCGCTCGGGCCCGGGACCTTGGTGACCGAGGCCAGCTTCGTAGCTCGTTGATCTTGCTGGGCCGGGTGCGGCTCTACTTGGGAGAGATCGGCGAGGCCCGGGCCGCATTCGAGGAATGCGTGACGATCAGCAAGCCCAATCCTCCTCGGGCGTTGTTTTGTCTGGCCCTGACGGCATTCGCGGCCGGAGATGACAAGCTCGCCCAAGAGCAGTTCGAGGTCGCGGTGTTGCTTCTTCGCCAGGTCCGGGAGCGCTACGGCGTAGCCGTCGGATTGACCCACCAGGCCGAGTTGGCCAGGGCCCGGGGCGACAAGACGACGGCCCGTGCCCTGGCTCAGGAGGGTCTCGAGGAGGCCAGGACCATGGGCGCTCCCTACCCCGAAGCGTCGTGCCTGTGCGTGCTCGCCTTGCTGACCTGGGCCGAGGGTGATTTGCCGGCAGCGATGCGACTGGGCGAACAGGCGTGCCAGGTGGTCACAAAGGCGCACCTGGGTTACGGCCGGGTGCGCTGCCTCGATGTGCGGGGCGTCCTGAAGCGTGCCGCGGGCGACTTCGAAGGGGCCCGGGACGACTTCGAGGAAGCCCTGAGCGTTGCGACCGACAACGGCGACCGCCTAGGCCGGGCACTGTCGATGCGCCATCTCGGCGGGCTGTTGCGGGCCCTCGGAGCGGGTGACGAGGCGGTCGCCATGGTCCAGGGGGCGATCGGCATCGAAGCCGACATTGGCGGCGCGGGGCTGGCCAGCGCGGTGGAGGCGTTGGCCGGCATCGCTGTCGACGAGGACCGGGCCGAACTCGGCGCGACTCTTTATGGGGCGGCCGAGGCCATCCGCAACAACGATGGGCCCTTTCGGCGGCCCGACGAGGTCGCCGCCTACGAGGCGGATGTAGGCGTCCTTCGAACCGTTCTGAAGGGACGGGAACTGAAGTCGGCCTGGACGCAGGGCGCAAGGTTGTCCGCTGAGGAGGCGGTAGCGCTGGCACTGGGGGAAGAAGCAACGATGGCTCTGCGCGAAGTAGCGCCTGAGGGACCGACGATCGAGCAACGATGGGCTCAGCTGACGCGCAGGGAACGGCGGATCGCGGAAATGTTGCGTCAGGGGATGTCGAGCGTCGAGATCGCCGCCGAGTTCGACAGATCAACGCGTACGGTGCATGGCCACGTGGGGCGGATGTTGTCCAAACTGGGCCTCAAATCGCGTAACGAGCTGATGGAACTCGACCTTTCAGGGGTCAATGAGGGCACGGACGCGCGATCCTGAGACATGTCCACGTGGTTGCACCGGATGCCGAGGCTTCCGGTCAGAGACATGGACCGGTCCATCGCCTACTACCAGGAGGCGCTTGGCCTCACCCTCGCCTGGCGCACGACCGACGGAAGTCTCGCCGCCCTCACCACCGGGGAGATCGAGGTTCTATTCCTCGTGCCGTGGACCGGCGAGGGTGCCCCACCGGCACAGTCATCGTATGTCTACGTCGAGGACCCGGACGCGATGTGCGCCGAGTTCGAAGCAGCTGGAGCCGACATCGTCGATCCGGTTGCCTCCCGTCCGAACGGAATGCGGGACTTTGTCGTCCGCGACCCCGACGGTCATCGCTTCACGCTGGGCCGCGGCGAGGAAGCATTGCGCGACGTGGCCGACTACTACGGCCTCGACCGCGACGACATCTCCGTCGATCCGCCCTGGCTGCAGCATCGATAGGGGTAATGGCTACCCAGCGGTCGAACCGGGCGTTCGGTGATCGGTGGACTACGACACCCTCGCGCTAGCAATTCTCGTGGTCATGTCGAGGATGCCGCGTGGAGAGCGGCGATCTGGCGCTTGAGATCGGTGACCTCAGCCCCCAACATGAGGACTCGCCGGATGCCAGCGAGGGTCACGCCCTCGCTGACCATCAGCACGACGTGCTGAACCCCGCTTCTCCCGGCCAGATCACCGACCAGAGGTCATCGTCGACCGTGTTGCAGTCAGTCCGCAATCGGACGGTAGGTGTCCCGGACCATCTCGTCGATATTCGTGCCGTTCTCTTCGACGACCTCCATGTACAGGCGGCCCCAGGCGATTCGGCTGTCTGCGATGCCCAGCACCGTGACGCCCTGCATGGCAAAGGGCGAGCCGTCCACGTGCGTCCCGGACCATCGCCACTCACCCATCTCGATTCCTTCGTCGGCGACGGCGAATGAAACAAGCTCGGCCTCGAAGTCGGGGACGCCGGAGAAGACGCCTGCCCAGTTCTCTCGTACCTTCTCCCGCCCGCTGAAGCTCCGGCGCGGATGAGCCGGTTGCTGACTGTGGTAGTCCTCTGCGAAACAAGCGACGAAGGCGTCAAGGTCGTGCCCGTTCATGGCCAAGAGCAGTCGGGTCGTCACGTTTCCCATGTCGGCTCCCTCAGGCGTCGGGGGACTCCTTGGTGTGCTCTCACCCGCACGTTACCCATGCTGGTGCGCAGGGAAGGCCGTCGACTATCGGTAACCGCGACCGCCGGTCCCGACCCTGAGGCTGCTCGCCTCGGCCCGCCCTGCCGAGCCATCGGGACCGCGCCGATCGAACACCACCGACACCTCCTCGGCGTGCGCCTGGATGCGGCGCAAGGCCCCGACTATGCCGAAGATCGTTTCTTTCTCGAGGGATGGGTAGATGGGCAGATTTACGACCCTCGATGCGACACGGTCGGTGCGGGGGAGGTGACAGGCCTGGCGCTCCCTGTAGAACCGTTGCCGGTGTACAGGCGGGGAGAAATAGCGCCGGGTCTCGACACCTTCGTCCCTTAGCGCGGCTGCAACCACCTCGCGAGTCGACCCGAATTCCTCGGGTTCGATCAATATTGCGAGGTCCTTGTAGGTCGACTCGTCGGCGTCGTCGACCTCCTGACAGGTGACACCGGCAATGCCTCGGAGCCCGTCGCGGTACCACTGCGCCACCCGCCGCCGGCGGGCCAAGTTCTCATCGAAGTTGACGAGTCCCTCCAGCGCCAAGGCGGCATGCATTTCTGACATGCGGGCGTTGAGCCCCAGGAGGCGAGGATCGTAGTCACCGCGGTCACCGTAATTACGTGCATCGCGAACCGCCGAGGCCAGCTCGGCGTCGTTGGTGGAAACGAGCCCCCCCTCACCAGCGACCAAGGGCTTGGTGGGGCTCATGCTGAACACTTCGGCGGTGCCGAAGCCTCCGATGGGCCTGCCACGTCGCCGGGCGCCGAATCCGTGTGCCGCATCGAAAAGCAACGGGATGCCTCTCCTTCGAGCCACCTCCTCCAAGGTTTCCACGGGGCTCGGCGCGCCGAAGATGTGCGTGGCAATCAATCCGACGGCGGCGCCACTTGCCGCTTCCACGCTGTCGCTGGCGGCCTGAAAGGTGAGAGCGTCGCAGTCGACGAAGGCCGGGTCGAGGCCATTCCATGTGAGCGCTTGAACCGTTGCCGAGAAGGTGAAGCTCGGAACGACAACCGACCCTTGAAGCCCAAAGGCTCGAAGAACGAGCATAAGTGCCGATGTGCACGAGCTGACGGCCACGACGTGAGCCGTACCGAGCCGCTCGGCGGCTGCCTCCTCGAGTTCGCGAACCAACGGGCCGTTCGTGAGAATGCCACGCTCGTAGGAGGGCGACAGCCGCTTCGACACCGCCTCCAAGGGCGGGATCTGCGGCTTCACGAAGGGTACGGTGTCCCGCAGCGCCCGCTGTCCACCAATCGCCGCTGGGCGACTCGGTGGTGTGATCGATCCCACCACCGGTGCGAGTCCTTTAGCGCCGGCCTGAGACCGGCGAGCCCGGGCGGGCAAATCTTGAGGTGTGAGGTTTCTTGCCATTCGCTCTCCCAATGTCTGGTGTCCAGAGCGTCGCAGGGCGCGGACCCAGGAACATCGGTCATTTGGCCTATTTTTTTGGACTCGAGCTGGTCAGCGGGCACGGACGATTGGCACGGCGGCATAGCCTCGGACGCCTGCGACGTCCGGGACGCGGTGGCGGCCGACGAGATTCTTGGAGTGGTCCAGGCCGCGGACGCGCCCGGGGTCGGATCGTGATCTCCCCGAGATCGTCATGCTCTATGTAGGCCCGCTGCCCTGGGGCAGCTCTGTTGCCCCAGCACTCCTTGGTGCGTGCACCGACTGGGTCGCCAATCGTGGACATCGAGCTGCCCGGCTCCGCGTCGTCGAGGCCCAAACAAGGGCCCGCCGCTTCTACGAGCGCGAGGGATGGCGGGAGGATGAAATGACGCCCGCGGCCGGGGCGTCTAGGAATCGCCGCCAGCGGGAAGGACCCCGGCTATGAGCCACATCATCGGTCGGCCCAACGACGACCTCCTCGACATCATGCTCGGCCACGACGCCGACCCCGAGCAGGCCTTCATAGGCGGCTCTGAGCAGGGCGTGGAGCAGGGCGACGGCTTCGAGGATCGTGTGCGGGCCGAGACGACTTCGTCCGTGGGGGTCAGCCGGGGAGGGGATCGCTACCTCTGACATGGTCCTCCGAATCGGACATCCTGGTCATCACGTGCCGCAGCTTCGACGGAGGAGGACGAATGCCGAAAATGATCAAGGGGAACGCAGGGCGAAAACCGCCGGAGCCGGCGGCGAACCACTCGGACATCGAGGATTGGTTTCGGCGCCAGATGCCGCATCTGCAGCCCATCGTCAAGCGGTTGGACGAGACGATCCGAGCGACAATCCCGGGCCTTCACTACGCCGTCAAATGGAAGAGGCCATACTACGGACTACCAGAACTTGGGTGGATCATCGAGATGGCCGCCTACGACGTCTCCGTGAATGTCGTTTTCCTGGGCGGTGCGGACTTCGACTCTCCGCCGCCACTCGGGACCACCGATCGGACCCGATACATCAAGGTGACCACGGTGGAGGAGGTGCAGCGACCCGAGCTGCATAAGTGGATCGAGGAGGCGAGCCGCACGCCGGGTTGGCGGTGACGGGGGTTCGCGCCGAGTGACGGAGCCCTGCGACCGGCATCGATTCGTGGCACTGTTGTCCCGTTTCGCTCATTCGTTCCAATACAGGAACTCCACCCGGACTTCCACCCGGAGTGAAAGAAGAGCCTCCGGTAGAAGTCCGGTAGAAGAACGGCGTCTTGCCGGTCGCGCATATGCGCTGACCTGCGACGATTGAG
Organism: Acidimicrobiales bacterium; assembly: GCA_035525375.1. Classification (GTDB taxonomy): domain Bacteria; phylum Actinomycetota; class Acidimicrobiia; order Acidimicrobiales; family AC-14; genus JALZBN01. The sequence goes on from DATLEI010000066.1 coordinate 7,586, forward strand.
TGGGCGAGGGGGTGTGCAACTGACGGTGCCCGCTTACACAGGGGTCTGGGTTTTCTGACGTAAGCGTTCGTAGGGGGTCTGTCCGCCGAGGCCGCCGTGGGGGCGAGAGTAGTTGTAGTAGTCCTCCCATTCCTGGAGCTTGTCGTTGAAGACCTTGGCGTCGTCGACGAGGGTGCCGTCGAGCAGCCGGTAGAACTCCTCGGCGTCGATGCGATGGGATCGTTCGACCTTGCCATTCAGGCGCGGTGTTCGAGGCTTGATGTAGCGATGCCCGATCCCCTTGTCCAGCACGTGGTAGTGGAACGACGAGCCGAATTCGGTGCCATTGTCGGTCTGGATGACCTGGATGGGAAACGGCAGGCGCTGGCACACGTAGTCGACGAACTGGATGGCCGTCTTCTGATTGAGGGCGGGGTAGATCCGCAGTACCCGCAGGCGGGTGCAGTCGTCGATGGCGGTGAACTGGTAGTGCTTGCGGCGGGTGCCAGGTAGGGGGGCGATGAACTTCACGTCGATCTGGACCTGGTGGCCGGGCAACTGTTTCTCGTAGCGCTTCCAACGCTTGTCCAGGCGCTTGTAGCGCTGGGAGGTGGGCAGGCGGTTGAGCTCGAGGCGCTTGAGGATCCGCCACACCCCCGACGGCGATATGGCCACGTCGTGGTAGCGCTTCAAATACATGGCGATCTTCGCCGGCCCGAAGTGATAGTTCTGGCGTAGGTAGAGGATCTTGCCCACCACGTCGACGTGGGTGGCTCTGGGGCTGACCTTGGGGCGCGTGGAGCGGTTCTTGAGGCCCTCCTCGCCGAGCTCCTCGTAGCGGCGCTTCCAGCTGTAGAAGCACTGTCGCGTGATCCCGTAGTACCGACAGGTCATGGCAACGTTGCTCGTCACTTCTTCGGCGTGGTGCAGGATCGCCAGACGGCGTCTCACGAGCCGATCCATCTCTGTTTGAGTCATCTGGTCTCCGTACGTTTTCGGAGACCCAAGTGTCAAGCAGGTCCGTCAGTTTTATAGAACTCAGACACTGCCCCCGCCACCAACTAACCAACCAGCCGATTGGAAATGACAGAAGGCCCGGTGCGAATTGCGCCGGGCCTACCCGCTTGTTGTTCCCTGCCGGAAGCCGCGGCGGGATGGATGGCGCCGACCGGCGTCCTACCTCGGCGTGTAACCGCCACGAACCTCTCGGTGGATGGCGGTGGCGTCGGCGTCGGAGCGCACGCGGGCGACCGCTCCTCGAACGGGGCCTTCACCGGTGATCACCGAGCCCTCGCCCTCGTTGAACACAGTCCCGGCATTGCCGATGGCGACGGTGTCGACCGCATGGCTGAAGATCGCCGTATGCGCGAGTCCGGCGTCGAACTCGGACAAGTTGTTGCCTCTGAAGGTGTTGCGGGCCGCCGTTTCACCGCCCCAGGCGGGCACCACTCCCAGCGCATACATCCCTGATCCACGAAGGCGGTTGTTGGCGACGAGCGCGTCATTGACGTCGCCGAAGAGGCTGATCCCGCCGAAGTCGGTGGTGGCAGTCGAGAGGTCGTTCCCGGTGACTATGGGCGCATTGATTGCACCGAGCCCGAACTCGGTTTGTCCGACCAGCTGGATCGCGTCTGCCAACGGGTTCTCGCACCGAATGGTGTTCCCCGTGATGCGGTGGGCACCTCCGGCGTTACCGACGACCGCGATGCCGTTCCCATAGTGGAAGTCCGGGTTGGTGCCGCGCCCGGGCACGATCGTGTTGTCCGATATCTCGACATCGCCGCCCGGCACGATCGCGAGCACGCCGCCGGTGGATACGTCGGCGACCTCGTTGTGCACGACGCGGACATCTGCCGCAACCCTGTCGAACACAATGGCCTCGGAGAGATCGGCGTTCATGTTGTCGAAGCGGTTTCCCGCGATGAGCACGTCGCCGGTGATGGCGCCCTTGGGGTCCCTGTTGCCGAGGAACTTCACGCCTCGGCCCTCGGTGGCCTCTAACGGGAAGACCAGGGGCACGCCGACGACCCCGGTGATGTGGTTGTCGACGATCTCCGCACCGGTGGATCTGATGAAGATCATCGCCGATACGCCGGGACGCTCGAACGTGATGCCCTCGATGCGGGTGTGCGTCCGCTCCACTCCGAAGAACGGGAAGAGGCCACCGGCGATCCGGGTTCGGTGACTCCCCTCGGCACCAAGGATCGTCACGTCCTTGGTCAGCCGCACGACGGCGCCCGTCTGAGGGTCGCCGAAGTTGAAGGCGGTCGGCACGCCGGCCCGGTCAGCCGCTTCGAGGCGGACGATCCCCCCGGCCGCGACCGCCGCCTGCACGGCCTCGCTGTCCCCGGGGTGGATCCCGGTGGGGTACACGACGACGGTACGACCCGGTGACGGCTTGGCCATCGCGGGGGTGACTCCGCTGACCAGCGCCATGACGCCCAACACGGCGGTGACGAGGGCAAGGCGGACGGCCGCTCGCCGAACTCGGCTTAGCTTCTGTGCGTTCATGTGTTGCGGGGTGAAGGTTCGCATAAGTCGATCATCCGCGTCGCGGCGGTGCTTGTCATGAGAGCGGGGTCCTGTTTGCCGCGATCTCCCTGTGGCCGGGTAGGACCTCGGTCCCACGCCCGGGGAAGGAGCGGGAAGAATGCACAGTCAGATGACTGACGCGACGTTATTGCTAGGGCGCGAAGGACCGCACGGGCGTTTGCGCGCTCTGCTGACCCGCGCCGCGGAGGGCGCCCGGTCCGTGGCCCTGGTCAGCGGGCCGGCGGGAATTGGGAAGTCGTCGTTGGTGCGGGCGGCCGTCGGAGAGGTCGCGGCGGTGGGGTGGGGCACCTGCATCGAATCGGAGGCCGCTCCGGGGTACTGGCCGTGGAGTCGCGCGCTCGATGCCGTCGCCGCCGCCATGGGGCCGGTTGCGGTGACGGCGACAGCGGCCGAGGACGCCCCGCTCCTTGCGAGGATCGGCCGCTTCTTCGGCCCCGCGTCCCCGTCGGAGGGGTCCGAACGTGACCGGTTCTTGCTGATGGACGCGGTGAGCCGGTGGCTCGCGCGCGCCGCAGCGCAGCAGGGACCCCTTGTCGTCGTGCTCGACGACCTGCACTGGGCGGACGAGTCGTCGCTCGCGCTGCTCGACTTTGTCGCCCGGGACCCCGCTCCTGCGGCCGTTGCACTGATCGGCTGCTACCGCCACGACGAACTCGCGGTTCCGACGCGTCGTCGGATGTCACAGCTGGCGATGTCGGCGACCAGCATCGAGCTTGGCGGACTCGACCGCGACGCGGTCGGAGTGCTGGCCGCCGAGATCGCCGGTCCGCTCAGTGCCGCCGACATCGACGACGTCTTCCGTCGGGCCGGCGGTCACCCGGGGTTCACTCGGGAGCTCGCGCTTTTGGTTCGGGACGCTGACGGCGGGCACCACCTACCGGTGGCGGTGCGCGACGCCATCGAGCACCGGCTCGCGCAGCTGCCCGACGCCACGCGCGAGGTGTTGGAGGTCGCGGCGCTCGGCGGCACCGTCATCGTCGCCGACGCGGTCGCGGTCGCGGCCGCGCTCCCACGGGCCGCGGTGGACGGCGCGCTGGCATCTGCTCGCTTGGCCGGCATCGTCACAGTCGACACTAATGATCACTCCCACTTTGCCCAGGACCTGTACCGGGAGACGATCGTCGCGGCGATCCCTCCGGATCGGCGGATGGCGACGCACCAGCAGCTCGGCGCGGCTCTCGAGGCGCGCGCGGCGCGGGGCGTGTCTGTCCATCCGGCCGACATCGCCCACCACTTCACCGCCGCGGTTCCGATCGGGGAGGCGTCGCGGGCTGCCCGCTGGGCGATGACTGCGGCGGCAGCCGACATCGAGTCGCTCGCGTTCGGTGAGGCGGCCGCGCACCTCAGGCGCTGGCGGGAGTCGCTCGAGTCGTCACCGGTGGAGGTCGACCCGCGTGAGCACGCAACCGTCGTCCTCGCGGAGGCCGACGCGCTTGCACGCGCCGGCTCGCTCGACGATGCACGCAGCAGGTTGCGTTCGGCGCACGCCCTCACCTGCACTGAGCCCCTCGCCGACCTTCGGGCTGAGGTCGCGCTCGCGTTCGCCGACCTCGGCGCCCGGTTCGCCATGCGCCGCGACGAGGTGGTGCACGGCCTCGAGGAAGCGCTGATCGGCGTCGAGGGTGTCGACCTCGACCGCGAGGCCCGGCTCACGGCGCGGCTCGCTCGCGAGCTGCAGCACTCGGTGCCAGCCGACCGACCCCGAGCAGGGCCGTTGAGCGAACGGGCCATCGCGCTAGGGCGAGCGGGGGCGGATCCGAACACGCTCGTAACGTGCCTGCTCGCCCGCCATGACGTGCAGTGGATCCCCGGCGCGCCGACCGAGCGGATCGAGCTGGCCCGCGAGATCGTGTCGGTGGCGGAGTACTCGGGCGACCAAGAGCGCGTCGCGGAGGGAAACTTGCTGCTCGCGAACGCGTTGCTCGAAGCAGGCTCGGCTGCGTTCGAGCCTGCCCTCGACGAGAGCCTCCGGTTGTTCGACCGACTCGGTCAGCCCCGTCATCGCTACACCGCCGCGACCCGCCGAGCCGCGATCCTGCTGCTCCGAGGCGACACCGACGCAGCCGCAGCGGCCATCGAAGACGCCGCTGACCTTGGATTGTCGATCCGAGAACCCGACGTTGAGAATGTGCGTATGTCCCAGCGCCTGGAGCTGGTCAGGACGAGGAATATCCCCGCGGACCTCATCGAGTTCGCTGAAGCTGCGACTCGGCATTGGACTGGAGCGCCGATCCACGCTCACGCGATCGCCGCCGGATACTTCGCCCGCGCGGGGAACCTACCCGCAGCCCGCCATCACACCGCGATCGTCGCCGACCTCGGATCCTTGCGCCACGACCGCTCCTACCTGTGGTCCGTCGGCGTGCGGGAGCTGGCGACGGCCGCCATCGCCCTCGACGATCGCTCGTTGTGCGAGGAGCTCCTCAATGACCTCGCGCCAGTTGCCAAAACTTGCGGCGTCAACGGCGCCATCGTTGCGTTCGCCGGCAGCCACGGCCACGTCGCCGGGCTGCTGGCGGCGCACCTCGGCGCCCCCAACGCCGGCACCCTTCTCACCGAAGCCGCGGCGGCGTACGGGCGACTCGGCGCCAACGCTTTTCTTGCCGACCTTCAGGCTCACGCCCTCGAACAGACCGGTACCCGGCCGGGGCCGTTCGCCGACCTCACGGCGCGGGAGGCGGAGGTGCTCGTTCTCATCGCCCGGGGACTATCGAACGACGAGATCGTTGCCCAGCTCGTGGTGAGTCCCGCGACAGTGCGCAACCACATCACGCGCATCTTCCAGAAGCTGCATGTGCGCAACCGAGCCCAGGCGATTGTCCTCGCCCGCGAAGCCGAACTCGCCTGACGTTTCGCATGTCGGAGGCCGGGCGCGTTTTGGGACTGCAGCACGGTTGCGATCGGGCGTCATTTGGCCAAACCGCAACCGGTAGTGCAGTTCGAAAGTAGGCCGGCGCCGCAACTGTTGACGCCGCGGTCATTGGTGCAGGCGCAGCAGCTGGCGACTGCAACCTACTGACTGGGGCATTCGTGATAGTCGCTTCGGCTTCCTACGCCGCTGGCCAAGTCATGGGCATCCTTGTACTCCTTCTGATCGTGTCGCTCGTGACTCGCGACAGATCCGAATGCGACGGCCTTAACCTCTAGGAACGCCGCCCGCCGAGCCTCAAGACTGGTTCGTTGCGGGTTGGAACAGCTCAATGAGGTTGCCCGCTGGGTCCTGAGCGAGAATCTGCGCGCCGCCCGGCCCTGTCACGACCTCGTTGCGAAACCGCACCCCGGCTTGACTGAGCCGGTCGACGTCACCGGCGAGGTCGTCGGTGACGAAGTGGATCCGGTTCCAACCACCGGGCCCGGGACGGACTCCATCGGCCATAGGCCGGCCCGCCGAACTGGCGGACCCGCTCAGCAGCAGGCGTAGATTCCCGCGAGTCACGTCTGCGAACGCCGGTACGGCATTGGTGCGCACCGTGAACCCGAAATGGGTGGTGTAGAAGTCGACGGCTTCGGCGACGTCGTCGACCATGTAGCGCACGTTGACCGTGTCGTCACTCATCATGGACGCGCCGGGCGGTTACCGCTCGACGTAGACGGTCAATGGCGGGCGTACTCCGTGGCGCTCCATGACCTCCGCCATCTCCGGCGGTGGCGATGAGAGTGCCGTCAGCAGTCCGTCCACGTCATCCACCTCGGCCCCGACTGCGACGGTGTTGCCGCCATCCTGGGCGACCTGGTCCACCACGTTGCTGGCTCCCAACGAGGCGAGGGCATCGGCCCGCTCAGACTTGAATCCCAGCCACGTGTCCACGTCAGCGACGCCATGGGTGACGACGATCTTTGCCATTGGATCTCCTTCCACGGAGCGCCGTGCAGATTGGACGGGCGCAGGGGTGCCTTTCTAGTCGCGATCCCGATCGCTTCGACCTCGCCCGACCAGAACCTGTGCGTCAGCGCAGGATCTCGATCAGTAGCACCCAGGCGTTGCCAAGCGCGCCGACATAGGCCGCGACGACGGCAGCCGGCCACCAGTAGAGCCCGCCTCCGGCCTCAACGGCGAGGGCGATCGCGGCGACGACGAGGAGTAGTTGCGCACCCAGACACATGGCGCGCCGGAAGGCGACCTGACTTGGTGAAGGTCCTCGCTCATCGCCTTTCCGTCCCATCGCCCGCGAGCCACCTTCCAGTCGCCACACTGCGAATGAAGTCACCACCGCTACGGCCAGCACCTCGGCGCTCAAGACGCCGCGATCCTGGCCTGGGATCAAGACGACCGTGGCAGTCACGAGCACGCTAGCCAAGACGACCACCGCCTCCGCGGCGCGATTCACAAGGGGCTGTGACCCCACGACATCGCGCAGGTTGATGGACAGGGCCACAAAGACAAGACCGAGCAGTGCCGCCGAGGCACCCAGATGCGCCAGCGCGAACTCGGACCATCGGGCAGGCTCGTACCCGATCATGTTGCGAGCGAGAAAGCGATCCGCGTTGCCAGCCTCATCGTCGTGGCACCGTACCAGCGACCGAGCATCGGCGCTCGTGCGAGGTGGCTGTCTGGGCGCGCCGCGAAGAGTCCTAACTTGACTGGAGGTCAGGAGGTTCGATGTCACATCCGCTCTCGGCGTTTGGCTGGGACGACCGAGTTGCTGCACTCTTCACTCTCGTCGACGTTGGCGGGGACGTCGCGCCGGGGCGCGTCATCAGGATGGACCGGGGGTCTTGCCTTGTCGCAGTCGGAGGCGGCACCACTCGCGCCAACCCGTACGCCCTGGCGTCGCGCCAGGCGGGGGTCACCGACGATCCTGTAACCGGGGACTGGGTCGCGGTGGTCGACGACTCCAGCGAAGGCACGGTCGTCGTCGCCATCCTCCCCCGGCACTCCACGATCAGCCGGCGCGACTCCAACGAGGACGCAGTGACCGAGCAGGTGCTCGCCGCGAACGTCGACATCGTGGCCGCGGTGTGTCCCCTTGACCGGCCTTTCGCCGAGAACCGATTGGAACGGTTCCTAACCATGGCCTGGGAGAGCGGCGGAATGCCGGCGATCATCCTCACCAAGGCCGACGCCGCCGAAACCGCCGAGGCGGCGGCGGCCACAGCCGAGACCGCGGCTGCGCTCGCTGCCGATATCGACGTCTACCTGACGAGTGCAACAAGGGGTATCGGTCTCGACGACCTCCGCACTCTGATCGCGCCGGGCCTGACGTTGGTGCTCATCGGTCAGTCGGGCGCCGGGAAGTCGACGCTCGTCAACAGCCTCATAGGCCGGGACGCCCAGGAGACCAAGGCGGTTCGAAAGGGTGACAGTCGGGGACGTCACACGACGACGACGCGGGATCTCATCCCGATGCCCGGTGGCGGCGTGTTGCTCGATACGCCCGGCCTCCGGAGCCTGGCGTTGTGGGACGCAGAGGCCGCCGTTGCCGACACCTTCCCCGACATCGAGGCACTGGCCGCGGGCTGCCGGTTCCGCGATTGCCGCCATGAGGCGGAACCCGATTGCGCGGTGCGCGCCGCCGCGCTCGACGGCACGCTCGAGCGCAGACGGTTCGAGAGCTACAGGAAGTTGGAGAAGGAGATCGCCGCCCTCGAACGTCAGAAGGATGTCCGGGCCCGGCGCGAGGCTGGTCGCACATTCGGTCGGTCGATGCGCGAGGTCCAGAAATTCAAGAAGCGGTAATGAGCGCGTGATTCTCGTAGATGTGGAGCGGGTGGCCGCGCGCCGCCCCGACCGTCCCCTGTTCGAAGATCTGTCACTAACTGTCAGCACGGGTGACCGGTTGGGCGTGGTCGGCCGCAACGGCACCGGCAAGTCGACGCTCCTTCGGGTGCTGGCCGGGGTCGACAAGCCCGAAAGCGGGACGGTGCGCAACGGCCGAGGGGTTCGAGTGGGGTTCTTGTCCCAGCGTCCCCAACTCCCCGCCGGCGACGTGCGATCGGCCGTGGGTGCCCATTGGGAGGCGGCTGCAATATTGGAGCGCCTCGGTATGGCCGGGATGGCCGATGCCGATGTCGCCACGTTGTCGGGCGGCGAGGCCAAACGGGTGGCCCTGGCCCAACTGCTCGTCAATGAGGCGGACTTCCTCGTCCTCGACGAGCCCACCAACCACCTCGATCTCGACGCCATTGCCTGGCTGGAAACCCGTCTCGCCCGATTCAGGGGCGGACTAATTGTCGTTACCCACGACCGTCATGTCCTCGACCGGGTGACGACCCGCATCCTCGAGCTGGACCGGGGCAAGGCCTATCTCCACGACGGCGGCTACGGCAGCTACCTGGCCGCGGCAGCCGAGCGCGCCGAGCGCGAGGCCACGGCCGAGTCTGTGCGTCGAAACCTGGCCCGTACCGAGTTGGCCTGGTTGCGCCGCGGCGCGCCGGCGCGTACTCGCAAGCCGAAGGCGCGCATCGCCACCGCGACAGCCATCGTCGAGGGTCGCGCGCCGGCTGCCGACCGGGCTGGCGACCTCGACCTCACCGGTGGCGGTCAGTGGGGCTCCACGCCCCGGCTCGGCAGCAAGGTCGTCGAGCTCCATGGGGTTGGCCACAGCTTCGGCACCCGGCGCGCCCTGTTCGAGGGGCTCGATCTCGACCTCGGTCCGGGGGATCGCCTCGGCGTGGTGGGACCGAACGGATCTGGGAAGTCGACGCTTCTCGACATCGTGTCGGCGCGCCTCGCGCCGTCGGCCGGCCGGATTGAGACAGGTCCGACGGTGCGGCTGGGTTACTACGACCAGGTCGGCCGGGAGCTGGACCCGACACAGCGCGTTCGCGAGGCGGTCGGTGGTCGCCAGGGGCCCCCCACATGGGAGCAGGCCCGCCTCATGGAGCGCTTCTGGTTCGATGCCGACGCGCAGTGGGCACCGTTAGAAACGCTGTCGGGCGGCGAGCGACGCCGGCTCCAGTTGCTGCTCGTCCTGGCCGACCTTCCCAATGTGCTCCTGCTCGACGAGCCCACCAACGACCTCGACCTCGACACCCTCCGGACCCTCGAGGATTACCTGGACCAATGGCCCGGCACTGTCATTGTCGTCAGCCACGACCGGGCGTTCCTGGAACGGACGGTGGAGGACGTCTTGGTGCTCGACGGCGCGGGACGGGCGGCAATCTCCCCCGGTGGCTACGCCGGTTATGCCGCGGCGCGCGCCACAGCAACGGCGACAACCGGAGGGCGCAGTTCGCCGACGCTCGAGTCCGTCCCTTCACCCGACGGCGCGACAAGGGACTCTCCGGCGCGCGCCCCAGCACCGCCGGAGGCCAGGCTGCGCTCACCCAGCACGCTCCGCCGCCTGATCGCGGCCGCCGAGCGGGAAATGACTGAGACGGCCGCGGCGCGTGACGGGTTGGTCGAGGCCCTTGGCGCTGGCGCGCCTGACGCCGGGGCGCTTGCCCAGTTTGCCCACGCCCTGGCTGATGCTGAAGCGCGCCTCGCCCAAGCCGAGGAACGGTGGCTGGCACTCGCCGAGGAGCTGGGCGGCTAGCACTGAACCTTCAGCACACGGCCTCGGTATCCTAGGGAGGACGATGGCCGAGCCACCCGAGCCTCCCCCGCGCCCAGACGTACCGGCCGTCGTCCCCGTGGGGCCCGACCAGCGGCTGCCGGAGCCAGGCTGGGGTCGCAGTCGACTCCGTGCCACCGCGCCGGATCTCGTCGACCAGGTCGGCTTCTCGCGCGCGCCGCAGCGATTCAGCTCGGCGGCCTTCCCACCTGAGGTGCGCCAGGCGATGGCGGATCTGTGGGACGCCATGGCCGCGGAGGTTGTCGACGAGGTGCGGATTCACGGCGTGGCCTCGGTGCGCACCCGCTCAGGGCGCAGGAGGTTGTGGACGCGTCTCGAGCGGGTGATGAACCGCGCCCAGCAACTAGTGATCTATCTCGGCCATTCGTATCCGATGCCGGTCGGGAGATGGGGCCACCGCTCCGCGGGATCGATCGCCGCTGGTGGTATCGCTGTTGGTGAGCAGGTGCTCGTCGGCACGTCGTTGTTCGCGGGGCCGTCGAGCCCCCTCGTCGTCGCCGTGGTCGGTGCCGTAATGACCGAGATGCTCGAGATCTACTTCGTCGCCTCGGCGCGCATGGAGCGATACCGGTTCGCGGCGCGCCGGCCCTCGGCCGCGACGATCGCCGCTGACCTCGGCGCGATCTACGGCGGGCAGTCCAACGGCACCGGGAGCGCCGACCGGCGGGTGGTGGAGGAGGCGTTGCGGATGATGCTCAGTCGCGTGGTCCGGCGGTCGAAATGGAGGTTTGGCGAAGCCTTGGCGATCGGGGTGGGCCCCGCTGCCGCCGGATTCATGACTGGAAGCGCGGTCGTGAAAGCACAGCGACCGGCGCTGCGTGACCCCGATGAGCTCGAGCGAAACGCCGACGCCGCGGACCCGGGGGCTCCTACTCGTCGACCTTCTTGAGGGCGTCCCAGGCGAAGTGCAGGGCGTTGCTGACTGCGCCGATGGCGAAGACCGACGCGGCCATCCGGGTGGCTCGGGGGGCGAAGGCAGACGCGCCGACGAAACCGGTTGCGACCCAGACATCGACACACAGAGGGCACATGAGCAGCTCGCCCACCGCGTGGGCCGCGCCCCCGACTCGCACCTTCTCGTTGACTTCGCCGGCTCCGGCCGGTTCGACATAAGTCACGAAGGGGGCCCGCAGCGGGCTGGTGATCGAATCCTTGGTCACAACCCGGCTGAGCTTGTGGGTCGCCACCGCAATGAGGGCCAGATCGCCCAGACCCAACTGGGGCAGCGTTTTGCGGCGACGCAGTAGGAGGGTGAGCGCGCCGACTACCGCACCGTAGGTACTCATGAGCAGGATGTAGCCCCGCAACGGCCGATCGTCCTTCCCTTCGGCGTACTTGTCGTCCTCGTCGGGATTCATCAACGCCCTTTACCCCGGCGTCGACGCCGAAGTAACGCAGTGGCTGTTCCTACGGCTGCTGAAGCCGAAGTAGCAGCGAGCGCGCCACGGTGGGTGGCCACTGTCAGCTGCAGGCTACGAGCGCGAGCCGTGTCCCCGAAGATGCCTCGAGGCCCATGGTCGCCCGGGACCGGTTCCCACAGGTTGGTCGGACGGTCGGGCTCGATGGGTTGCTCAGACTGCTGGGCGTCGACATTTGTACGCGCCAGATATCGGTCCAGCAGGCCCGACGCGAGCCGGGATCCCCAGATGACGAGTGGTGTCGGTGCGCCCACCCACACCTCACGCCGTGGGTGGTCCGCTGTCCATACAATGGCGTTGGCCGCGACCTCCGGCACATAGATCGGTGGCACGGGTTGCGGATGGCGGTGGAGCGTTGTCTTGACCCAGCCGAACTGGGGCGTGTCGAGGCCAGGAAGCTGAACCATCGAGACCCGCACCGCACTCCTGTCGTGCAGCAGCTCCGTTCGGAGGGCGTCGGTGAACCCGCGGATGGCGTACTTCGCGCCGCAGTAGCTGGCTTGGAGTGGGATAGCCCGGTACGACAACGCCGAACCGACCTGAATGATCGTGCCCCGATCGCGTTCGCGCATCCGGCTCAGCGCCGCCATGGTGCCGTGGACGCAGCCCAGGTAGGTGACTTCGGTGACGCGCCGGAAGTCGTCCGGATCGGTTTCCGCGACCGGCGCCAGCACGGATGTCATGGCGTTGTTGACCCACACGTCGATGGGTCCCAGCTCCGACTCGATCCGACTAGCGGCATCGTCGACTGCGGCGCAATCGGCCACGTCGACCGGCACGACGAGCGCGCGCCGACCCGATCCTTCAATCTCGCGCCGTGCCGCTTCCAGCCCGTCGGTGCCCCGAGCCAGCAACGCGATGTTGTCGCCTCGGCTGGCAAAGGCGCGGGCCGCGGCGCGGCCGACGCCCGCGGAGGCGCCGGTGATGACGACTACCCGCGGGTCAGGGGCTGACAGTCTCGAGGCCTTCGGGATAGCTGCCCGTCTTCGCCCGCCATGCCTCCGCCGCGCCGCGCTGGGCGACGAGGCGGGTTACCGCCATCGCTACCCCTGACGCCATGGCCCAAATGAGGGCTTCGGTCCACTTGGTCTGATGGGAGGCGGGATTGGTGGGCGGGTTGCCCCCCCGTACCTTTCGCCAGCTCGACGTCAGAACCTTGCGCGTTGCGGCCCCGGCAACAGCGCCGCTCAGCGCGCCGACGCCCTTCCAGAGAACTTGTTGCCTCTTGGCCATGGCGTATGTCTGCCCCGCCGGAACAGTTGCGAACCCTGAGAGCCGACGTTCCTCAGAGTCGGCGTCGTCTCAGAGCCTCAAGGGCCTGATGGCTGCGCCGATCAAGGCAGGGTCGTTCTTCCAATCGACCCCGGGAACGTCGACATAGAGCTCGATCTCGTTGCCGTCGGGGTCGGTGACGTAGAGACTGTGTGTGACCGTGTGGTCGCTCGCGCCGGTCACAGTCACACCCGCCGCCTGCAACGCGCTCAAGGCTTCGCGCAGCTCGTCGTCGGTGTCGCCAACCTTGAGGCCGAAGTGGTACAGCCCCACCCGCCTTCCGGCGGGCAGGGCTGCGGCGTCACGTCCGACTTCGATGAGGAGCAGTTCGTGGTGGGTGCGCCCCGACGGGGAGGAGAAGGCCGCCATTGGAAAGGCGACCGGCTGGCCCTCCTCGGGCAGTATCTGCCGCCACCCGAGAACGTCGCGATAGAACGCTGATGACTGTTCGATGTCGCGGACGTAGAGCACCAGGTGCCCCAGCTCCTTGACCTCCATCAGCCGCCCCAGACCTCGAGCACGTCGAGGTTGCGGAACGAGGGGGGTCCCTCGGCGAGCTTGCCCATTGCCTCGGCCATGGCCTGCGTCTCGGGCAACTCGCTGTTCTTCATTGCTTCCTCGTAGGACGGAAATTCAGCGACGACCACGTAGCGGCCGGGCGTGTCACGGTCGGCGCAGAGAACCCCTCTCGACGAGGCGCGCTGCTTGCCGGTTTCCTCCTGGTACTTGTTACCAAGCTCTCGCATCTCGTCGATGTTGGACGTCGTGAACTCCACGAACTGGACGAATCCCATGACGGTCTCCTTTTCGTTGGTGTGGTCGCGACCTTATGCGTCTGCATAGGGTGCTTGCTGTGGATCCGAGAGCCTTGCTGGCAGATGCGGGACGCGCCCTCATCGACGAACGTCGCCAGCTGGACGCGTCCGAGCTTGGCGCATTGGCCGCTCTTCCTTCCGACTACGTGCCGGCCCTGGCGGCGACGGCCCACCAGGTGCGGCTGGCCTGGTGCGGCCCGGTGGTGGAAGTCGAAGGCATCCTCTCGGCCAAGACGGGTGGTTGCCCGGAGGACTGCTCGTTCTGCAGTCAATCGGCGCGCTTCGAATCGCCTATCAAGGGCACGCCGATCCTCGACCCCGACGAGATTCTCGGTGCTGCCCAGGAAACCGCCCGGCTCGGCGCGTCCGAGTTTTGCATCGTGCTTGCCGTGCGGGGGCCCAGCGAGCGCATCCTCAGTCAGGTACTGGAACTCGTCCCCCTCATCCAGGACCGCACCGGCCTCAACGTGGCTGCCAGTCTCGGAATCCTCACCGCCGATCAGGCCCAGCGGCTCTCTGCTGGCGGAGTCCACCGCTACAACCACAACCTGGAGACGGCGCGGTCGTTCTTCGAGACGATCGTGACGACCCACACCTGGGACGAGCGGTTCGCGACCTGCAGGCTCGTGCGTGAGGTCGGGATGGAGTTGTGCTGCGGAGCCATTCTCGGGATGGGTGAGTCCGACGCCCAGCGCCTCGAGTTGCTGGAGGAACTTCGCCAGCTCGACCCTGACGAGGTGCCCGTCAACTTCTTGAACCCGAGGCCGGGGACGCCCCTGGGTGATCGTCCGCTCGTAGAACCGCTCGAAGCCATTCGCTGGATCGCCCTGTTCCGGTTGGCGCTGCCAGGTGTGATTCTTCGCTATGCCGGCGGGCGGGAGGTGACGTTACGAGAGCTGCAATCGATCGGCATGACCGCAGGGATCAACGCTCTCATTGTCGGCAACTACCTGACCACGTCGGGCCGGCCACCCGAGGATGACCTGCAGATGCTCGCCGACCTACGAATGCCGGTCGGCGCGCTCTCAAAGGTCCTGTAAGCGGTCAGTTCCCGAGGTGGCGGGCCAGAAAGTTGATCGAGAACTCCACTTCTTCGATGGGCACCGCGGCATGATCACCGGGGTGAGCGTGGAGCCGCTTGTCGACTGTCGCCAGCGCGTCGAACAGCTCGAGAACCTCAGCCCGAGGCAAGAGCTGGTCGTCCCACTGCTGGATGAACAACACGGGACAGTTCACTCGCGCCGCGTCGGTCGCGAGCCTCTCGCGGGTCGGCCCGACCAGCCCCATGAGCCCGAACACCGCGACCTGCACCCGAGGCTCGGTGGCGGCGAACGGCAGCCCGTAGATCGTGCCCATCGATAGACCCCAGTAGCCGACCGGGCCATCGCCGACCTCCTCGAGTGAGCGCACTGCCTCAAGGGTCGCCGCCCACTCCGCGATCATGTCGTCGACGCTGCCGGGTCGGGTCCATTCCGCGAGAAAATCGGCAAAGACTTGTATGTCATCGGCCTTGCGATCGGCGCGCCGGTCACCGTGTCCCGGGCAATCGATGGCGGCAACCGCGAATTGGTGCCGGCGGACGAGCTGACGAGCCAGCGCGAGCACATGGTCAACCCGCTTGTGGCGGGTCGCGCCGTGCCCAATCAGGACGATCGGGCGGGGTCCTACAGCGTCGGTCGGAGTCCAGAGGATTCCGGGGACGGCGCGCGTTTCGACGTCGAGGTCGAATCGGCGCTCGACGACGCCCTCCCCGACGAGGGGATCGCCCACCCAGCGCACGACCGAAAGCGTAACTGGATGGTTACTGTCGGCGTCGTGCACGACGACCCCCGTGATCCCACGCCGCAGCGAGTCAGCGCCCTTGTACTCCTTGCTGAGGCCGCGGGGGCCGTACACGGACCTGACGGCCCGGAACAGAAGTTGGCGTGGTTCGTTGACGCGGCCCGTTCGCTCACGGGCGCAGGTGTCGCGGCCTATATCGACATCCGGGGCGTCGCGGGAGGTTCCTCGGTAGCCGCAGGCGCGGACGTGGCAACTGTCGAGCGGTTGGCGCGTCCGGCGATTATCGACCTGTTGGCTGAGGCTCCCGTCCGGGCCTCTGCGAACGGAGACAGCGATGCCGGAGGGTCGCAACGGGCCGACGCCCTCCTGACCGATCCCCGGTTCCGCTCCTTCCTCGACCGCAGTGACCTTGGGCCCGCGCCGGAGTGCCTCCTCGTGCCGGTACACGCCTATGACGAGTCTCTACATGGCGTCCTCCTCATCGGACGCCGCGACCCGATGCTCTTCGACGCCTCCGAGGAAGCGGCGGTGCTCGCCCTTGCCGCCCACGTTGGCATCGCCATCGACAACTTCGAGACGGTCCACCGCCTGACCGAACTGCAGGCGGTGCAACGTGAGGTTGTTCACCAACTCCAGGAAGCGGTTCGCCCTCAGCTTCCGGCGGTGGACTCGGCGGAAATCGGTGTCCATTACCTCCCGGCCGACCCCAGCTCACCCACCGGTGGCGATCTCTACGACTGCGTGGTCTTGCCAAATGGCGACCTGCACCTGGCCGTCGTCGACGTCATGGGCAAAGGGGTAGCGGCAACCAAGGATGCCGTGAGTGTGACGCACGCGCTCCGACTCATGGCGCTCGATGGTTGCCCCATGCGCAATATTGTCGCTCGCGCCGCCGCGCTGGTGGCTGCCCAGGCACCAGACCTGGTCGCGACCGTGGTCGTGGTGCGCTACCGGCCGGCTGACGGCGTCGCCCATGTCGCCGGCGGCGGCCATCCCCCCGCGCTGGTGGTCTCCGTCAACGGCGACGTGCGGTGGGTCGAGGCGCCCGGGATCGCCATGGGCTGGCCGGGAGCCGGCTCGACGGGCGTGACGACTGTCGCCCTCCAGCGCAGCGACACTCTCGTGCTGTACACCGACGGTCTGATCGAGGCCAGCAAGGACATCCTGGTCGGCCTCGACGGCCTCAGGGCGGCAGCCACGGAGACGGCGCGTTACCCTGCCAATCACCTGGCGCGCGCACTGGTTGACCGGGCCCTTTCGGGCGCCATGCGGCGAGACGACTCACTGGCCCTCGTCCTGCGCCGCCGGTCACCGCCGAGGCCCGACCTCGCCCCCGTGCTCGCTCCCTTCGAATACAAGTTCTCGCCAATTCCGGCGACAGTTCCTCTCGCCAGGCACCTTTTCACTGACTGGCTCGAGCATCTGGCTGTCGATGCCGACGAGCGGTCCGACCTGATCCTCGTTGCATCGGAGTTGTGTTCCAATGCGCTCCGACATTCGAGCGGTGCCCCCGGCGCCCTCTCGTTGCGGGCGTGGGCGGAGGGCGACGCTGTCGTCATCGAGGTCGAGGACGATGGGATCGGGTTCGAGCTCGACGACTACTACGACGACGAGGTCCCCGATCTAACCGCCGAGGAGGGCCGGGGCCTCTATGTAGTCGAGGCCCTCACCGACGAGATGTCCGTGACGCGGGTCGATGACCATACCGTGGTGCGGGTCGTCAGGCGGGCCGTACTCCCGACGCCGTAGTCCTAGTGCCGGCGTGTCAATCGAGAAGATCCATGCCGAGTTGCCAGGCGAGGAACGCCCAGGTGTCAGCGATTTCGTCGGCCTGCTTCCATGCCGGCTTCCCGCCGCCGTGCCCGGCGCGGCTTTCGAGTCGCAGGAGGATGGGTTTGTCGTCTGGGGCGGCTGTTGCCACTTGCAGGCGCGCCGCGAACTTGAGCGCATGCATGGGATCCACGCGGGCGTCCGCCTCAGCGGTGGTGACGAGAACCGAGGGGTAGGCGATGCCGTCGATCACATGGTGGTACGGCGAGTAGGAGAGGAGCGCCGTGAAGTGGTCGGGGTCGTCGGGATCGCCGTACTCGGGGATCCACAGCGCGCCGATGAGGAACCGGTGGTACCGCAGCATGTCGATGAGGGGCACGGCGCAGACTGCGGCCCGGCAGAGGTCCGGCCGTCGCGTGATGGCGGCGCCGACCAGGAGTCCTCCATTGGATCCGCCCCGGATTGCCAGGTGCCCGCGGCTCGTACGCCCCTCGGCCACCAGCCAGTCGGCTGCGGCGCAGAAGTCGTCGAAGACCTGACCTTTGTGATCGAGCATCCCGGCCCGATGCCACTCCTCGCCGTACTCACCGCCACCGCGGATCCCCGCGACGGCATAGACGCCCCCCGCTTCGCACCAGGCCACCACACCGGGGCTGAACCCGGGCGAGGAGATGATGGCGAAGCCGCCGTAGCCATTGAGCACCGTTGGCGTTGACGGTGACGGATCGGTTGACGGCGCCCGCACCAGGAACATCGGTACTTGCACGCCGTCCGTCGACGTATAGAAGACCTGCTCGGTCACGAGCGCCTCGACTCCGTCCTTCGCACGACCGTCCCATTCCTGCAGACCATCGGGCGTCCATCGCCATATGGCCGAAGGTCGCTCGAACGACGAGAACGTGAGAAAAGCCCGCTCGTGGGCGGGATCGGCGTCGAGCGCACCGATCGACCCGATGCCGGGAAGAGTCACCTCCTCGCCCTCGGAGCCGTCGAGCCGGTAGCGGTGGAGCCGCGCGACGGCATGTTCTGTCGACGCGACCAGCAACGAGTCGCCGGCGAGGGCGAATCCCTCGATCACGGCGGATGATTCGGGGACGAGTGTCTCCCAGTCCCCGGCGCGTGGCGATGTCAACGGGGCGGAAACGATGCGGCCTCTGCGCGCGCCGAGATTGGTAAAGGCGTAGAGACGGTCACCCACGACCTGCACCGAGGTCGACGCCTCCTCGCCCTCGACGAGAACGGTGCGCGCGCCGGAGTCGCGGTCGATGAGAACGACATCGGTCCTCGACGGCATGAGGTGGATGTGGACCACTAGCCAGCGACCATCCGGGGAAATCGAGGTTGCCGGCAGGGCCGTGCGGCTGAGTTCGTCGGCCATCACCGCTTCGTCGGTCGCCACGTCGGTGCCTACGGAGTGCCACCACACCGTCTCCCAGTAGCCATCCTCGCCGGGTTCAACACTCCCAGGATCCGGAAGGCGGCTGTACGCGAAGCCGGAACCGTCGGGGAGCCACGAGACCGAGGGGTGCCGGACGTGCGGGGCGGCATCGGCCAACACGGCGCCGGTGTCGACCTCGAGGATCCGCAGGGTCGCCCGCTCGCTACCGCTGTCGGCGATGCCGTAGGCCACGAGCCTCCCGTCGGGCGACGGCGAGAACCAGTCGATCGACGCGGCGTGGTCCGCCGCTGCCGCATGGGGATCGACGACGACCCTCGCCGGCGCGTTCCGGTCAACTGCGCTATTCACCACGAGGACGAACTGGTCTTGGTCACCTTCCCGCTTGAGGTGGAACAGATGCTCACCGGCAACGGCTGGCCCGCCGGAGACGGGCTGGCGCAACAGTGTCAGCGCCCGCTCGTGCAGGGTGGCGCGGAGTGGGATGGCGTCGAGCACCTCGCGAGTGCGGGCATTCTGGGCCGCGACCCACTCGACCGTTTCCGCCGACTCACCGTCCTCCATCCATCGGTAGGGGTCGGAAACCTCGACACCGTGGAGCACTTCGACCACTTCCTCGACGCGCGCCGAGGGCGCCGGAGGAGGCTTAACGGCCGGCGTTGGGCCGCTTGCCGTGATTGGCCTTGTTGCGGCGGGCCTTGATCTTGCGCTTGTTCGTCTTCTTGGACATAAGGGAGCGAGGTTAGCGGCAACTGCGGGAGGGCCGGTTACCCTGACCGCGATGGAGCGCCTCGGACTCGTCGGTCTTCCGAACTCAGGGAAATCTGCGCTCTTCAACGCGCTCACCGGCGGATCGGCTGTGGTCGCCGCCCACCCGTTCTCGACAACCGATTCCCATGTCGGCGTCGCCCACGTGCCCGATGCCCGCCTTGACGCCCTGGCTCGAATGAGCAAGTCCCAGAAGGTTGTCGCCGCCACGATGGAACTGGTCGATATCGCCGGGCTGGTCGCGGGCTCGTCGACTGGAGAGGGGCTGGGCAACCGTTTCCTTGCCGGAATCCGCGAGGTCGACGCGATCCTCCTCGTCCTGCGCGCCTTCGCCGACGACAACGTTGTCGGGAGCAATGACCCGCTCGATGACCTCCAGTCGCTCGAGCTCGAGTTGGTTTTGGCCGACATCGAGTCGATCGAGACCCAGGTCGTAAAGCGGCGCAAGATGGCTCGGATCGACCCGTCGCTGGCGGGCGAGGTCACCGCCATGGAATCGGCTCTGGTGGTGCTCCAGAAGGGCATACCGCTCTACCGATCTGATTTGAGCGCCGACGAGCGGGAAGCCCTGAAGCCCATGTTCCTGCTCACCAATAAACCCGTACTCGCAGTAGTGAACCTCGGCGAAGACCAGGTCGGCGACGCCGGAGCACTCGTCAAGCCGGTCTCTGAGGAGCTCGGTGAGAGTGCCGACGTCCTTGGCGTGAGCGTGCAGCTGGAAGCGGAGACAGCCCAGCTCGATGCCGAATCACGCGCCGAGCTGCTCGATGGCCTCGGTCTCGGAGAAGGAGCTCTGCCCCGAGTTGCCGGCGCGGCCTATCACCTACTCGGGAGGCGCACTTTCCTGACGACGGGTGACAAGGAGTCCCGGGCCTGGACCTTCCGCGCCGGCGCGCGTGCCCCGGAATGCGCCGGCGTCATCCACTCCGACCTCCAGCGCGGTTTCATCCGGGCCGAGGTGATCCGCTGGGACGAGCTGCTCGAGCTCGGCTCGTGGAACGCGGCCAAGGAAGTCGGCAAACTGCGGGTCGAGGGCAAGGACTACGAGGTCGCCGACGGCGACGTGCTCGAGATCCGTTTCAACGTCTGAATCGAGGTCATCGTGCCTTGGCTCATCCGGGACAGCGAGGTGCTTGCAGCACTCGAGGTGGCCGAGACGCGCCGGGATCGCACCCGCGGCCTGCTCGGGCGCGACGGCATCGACGGAGGTTTCCTGATCCGCCCGGCGCGCCAGGTGCACACCTTCGGCATGCGCTTCGCCATCGACGTCGCCTTCTGCACCCGTGATCTCGTCGTCGTGAGCACGATCTGTATGCCTCGCAACCGAGTCAGCCGGGTTTCATTGCGCGGCAGTTGCATCATCGAAGCCGAAGCCGGCGCGTTTGAGCGTTGGCGCCTGCGCGCCGGGGACGAGCTGGAGATCCGGGAGTGACAGGCGGAGTCTTGGTCCTGATTGGAACACCCATCGGGAACCTCGGAGACCTCCCACCGCGCGCCGTCCAAGAGCTGGAACGCGCCGACCTCATCGCCTGCGAGGACACCCGTCGCACCCGTCGGCTCATGAGCCACGCCGGCGTCCCGGCGACGAACCGGCTGATCACCGTCAACGACCACAACGAAGCCACGCAGGTTCGCGTCGTTATCGAGCGACTCGACGCCGGCGCGCGCGTTGCGGTTGTCACTGACGCGGGAATGCCCGGCATCTCCGATCCAGGCGAACGCTTGGTGGCCGCTACCGTCGCCGCCGGCCATCGTGTGCTCGTCGTGCCGGGTCCCTCCGCCGCACTGGCGGCGCTGGTAATGAGCGGCCTCCCCGCAGGCCGGTTCTGCTTCGAGGGGTTTCTTCCCCGGAAGGGCCGGGCGCGCGCCGATCGGATGAACGAGCTGGCCATCGACCGTCGCACGACGGTGATCTTCGAAGCGCCGCACCGTGTGCGCCGCACCGTTGCCGACCTAACCGAGGCCCTCGGCGGGGAGCGTCTCGTATTCATTGCTCGAGAGATCACCAAGCTCTACGAGGAGTCGTGGCGGGGACTCCTGGCCAACGCCGCCGAGTACCTGGAGAAGTCCGAGCCGAGAGGGGAGTACGTGCTCGTTGTCGGCGGCGCGCCCGCGCCGTCCCAACCCGATGACGACGACGTGGCCGAAGCCCTGCGCGCCCGGCTGGGCGCGGGCGTCGATCGCAAGACAGCCGTCAGTACAGTGGCCAAGGAGCTCAACGTTCCCCGGCGCTCCGTCTACGAGCTCGCGATCCACCTCGAGGAACGCCCCTAGATCGTCTTCTTGCGTGCGAAGGGTGCGGTAACGCCCGGATTCGCACGCAAGATCCGGGTAACCGGCGGCCGGCGCGAGGAGCGGTCAGTACTCTGACGCGCCGTGGCCAAGTTCTACATAACTACTCCCATCTACTACGTCAACGATGCGCCCCACATCGGCCACGCCTATACGACGGTCACCGGCGACGCCGTTAGTCGGTGGCATCGGCTCCTCGGTGACGACGTGTTCTTCCTCACCGGCACCGACGAGTACGGCCTCAAGAATCAGCGCGCCGCGGAGGCGCTCGGCATCGAACCGCAAGCGCTGGCGGATGCCAACAGCGAGCGGTTCCAGCAAGCGTGGCGCGTCCTCGACATCGCCTACGACGGCTTCATCCGCACGACCGAGCCCCGGCACACGACGGCAGTGCAGAAGTTCCTCCAGGCCGTCTACGACAACGGTGACATCGAGCAGCGCACCTATGAAGGTCTCTACTGCGTGTCGTGCGAGGCCTACTACACCGAGGATGAACTTGACCCGGACGGGAACTGTCCCATTCATCACCGTCCGGTCGAGCAGATGCAGGAGCAGAACTGGTTCTTCAAGTTGTCGCGCTACGAGCAGCGTTTGCTCGATTGGTACGAGGGCAGCCCCGAGGCGGTCATCCCTGCAACCCGTCGGAACGAGGCCTTGGGCTTCATCCGCCAGGGCTTGCGGGATATCTCGATCAGCCGGGGATCGTTCGACTGGGGCGTGCCGTTGCCGTGGGATCCCAGCCAGGTCGCGTGGGTGTGGTTCGATGCCCTCCCCAATTACCTGACCGCCATTGGGTATGGCGATGACGAGGCGCGCTTTGCCACGTACTGGCCAGCCGATTACCACCTCGTTGGCAAGGACATCATCCGCTTCCACGCCGTGTACTGGCCCGCCATGCTGATGGCCGCCGGACTTGACCCCCCGCAATGTGTGGCCGCCCACGGCTGGCTCCTCGTGGGTGGCGAGAAAATGTCGAAGACGTCGCTGAACCAGATCGCGCCGGTGACACTCGTCGATGACTTCGGCGCCGACGCGGTGCGCTACCACTTCCTGCGCGACACGCCGTTCGGGCCCGATGGCGACTTCTCCTACGAGGGGATGGTCGCTCGTTACAACGCCGACCTCGCCAACAACCTCGGGAACCTGACGGCGCGGGTTGCAACGGTCGTCGAGAAGAAATGTGGTGGCATCGGTCCTGCGCCGACCCCCGCGAGTCCGCTCGCGCCCATCGCCGCTGAGTGTTACACCGCGACCGCGGCAGCGTGGGACCGGTTGTCGGCCTCCGACGCGCTCGAGGCCACCTGGCGGTTGATCCACGACACCAACGCCCACCTCGAAACCAATGAGCCGTGGAAGTCCGAGTCCGGCCCCGAGGTCGATGCGGTGATGGGCGACGCGCTGGAGGCGCTTCGCGTTGTCACGATTCTCGCGTCGCCGGCGGTGCCCCACGCGGCCGCAGAGATATGGCGGCGGCTTGGCCTTCGCGGATCGCCGGCCGACCAGCGACTGCCGGGCGCGGCGGCCTGGGGTGGCTACCCGGGCGGCCTCCGGGTCGAGAAAGGGCCTTCGCTGTTCCCCCGCCGCAGGGCGCCCTGATGTGGGCTGACAGCCACTGCCACCTCCAGTACGAAGGCTCGCCGCCGGATGCAGTTGCGGTTGCTACCGACGCCGGAGTCGGAGCGATGATCTGTGTCGGTACCGACTCGGTTGAGTCGGCCAAGGCGATCGACGTGGCCCGTGCACACCCGGGACGGGTCTGGTCCACGGTCGGCCTCCATCCCCACCAGGCCACCGACGGAATCGCGGGCATCCTTCCCTTGCTCGAGGAGCCCGAGGTTCGCGCCGTCGGCGAATGCGGGCTCGACTACCACTACGACCACTCGCCCCGGCAAGTGCAAAGAGAGATGTTCGGCGCCCAGGTCGCCCTTGCTCGCAAACACGGCTTGGCGCTCGTCGTTCACACCCGTGACGCATGGGACGACACCTTTGACATCCTCGCGGCGGAGGGTGTGCCGGAGCGGACGATCATCCACTGCTTCAGTGGAGGGCCGACCGAAGCGCGGCGCGCCCTCGATCTCGGCGCATACCTGTCCTTCAGCGGCATCGTGACGTTCAAGACGGCCGGCGAGGTGCGGGAGGCGGCGGCGTTGGCCCCGCTCGACCGCGTGCTCATCGAGACCGACGCTCCGTATCTGACCCCCGTCCCGCATCGAGGAAAGCCGAACCAACCCGCCTTCGTTGCCCTCGTCGGGTTCGCCGTTGCCGAGGCTCGAGGCGTGCGTGCGGAAGTTGTGGAAAACGCCACGTGGATAACTACAAGCGTGGTGTTCAGTTTGCATCTACCGGAGAGTGCCTCCTAGGGTTTCGGTCGTTCCCCTAATGAAGACGGCTGATCTCCCGCGTGGCGGCGCAGATGGGCGGTCGGCGCTCCGGAGAAACACTTCCTCCCGGAGTACCTAAGCAGCCTCTTCGTGCTCAGTGCGTAAGTGACCGAACGCGTCCAAAGCGCGTCCCAAAAAGGGTGGGTAATTCTGACTGTTCAACAATGGGCCACTCAACGGGCCGCGAAGGTCCTAGACCAGCCAAGAAAACTGTGTGCTGGAGGCCTGTGCGTAGCGATCCTGGCCGTCCCGGCTCTTGTGTTCCTCAGCAATCCCGGCGCGCCGTCCAAGCCGGTCCAGGTCGTGCGTGCGTCTGCACACCCCTACGCCGGGGCCGGTGCCCGCGTCCTGCGGGTAGCTGAGCTGAGCGGGCGCGTACCCGTCGCCCTCCCAGCCCAGCCGGTCCCGGTCACCGAGGCCCCAACGACAACGGAGGCACCGTCGGTGACGGTTGCCGCTCGGCGCTCGACGACCACGACAGAAGCACCGCCGACTACCCGGGCTCCGACGACCACAACAACCCGCGCGCCCGATCCCGAGCCGGAGCCTGTCGCAGCAAAGGCGGCGGCACCAGCGAGTTCGGCCAGCCAGGGTGGCGCCACCTGGTACCACGCCCCCGATGGCACCTGCGCCCACCGCACGTTGCCCTTTGGCACCGTCGTGACCGTCACGCGCTCGTCTAGCGGCGCGAGTACGAGTTGCAGGGTCGCCGACCGTGGTCCGTTCGTCTCCGGCATGATCATCGACCTGTCGATGGACACGTTCGCCAACATCGGTTCGACCGACGAAGGAATCATCCAAGTGCAGCTGTCTTGGTGATGGGCGCCTAACCGGAGCACACTCCATAAGTGACTCTCAGCCGGCGTGAGGTACGTGACCTCCTCTCCCGGCACCGGATTGTTCCCAGCCGGGCGCGGGGACAGAATTTCGTCGTCGACCCGAACACGGTGCGGCGGGTTGTCCGTCTGGCCGGAGTGGCCGCTGGCGATCGGGTCGTGGAAGTCGGCGCCGGGCTGGGCTCACTGACGCTTGCTCTCGCCGAATCCGGCGCGTCTGTTGTCGCCGTCGAGGTTGACAAGCGCTTGCTGCCGGTGTTGCGGGAGGTCGTCGAGCCGTCCGGTGTGACCGTCGTCGAGGCGGACGCGATGACCCTTGACTGGGTCGAGTTACTCGGTTCGGAATCGTGGGTGCTCGTCGCCAACCTCCCCTACAACATCGGGACTCCGCTGATAGCGGATCTGCTCGATGGCGTCCTGGCGATCGAGCGGATGCTCGTCATGGTGCAGCGGGAGGTCGGTGAGCGTCTGGTTGCGACTCCTGGCTCCAGCGCGTACGGGGCGCTCTCGGTGAAGGTGGCGTACTGGGCCACGGCGCGACTGGTGGGACGAGTGGGCGCGACAGTCTTCTACCCGCCGCCAAAGGTGGAATCGGTGTTGGTGAGTTTGGAGCGGCGCGAATCGCCGGCGGTTGCCGATGTCGAGGGGGACTGGTTCTTCGAGCTGGTACGTGCCGGGTTTGCCCACCGCCGTCAAATGCTCCGGCGCGCACTGGGCGGCCTCGTGTCGGCGGAGGACTTCACCGCCGCCGGAATTCGGCCCGAGGCCCGCGCCGAGGAACTCGACGTCGATGCGTGGGGAAGACTGGCCCGGTGTACGTCCCGGCCTACGCCAAGCTGACCCTGTCGCTGCGGGTCGTTGGCCTACGCAGCGATGGCTACCACCTCATCGACGCCGAAATGGTCAGCATTCACTTGGCCGACTTCCTGACGTTTTCAGCGGGCGATGGGTTGGAGGTCGTGGGGCCGGCGGCGCACGATGTACCTGCCGCCGACGGGAACCTTGTGCGACGGGCACTGGCGGCGGTTGGCCGGAAGGCGCACGTCGAGCTCGAGAAGCACATTCCTGCCGGCTCCGGACTCGGTGGGGGATCGGCCGATGCCGCCGCCGTGCTGCGCTGGGCCGGTTGCGACGACCTTGGTGTGGCGACGTCGCTCGGTGCGGACGTGCCGTTCTGCTTGGTCGGCGGCCGGGCCCGAGTGCGTGGGGTCGGCGAAACCGTCGAGCCGCTTGAGTTCGAGGAGCGCCAGTTCACCCTGCTGACTCCGCCGTTCAGCGTGTCGACGGCTGCGGTCTATGGCGCGTGGGATGCGCTGGGGGCTCCTGTGAGCGAGGGTAGCAATGACCTGGAGCCGGCTGCGTTGGTAGTGGAGCCGTCGCTCGCCGAGTGGCGCGAGCGGTTGGCTCAGGAGACGGGCGCGCCGGTTCACCTCGCCGGCAGCGGCGCGACCTGGTTCGTGGAGGGCGCGTTTCCCGGCGCGGACCGGGTGGTGGTCACGACCGTGGCCCCAGGGTGATGCGGGTGCGGGGTCGAACCGATCCGTCGGGAGCGCGCCTACTGCCGGGGAGAGGGTGGCGCGTTAGGAGACGGCTACTTGCCGGCGCGCCGCTGCCAGCGCGTGGCCTTCAACATCTTCTTGTGCTTCTTCTTGCGCATCCGCTTGCGGCGCTTCTTGATTAGTGAACCCATGAGCAGCGGCCAGGGTAGCCGGTAGCCGGCGCGGGCTAGCTCGGGGACGAGGATTCGAACCTCGACTCAGTCAGCCAAAGTGACTTGTGCTGCCGTTACACCATCCCCGATGGAACGTCTCGACGCTATAGCGCAGCGGCGAGGCCTTCGTTTCCCAACTTTGGAACTGCAGTAACGGTGGTAATCCGGCGAGAAATCGGCCATTTGCAGCCGTTACCGCAGTTCCAAACGCGAGGCGAACCCGCCGCCAGTCGTGGCGCCGCACGCTGTCGGCGGTGATGCATACCTTGCCGGCGGGGGAGCGATTAGAAAGGAGGGGTGAGGCTTCGACCGCTGTCCGCCGTTGTCATGGCCGCCGGCGAGGGCACCCGCATGAAGTCGGCGCTGCCCAAGCCACTCCACCCCCTCTGCGGTCGGCCCATGGTGCTGCACGTCCTCGACACACTTTCGGAGATCGTCGTCGAGCGCGCCGTTGTTGTCGTTGGTCACGGCGCTGAACCGGTCACCAAGACGCTCAACGAGCACAGCGCCCCTGACCTCGTCATCGATTTCGTCGAGCAGCACGTGCAGAGGGGCACGGGTGACGCCATCGCCGTCGCGCTCACGGCATTCCCCGACGACGACCTCGATGACGGCGACATCGTCGTGCTCCCGGGCGACGCGCCGCTCGTACGTCCGGCCACCCTTGGTGACCTGGTCATGCAACACCGGGATGCCGATGCCGCGGCCACCCTGCTCACGGCCAGACTCGACGACCCCACCGGTTACGGGCGGGTCGTACGCGACAAACACGGTTCGGTGCGTCGGCTGGTGGAAGAAGCCGATGCCACTGAAGTCGAGCGGGAGATCGACGAGGTCGGCACGTCGATCTACTGCTTTCGCCGCAGCCTCCTCGCGCCGGCGCTCCGGCGCTTGAGCCCGGAGAACGCGGCCGGCGAGTACTACCTCACCGACGTCATTGACGTCCTGGCCCAGGCCGGTCACAAAGTAATTGCGGTCGAGGCCGATGACCCGCGGGAAACGGTCGGGGTCAACGACCGCCTGCAGTTGGCAGGCGCTGAGGCCGAGCTACGGCGGCGGATCAACGAGCGGTGGATGAAAGCCGGCGTGACGATGCTCGACCCGGACAACACGCTGATCGACTCGGCTGTCCGGCTGAGCACTGATGTGGCTCTTTATCCCGGCACGATCCTGCAGGGTCGCACCGTCGTTGGCGCCGGGGCACGGCTCGGGCCCAATGTCCGCCTCGTCGACTGTGCTGTGGGTGCCGGCGCCAGAGTGCAGGAGACGGTCGGCCGAGATGCCGAGATCGGCCCCGGCGCGCGAGTCGGGCCGTACGCTTCGCTCGCGCCCGGTAGCCATATTCCCGGCGGGACGACGACCGGTCCGTTCTACACTGGCTCCGCGGGCGACGACGAGAGTGTGTGAACTGAAACCTTGGAGCTGATCCCCAAGAAGCGACTGCAGTTGTTCTCGGGCCGGTCAAACCTGCCACTAGCGGCGGCAATCGCGACCCACCTCGATGTTGAGGTCGATGACGCCAATCTCGCTGAGTTCGCCAACGGGGAAATCCACTGCCGTTTCCATGACTCTGTGCGCGGCGCCGACGTGTTCATCATTCAGACCCACGCCGGCCCGGTGAACAAGTCGATCATGGAGCAACTGATCATGATCGACGCTGCCAAGCGGGCATCGGCCAAGCGCATCACCGCGGTCTGCCCGTTTTACGGTTACTCCCGCCAAGATCGCAAGGCCTCCGGTCGCGAGCCCATCACCGCCAAGCTCGTCGCCAACATGCTCATGGTCGCCGGGGTCGACCGCGTCGTAAGTGTGGACCTGCACTCCGGCCAGATCCAGGGATTTTTTGACGTGCCCGTCGACCACCTCACGGCCATGCCGGTTCTCACCGAGTACGTCCGGGAGCACATCGGCAGCGACGTGGTCATCGTCTCTCCCGACGCCGGGCGGGTCAAGGTCGCAGAGCGATTCGCTCAGCACCTCGATGCCGACGCCGCCAGCGTGTGGAAGCGCCGCCACCACGACCGGGCCAACTACGTCGAGGCGCTCGATGTGATGGGTGACGTCGACGGACGGGTCTGCGTGCTCGTCGACGACATGATCGACACCGCCGGCACCGTGTGCGCCGCGGCCGAGCAGCTAAAGCAGCACGGCGCGACCGAGGTCTACGCGATGGCAACGCACGGGGTGCTGTCCGACCCGGCGATCGACCGGCTCAAGAACTCGGTGCTGGCGAAGGTCGTCGTCACCGACACCCTTCCGATCGCTGAAGATCAACGTATCGACAAGCTCGAGGTGCTCTCCGTCGCCAGCATCATCGCCGACGCCCTCGACGCCGTCTTCGAGGACAGTTCCGTCTCCGACATCTTCGGCGGTCACAACCAGACCTAGCCCGACGGGTGCCCGATCCCGGTCACCTAGACTCGCGCTTATGGAAGAGGTCTCGCTTTTAGCTGAAGCTGGTCGCACTACCGGTAGTGCCGCCTCGCGCCGGTTGCGGCACGCAGGAAAGGTTCCCGCTGTGCTCTACGGGCACGGTGTCGATCCGCAGTCGCTCGCGGTCGACAGCCGTGAGTTGCGAGGTGCGCTGCAGTCCGACGCCGGGCTGAACGCCTTGATATCGCTCACGGTCGACGGCACGAATCATCTGGCTATGGCCCGCCAGCTCCAGCGCCATCCGGTGCGACGCACGATCGACCATGTGGACTTCGTCATTGTCCGGCGCGACGAGGTTGTGGCTGTCGAGGTGCCGGTCCACTTGGTAGGTGAGGCGCTCGAGGTGCACCGCAACGACGGTCTCGTCGAGCAGCAGCTCTTCAGCCTCGTCATCCACGCCACGCCATCGAACATCCCCTCGACAATCGACGTCGACGTTTCCGAACTGACAATTGGTGACGCGGTGCGCGTGGGCGACCTCAAGCTTCCGTCCGGCGTCACGACTGACGTTGATCCCGAAGAGCCCATCGTTGCCGGTCAGGCATCGCGCGTTGCGGCCGATCTGGAGGCGGAGGCAGCCGAGGAGGCCGCCGAGGCCGAAGCCGCGGCACCCGAGGGCGCGCCGGAGCCGGACGCGGGCGACAGGCCCACTGGCGACGGCGGCGGCTCCTCCCAGGAGGGCTAAGAGCTGTTTCCCCAGGACGACGACCAGGCCACGACCCTGGTCGTCGGCCTTGGCAATCCCGGCAAGGAGTACGTGGGGACCCGCCACAATCTCGGCGCCGAGGTCGTCGGCTTGCTGGCGGCGCGCCACGGCAGCCCCATGCGCAAGGGCCGCGACCGCGCGCTCGTTGCTGAAACTCAGTTCAAGGGCCGCCGACTCGTGCTCGCCTTCCCGCAGACCTTCATGAACCTCTCGGGCGAAGCCGTTGGCCGGTTGGTGAAACGGTGCGGGGTCGATGACCTCAGCCGGCTGATCGTCGTCCACGACGAACTCGATCTACCCGCCGGGCGGGTCAAGGTGAAGGAAGGCGGCGGCACCGCGGGCCACAACGGCCTCGAGTCGTTACGGGCTCATCTGCACTCCGGCGGCTTCACCCGGGTGCGTATCGGCATCGGCAAACCGTCCGGCCGCCAGGTGGGCGCCGACTTTGTCCTGCGTCGTCCAACCAAGACCGAGCAGATTGAGCTCGACGTCGCTGTCGAGGAAGGTGCCGAGGCAGTGGAGATGATCCTGTCGGAGGGCTCGGCCGCAGCGATGAACCACTACAACACGGCCCGATAAGGCGGCTTCGGAAGTTTTTTCGACAAAGTGCTTGACCTGGCCCTAAGGGCCGGGTCGTACCCTTCATTCATGCGCACGATCGAAGTGGATGGAGGTGACACGTTGACCGACATGATGAACGACACATGCACTTGCGGGTGTAACACGACTGCGGTCGTAGAAGAGAAGCCTGCGACCCCGGACACC
>DATLEI010000082.1:0-5100 GCA_035525375.1 Acidimicrobiales bacterium
GCTCGAAGTTGCCGCCCTGGTCGCCGAGGGCCTCGCCAACAAGATGATCGCCGCCCGGCTGCACCTCTCGGTACGCACCGTCGAGAGCCACGTGCGTCACGTGCTGACCAAGTTGGATCTGGCCAACCGGACCCAGCTCGCCACGTGGGCGCGCGCGCGGATTCAGTAGCGAAATCCGCAATTGCACTGAAGACCGGATCCCAACCTCGCCGTAGGTTCCTACCCGACAGGAACGGTATGGAGACGGAGGAGATCCGAATGAACGACAGCCACTCCGAGAAGAAGGCCAACGGTTCCACCCGATGGGCAGTCGTCGCGTCCCTCATCGTGAACGTCGGCGGCTTGGGTGCGCTCGCGCTAACGAACGTCCTTTCAACCTGCGGGTGCACTCGGCGATCTGCCGAGCGCGTCGATCGTGCGGCGGTCATCCTGAGCTCGCCTTTCGCCGTCGCAGTGCGCAGGCTGCTCCCGCCTAGCGACGTCCGGGCGACTGTCCGGTGATGGGACCGGTTGCAGGAGCTCGTGAGGTGGCCGAGCGGTTCTACGAGCGGTTCGGCGAGGGTGACATGATCGCCGCCTTCGCCGACTTCGCCCCTGATTGCGTGGCGTTCACGCCTTCGGGGCGGTTGGACAACGAGCGCCACATAGCCGCCGCCCGGTCGCTGAAGAGCGCCATGCCCGACGGCCGCATGCAATTGATCCGGGTGCGTGAGTGGGGTGAGGAGGTCTACGTCACCGGCTGGTTCCGGGGGACCCACCTCCACGAGCTCAACACGCCGCTGGGTGCCATCCCTGCATCCGGCAAGTCGCTGGAGATGTACTTCACCGATTACTTTCGTGTTGCCGGCGGACGAATCGTCGAGTGTGAGGCGGTGTGGGACCGGCTCGGCATGGTCGCACAGCTGGGGACAGGGATCGCCGCGGATGTCGGGCACCTGCCGGCGGCCCTCCTGGCCCGTGGCCCTGGTTTCGGCACGCGAGGATGACGACGTAAATCGGGTTCGGCGATTGGCGACGGCGCACGGTACAGCCTCCCCGGCATGGCCCTAGCCGGCCAACCGACGTGACGGTGCAGATGCCGCGCCATGTCCCGTGCGCTCTGCCGGTCCGCTCCGTCCTCGGCTGACTCGGCGCCGCGCCCCGGTTAGATCGGGTCGAGTGAAGGCACGACCGAATTCCTACCCACCTGGACACAGGCTCCAGGTCTCCTAAGCAACAAAGGAGCACACCATGAAGACCGTTACGACGTTGAGACATGCGGAAATCGACTCGAGGACGAGCGCCTGGCCGCGAAGGAGGATCACGGTCACCTTGCTGGCCGCGGGCGCAATTTCGGTGCTCAGTGTCCTTGCGGTACAGAACTCGGACCCTCCGAACGCACGGCGCACCTCATCGCCGGTGACGTTCGAAACACCAAGCCCGAGGACGCCGACCGCAGCGCCCTTCGAAAACGATGTGTCGCTGTGCGCACTCGGTGCGGACGGGATCGAGGCCGCCTACAAGGGTGCGTTGGTGGCTCAGACAGTGTTCCGCTACTCCGCCATCTGCTCACCGCCGAACGGTGGTGAAGCGCCTCACACTCCCAAGGACTGATGTGCGTCACCGGCGACGACGATGCGGTCGGCCGCACGCGCAGGTGGCGCCCTCTTGTCGTGATGGCCGGCGCTGGTGACGCCCTGTCGGCCGAGCACGCCTCGCTGACCCGCAGCCCGTAGCCCCGGGTATCGGCGGCTGGGCCTAGACGAACGGATCGGCTGACAACACGCCTGCTCGGACGCACCACGCGTGACGTCGACAGCCCGTAGAGCGGAACCGCCGCCGGCTGGACCTACACCCGCTCGGCCACGAGAAGGCCGGAAAGTCTGGCTCGGTCCCACTGGACCCAGCTACTGGGTCAGCGGTAGGCGCGGCGCGCTTCTGGCCGGGTGACGAGAACCATGATCAGCACGCAGGCGAGGGCACTGAGCGCGGCCAGAGCCTTGATCACAGATGTCGACCCGATGGCGATGGCCGGGGCCCACTGCAGGAAGTTCAGGGCGGCCACCACGACCGACGCGATGAAGCCCCACCTCCGTAGCATCCAGAGGCCGAATGCAGCAGCGCCAGTGATCACGGTGGCGACCATGCCGAAGACGATATTGCCCTCGCTCGACGGCAGCAGCGGTCCGGTGAGGTCAGTGACGATGACAAGGACAACCAGCGAACAGGCAAGCGTGACGGGACGCGGGCGCTGTATCGCCGAGGTCATGGCAGTGGCACGAGAGTCGTAGCTCATGGAAGCTCCTTTGGTGTGTCGCTCCGGCTGCAGCTGAGACTACGAATGACTCCGCCGTCTTTCATCGGTGCTAACTCGGGTTTCGATCTACGTGGTAGCACGGAGTCGCAGACGAGGATGTCGCCGTACACTCCGCGCATGGGTTGGCGTGAACGCTCCGCAGTGGCCGTGTCGGTACTGAGCGCATTGATGTTGGTGACGGGCCTCGGACTGGCATTCCTCGCGCCGACCGGGGGAGCGCTCCTGTTTCTCGCCATTGGCCTGCTCGCAGCACCACCCGCGGCCGGGCTTGGGCTACTGGTCCTGCGTCGTCATTCGACCAACATCGTCGGGCTGCTGCTTGCCCTCACCGGTTTGTCTGTCTCCGTCACTGCCACCAAGGAGATCGCCTGGCGTGTCCTCGCCGACCGCCCGAGTACGGCGGCGTCGTTCAATTGGCTGGTTGCCGCTCTCAATGAGAGCGCGTGGTGGGGCTTCACGGTCTTCGGGCTGCTGCTGCTGTACTTTCCGGACGGAAAGCTCCCGAGCCGGCGATGGCGGTGGGCACCACCGGTGCTGATCGTCTGCACGGCGATCAACCAGATCTACGGTGCGGTATCGACGGAACCATTTCCCCGGCCGCTGGAGAACCTGGCCCGCCCCTACGGTCCTCCGCCGACATGGTTCGAAGTGTTGGCGTCGGTGGCATTTCTTCTGAACCTGCTCCTGGTCATCGCCAGTGCGACATCCTTGGTGGTGCGGTTCCGCCGCGCCAAGCGTATAGGGCGAGCTCAGATCAAGTGGCTGGCGCTGGCCGGTGCAGGCATCCCGCTGTACCCCTTCCTATGCCTCGCTGAGATTGCCATCTGGAATGAGCCGAAGTGGTTCAGCGTCACTGTCATCGTTGCGTCCGTGGTGGGAATTCCCATGGCGACTGGCGTCGCCATCCTGCGGTACAACCTCTACGACGTCGACAAGGCGCTGGCCGGCACAGTGACCTGGGTGATGATGACGGCGGTGCTGTTCGGGATATACGGCACCACCTCTGTGGTCACGGGACTCGTGTTGAACCGCGGATCGGCCGCCGCTGCGGCGGCGGTGACGGCCCTGAGTGCCCTGTCGCTCTCCCCGCTGCGGCTGCGAGTCCAACGCCAAGTCGACCAACGTCTCTATCCGTTGCGCCGAGCCGCCTTCATGGCAATCGACGGCCTCCACCGGAGCACCAGCGCCGGCACCATGCAGCCCGAGGAGCTGCAGCAGGTCCTGCGCGATGCGTTGCGCGACCCCAAGCTGCGGGTTGGCTTTCGCGTGCCTGGGGCCGACGGCTTCGTCGACACGCAAGGGCACGTCGTGCAGGCCATCCAGGGCGCGCCGATCGAGCTGGGCGGCGTGCAGATCGGCGCACTTGTCCCCGGTGATGCCGGCATCGCCTCCCCGGAGCTGCTCCGCCAGATCGCCGGTCGGTCGACGACCCTGGTCGAGGTTGTGCGGCTGCGATTGGAGCTCGGGACCGCCCTGCGCGATGTCGAGTCGAGCCGGGCCAGGCTCGTCCACGCCGGTTACCAGGAAAGGCGACGGCTGGAACGGGACCTCCATGACGGCGCGCAACAGAGGCTGGTCTCTCTCGGCATGGCGCTTCGGCTGGCCCAGCGGCATCTCGACGAAGGGAAGGTCGACCTGGACGCCCTTCTGGACCAGAGCGTGGCCGAACTCGGTACCGCGGTCGCCGAGCTGCGACAGATCGCCCACGGGCTGCGGCCGGGCAGTTTGGACGACGGTCTCTCCGCTGCATTGGCCGGACTGATGCGAACGGTGCCCATCATCGTCGACATGGACGTCAGCGCCGATCCACTGCCCGACGACATCGCCACCACCGCCTACTTCGTCGTCAGCGAGGCGGTGGCCAATGCCGTCAAGCACGCCCAAGCCGAACGCATCAGCATCTGCGTCACGAATTCCGACGGACAGGTCTTCGTCCGGGTCACCGATGATGGCCTGGGTGGCGCCGCCCTGGGCGCGAACTCCGGCCTCAAGGACCGGGTCGCTGCTCTGAGAGGCACGTTGCACGTGGACAGCCCGGCCGGACTCGGCACACTCATCGAGGCGACACTCCCGTGCGGATAGTGATCGGCGAGGACTCGGTCCTGTTCCGTGAGGGACTGGCCCGATTGCTCGAGGACGGCGGGCACGTCGTTGTCGAAAGGGCGGGGGATGCGTCGTCACTGATCGCGGCTGTCGACGCGACCCGGCCCGACCTGGCGATCATCGACATCAGGATGCCGCCGGACGGTACCGACGACGGCGCCCGGGCGGCTCGAACCTTACGTGAGCGTGAGCCAAACCTCGGTATCGTTCTGCTGTCCCAACACCTTGAGACGCGACACTCAGTCGAACTCGTGAGCCATGGTCGGTTCGGGTACCTGCTCAAGGATCGGGTTCTCGACGTCGACGACTTCCTCGATGCCCTTCGCCGCGTCGCCGGGGGCGGATCAGCGCTCGACCCTGAGGTCGTCGCCACGCTCCTTGCGCTCAACAGGAACAACGATCCGCTCAAGCTTCTGACAGGGCGGGAGCGCGAAGTCCTCGGGCTCATGGCTGAAGGGCGGACCAATGCCGGCATCGCTCAGCGACTCTGGCTGACCGAACGGACCGTGGAGACGCACGTAGCCAGCATCATGACCAAACTCGACCTTCGCCAGTCCGCCCAAGAGCACCGGCGTGTGCTAGCCGTCCTCACGTGGCTCGGGATGCGCCCCGCCTCCTGACGTGGAGCCGCCGCCGCGAGTGCAGGTCGTCGACTCTCGCCCAGTGCACTCTACGGAGTGAGCCGGCGGTCAGGCCGCTGT
>DATLEI010000096.1:0-3073 GCA_035525375.1 Acidimicrobiales bacterium
GGTGCGGCCTGGAGGTGCAACGCACGACGCCCTCCAATGTCTGACGCTGCCACTTCGCCATTGATAACGGTGGAGCTGCCCGATTGGCCATACCGGAGTATAGCCTAAGCGCGCGTTCATTTACCTGACACTACACTAGCCTTCGGGCGCCTCGACTCTATTTGGATCTCGGCGACCTTCAATTCGTCATCCCAGCCGACCGGTTTCTCTCCTCCGCCGTGGTGACCGTGCGCCGACGTCTCTGGACCGAATGACCTGGACGATCGACTTGTACGGGCGGATGGCGCGAAGCTTGGTGTGGCCAGCTGAAGCTCGAATGGTGGCGGAATGGGAGTGAGGATTCCATGAAGATCGAGA
Organism: Acidimicrobiales bacterium; assembly: GCA_035525375.1. GTDB lineage: Bacteria > Actinomycetota > Acidimicrobiia > Acidimicrobiales > AC-14 > JALZBN01. Next base: position 358 of record DATLEI010000096.1, read on the forward strand.
TCGGCAGACTGTGGGGGCTTCCTGCGCACGCGCTGCTGGTCCACATCCCGATCGTGTTGACGCCGATCACGGCGGCCGGAGGGCTTGCGACCGCCTTCTCCGGGTGGTGGCGCCGGCGCGTCGGCGCCATCGTGCTCGTCTCCGCCGCGGTGCTGGCCGTCGGGACCCAGCTGGCCATCGGCAGCGGCGAAGCGCTCCGAGAGGCGGTGCGCAAAACGCCGCTCGTGAGGACCCACGTGGGCCAGAGCGACCTGCTCGAGCCTGTCATGCTGGCATTGCTCGGCTCGATCCTCGGCTTGCTGCTGATCGAGCGGGCGAGGGTGCGGGGCGCTGAAGGTCGCCTCTCCGGCACTCGAAGGGCGCCGACGCTCAGGTTGCTCTGGTGCGCGACGGTTCTCGCCACCGTTGTTAGCGCGGCGACGGCCACGGGGCTGGTCATCCGGGCCGGCCACTCGGGCGCACGGGCCGTTTGGAAGGACAGCCCCCAGCTGGTGCGCCCGCTACCGTGACGGCGGGCACGCTGCTCCGTCAGTTGGGACCGCAGTTGGACCAGACCGTGGTGACCCGTGGGGGACCACTGCTACGAGCCCGGAGGCGCGTAGCTGACGGTCGTCGTCGCGGCCCGGTCGACCTCCTCCGCCGCCCGCACGTCACGGTGAGCGCGGTGACCAACGGAGGTGCGCTGCCGCAACCGTCGTGGGTTCATTACGCCCGGCGTAGAGACCCGACCAGCTCGGCGATCGCAGTAGAGCTAACGACGTTGGCGTCGGTCGACGTGATCCCGGCTCCGGTTGCTCCCGAGAAGCGGCCGGTTCCGGCGGTCACCAAGTACGGCCCCGCTACGTGAGCGTCGCCGTTGGGCCCCGGGGGATCACCTACCTTGTCCGCCCAGACGCGGACCTCGTCGCCGTTGGCGGCGGTGAGCACCAACGAGCCGTAGACATGGACGCGGCCCGGCTCTCTGACAAAGTCGACGCACTCGTCGACGATGAGGGTTGCCCTGCCCATGCGAGTCGCCTTGCCCGCTCCGGCCCCCGAGACGCGGAAGCCACCGCATTCGGGGTCCGGCGTCAACGACATGGCGACCTCGAAGTGCGCGCGGAAGGGCGCCTGGGCTGACGCCCCCGCGCGGGTTGTGCCGCCCCCTGCGACGACCAGCGACAGCGACAGCGCCATCACGCCCTTGAATGCTCGATTCATCTCCTGTCTCCCTCTGATGCAGGATACTGCACTCTGCAGTATCCTGCCCAAGATACTGCAGAGTGCAGTAATGTGTCAAGGTCGATGCGCGACCTCTCTTCCACCTCCTTCGGCATCCTGGGTCTGCTCGCCGTCCGCCCCTGGTCGGCCTACGAGCTCTCCAAGCAGGTGAAGCGGAGCTTGGCTTACTACTGGCCCCGCGCCGAACGTGGCATCTACGACGAGCCGAAGAAGCTCGTTGCCCACGGGTTGGCGACAGCGACCACCGAGGCCAACGGGGACCGAACGCGGACCGTCTACACGATCACGAGGAGGGGCCGCGCAGCGCTGCGCCACTGGTTGCGGGAACCGTCGGCACCACCGCGGTTCGAGTCGGAGGCGATACTGCGGATGACCTTCGCCGAGAACGGCACGAAGGACGACCTACTCGCCGCCATCCGCAGCGTCCGGGAGCACGCAGATGTCCTGCGAACTCGTGCCGAGGCGATCATCCGGGGCTACGCGGAGGGCCGCGGGCCGTTCCCGCAACGTGTCCATATCAACGCGCTGACGGGCAAGTTCAATATCAGCTACGTCTCGATGCTGGAGCGATGGGCGGAGTGGGCCGAGGAGCTGGTCATGACTCAGTGGACCGACACTCGTTCGCCCGAGGGCTTTCCCGGCGCCATGGCCCTCTTCGGAGCGATGCTCGACGAGCTAACCGCGTCTGCCACCGACCCGATGTCCGACCGGATGGATGTTCGACGCTGACGGCTGGCAAAACTGGAATACCCGCCGCGCTCGTATGTGGGGTGCACTCGGCGGCGCCACAGATGGAGCCGGCTGCGCTCGCGCTCGCTCCAAGGAAAGGCGGTTTCCTTTCAGAAGAGCCGTACGCCGGCTCTCGTTCCGCCGATGACGCCGGCGGCTGAGCGTGCCGGGTCTCGGCGTTGGTCAGGGGTGCGTAGAGCCTGCCCTGCCTGGCAGGCGCCGGGGCTGCCATCACAATTGCCTAGCGGACGTAGACATTCGCTGTCTATCAGTGGTAGACTGACACCGTGACCGCGAGGGATCTCCGCAGGGTTCTCCGGCAGAACAAGTGTGTCGAGCTTCGTCAGGTTGGTTCTCACCTGACAGTTCGGTGCGGTGAGTGCCTGACGACGATTGCTGTGCACTCCGGCGATATCCCCACGGGAACACTGCGGAAGATCGAGCGAGACCTTGAGCCGTGCCTCGGGAAAGGATGGTTGCGCAAATGAAGACCTATCAAGTGAGCCTGGAGCTGGACCCCCGCTCGGGACAATGGATGGCTGATATCGAAGGTCTGCCCGTCCACACGTGGGGGCGCACGCTCGGCAGGGTGAAGGAGTACGCCCACGAGGCCCTTGCCGTGCACCTCGACGTCGATGTCGCCGACGTCCGCGGCCATGTGGTATTCCGCAAGCCACAGCTACCGCCCGCCGTGCTTGACGCCATCCAGGAAGCTGAGACGGCCCGAGGCGAGGCCGACACCGCCGCCGCCCGTGCTGCTGAAACG
>DATLEI010000022.1:0-6687 GCA_035525375.1 Acidimicrobiales bacterium
CCATCGACGATGGGAAGCGAGTCTGGCTCGTCGACGCTCACCACCTCGGCTCCGGTCCGGTGGCATATGACCTCGCCGAGGCAGTGGTGAGCGCGTCGGCACGAGCCTCGGTGACGGCAGCCGGAGTCGAGATGCTTTGGCGCTGGGCCACCGATCACCTCAGCCCGGCGGACATCGCGATCTGCACAGCGTCGGTAGCTTTGACGATGTCGGATGCGTACCGCCGGCTGGGTCACTCCAAGGAAGCAGTGCACGTCGCTCCGCATGTTCTAGACACGCTCAACCGCGCCCACTCCCTCGTCCGATAGTCCAAGACGCGCGCTCCTGGCCGGCGTTGTGGGGCAGGCCTGCCGGCCACTCGGCACCGCGATTATGGGATGGCGCTAACGCCGTTGGTACCTTAGTTGCCCATCCAGAAAACCGGCGCCCACCGCACGTGCCGGGCGGAGCCGTGCAGCACGAACCCCTGAACCCCGATTTATATCGCCCAGAGCCAGTTCACTTGTTATTTGGGTTCCAGTTTGTTGTGGTCCGAAGAAGCTCGTCGAGGCTCATCTCGGTACCGTGTCTCGACGCTTCTTCCATCTCATTGGGCCCGAGTCTCTCCACTAGGCGCGCCGACTCTCTTTCCGACGCCCGGCGCTCCGGCGCTGGCTGGGCCAGACCAATGGCGTCCCGCTGAGCACGTGCCGCCCCCAACAAGGCGGCGGCGGTGCGGTCCTGGCCTGCCGTACCCATCACCCGAGCGAGGCCTTCCAGGTTGGTTGCGATACCGGCCCGATGCCCCATCCGCCGGCACAGCTCGAGCGCGGCGGCGAAGGTTTCGGCCGCGGGATGCAAAGCGTCTCGCGCCAGAAGAAGCGTTCCCGCTAAGTGCAGGGCGGAGGCCTCGCCCTCCCGGTAACCGACCGCTCGGTAGCGGACCAGGGCCTCCTCCGCGAGCGCGCTGGCGGAGTCGGACTGCCCGAGAGCGTGCATGATCGAGGCCAGGATGTCGAGGGCGAAGCCGACCACGGTGTCTTCGTTGACAATCCCGGAGGAGACTGACGCCTGGTGGGCCGTCTCCTTCGCCTTCGCCAGCTCGCCGCTGTCCCGGTAGACGCGGGCGAGGTGCACTTGCGCGATGGCGCTGCGCCACGGATCGCCAGCGTCATCCAGGGCACTGATGGCATCGCGGTAGCAAGACTCCGCCGCGCCGAGGTCACCCGTCGCCCATGCCACCGTGCCGAGCCGGGTCAGTGCGTCGCCTTCCCACCGCTTGTCGCCTACCCGTCGCGCCAAGTCGAGCTCCTCGGCCGAGAGCTCCCTCGCTGCCTCCAGCTCGGCCAAGCCAAGATGAAGCAGGGCCGCGGGTCCGAGCAGTTCCATGCGCGCCTCAGGGCGATCGACGACGCGGAGGCCGGCCCTCAGCCAATGCAACCCCTCGGCTCGCGCACCCGACAGGTCCCACACGTGCCAGAGGAGCCCGGCCAGCCGGACGCCGAGTTGTGGATCCCCATCTGGACCGAAGAGCCATTCGAGGGCGGCACGGAGATTCGCGCTCTCGGCACGCAGACGCTCGAGCCACACCTTAGAACCCGCGGCGAACAGGTGCGGCTCAATCTGTTCTGCTCGCAAGAGGTAGTGGCGAGCGTGACGGTACGCAGCCGGACGCGCCTCTTGACGGCCTTCCAGACGAGTTCGGGCGTAGAGGCGCAGAGGTTCGAGCATCCGGTACCTCCCGTCCAAAGGCGACTCGTGCTGGAGCTGGACCAGTGAGCGAGCGACCAGCTGGGAGAGCAGCGGGGCGACGTCGCGCACGCGCACCTGCCCACCCACCCCGCCCGCCTCCGCTGCCTCGAGCGTGAAGCCGCCGGCGAACACGGAAAGTCGCTCGAACAGCAGCTGCGCGGGCTCGGTCAGCGTGCCATAGCTCCACTCGACCGCCGCCGCGAGCCCGCGGTGCCGCCCGCGCCCTACCTCTGGGGCGCCGTGATCGAGCGCGAAGGTGAGGTCCTCGAGGCGCTCGGCGATGCTGCCAAGCGGCAGCGTGCCGACTCGAGCGGCGGCCAGCTCGAGGGCAAGGGGGATCCCATCGAGGCGGCGGCAGATGTCCCGTGCCAGCCCCACGTTGGCCTCGGTCACACGGAAGCCCGGCCGCGCCGCCGCCGCCCGGGCCGCGAACAGGCAGACCGCCTCGTTCGTAGCCGCCCGCTCCCAGGGCTCGTCCGGTTCGGGCACCGGCAGAGGGGGCAGGGAAAGAACCACCTCACCGGGGACTCCGAGCCGCTCCCGGCTCGTGGCCAGCAGGCGAACACCGGGCCCGGCGGTGGCGACGGCTCCAGCGAAGTCGGCGCACGCTCTCACCAGGTGTTCGCAGTTATCGAGGACCACCAGCGCGTCCCGGCTCGCCAACGCCGCCGCGACCGTCTCGGTGATCGACACCCCCGGTTCGGCCTGCACGCCGAGCACGTCTGCCGCCGTCTGCGCGACTAGGGCCGGTGTCGAGAGGGGGGCCAGGTCCACGAACCAAGCCCCTGCAGAAAATCGGTCGGCCATCGATCGTGCGATCTCGAGCGCCGCACGCGTCTTGCCGATGCCGGCCGCGCCGACAAGGGTCACCAGGCGGTGGGCCTCGAGGAGGGAACGGAGCTCCTGTATCTCCCGTCGGCGACCGATGAAGGGGTCGAGAGGGGTCGGAAGGCGAGGACGCCGGCGGGTCGCGCCGGGGGCATCGAGGGATGGATGCTGCTCGAGAATGGCCTGCTCCAGGTCGCGCAGCTCCGGCCCTGGCGTGAGGCCGAGCTCCTCGCCGAGGATCCTGCGTACGGTTCGGTAGGCGGCGAGCGCATCAGCTTGGCGTCCGCACCGGTAGAGAGCGAGCAAGTACAGCGACCACAGCCGTTCCCTCAGGGGATGCCGCACCACCGCCTCGTCGAGCTCACCGAGAACGTCATGGTGGCGGCCCAGGGCGAGGTCGGCCTCAATCCTGGCCTCGAGCGCGTCGAGGCGTCGCTCCTCGAGGCGACGGGCGGCGTTGCGCACGAAGTCCCCGTCGAGACCGGCGAGAGCGGTGCCCCGCCAGAGCGACAGCGCCTCGGACAGGGTGGCCGACGCCCGACTGGGGTCGGCCCGGAGGTGGCGCCGCGCCTCTGCGATCAACCGCTCGAAGCGAATGGCGTCGATGCGGTCGTCCGGGACGTCGATCTTGTAGCCGGTGGGGCGGGTCACCAGGAGCGAGCCGCTCGCGTGGTCGCGGCGGCGGGGCTCGAGTGCTCGCCGCAGCCCCGCCACCGAACCGTGCACGACGGTGGCCGCCGTCTCGGGAGCGGCGTCACCCCAAAGGAGGTCGATCAGACGTTCGACCGACAGAGGGCTGCGGCGGTGAAGGAGCAGCGCGACGAGAAGGGCGTGCTGTCGCGGGGGCCCGAGGGGCACAGGATTACCGTCAGCGTCGAGCACCTCGAGGGGTCCGAGGATCCGGAACTCCACCTTCGCCTCCACTGGCTCCCTGGCTCCCCATATGGTGCACCGACGCGGTGATCGCTCGTCTAGTCGGCGTTTAGCCATGCGGCGGAGACTGTGCGACATGGGGAGCCGGAGCGGCGAGGTGGTCGGATAAATGGCCTCCGACAGGGTGGCCAGGGAGTTAGGGAGATGGTTCCGAGGTGAGCTGATCCTCCCCGACGACGCCCGGTTCGACGGCGCCCGCGCGGTATGGAACGGCGCAGTCGACCGCCGACCGGCCGCGATCGCCCGGTGCGCATCCACCGCCCATGTGATCGCCGCGCTGCGCGTGACCCGCGAACTCGGACTCGAGGTGGCCGTGCGCGGCGGGGGGCACAGCCTTGCCGGCTACGGCGTCGCCGATGGAGCCGTCACCATCGACCTTTCCCCCATGCGCTCAGTGCGGGTCGATGCCGGAAAGCGGCGGGCCACTGTGGAGGCGGGCTGCCTCCTGTCCGACCTCGACAAGGAGACCCAGCGGTATGGCTTGGCGGTGCCGAGCGGCCTCGTGTCGCACACCGGGGTGGCAGGGCTCACGTTGGGCGGCGGGGTGGGCTGGCTGTCACGGAAGCACGGACTCGCCTGTGACAACCTGCTGGCCGCGCAGGTGGTGACCGCGAATGGCGACATCGTGGTGGCCAGCGAAGAACGCGACCCAGAGCTGCTGTGGGCGCTTCGGGGCGGGGGCGGGAACTTCGGGGTCGTGACGTCGTTCGAGTTCCAGCTCCATGAGGCCGGGCCGATCGTCTCCAGCGGCGCGGGCTTTTACGCCATCCAGGATGGCCCCGCCGTCCTGGACACGTTCGGGGCGCTCGCAGCCGAGGCCAGCGAGGAGACAACATGGATCGCGTCGATCTGGAACGCCGAGGCCGGTTCGTTCTTGCCTGCTTCATGTCATACGAAGCCCGTCGTTGCGCTGGTGTTCGTTCACGTCGGGTCGCCGGAGGAGGGCTTGGCGCTTGCGCGTCATCTTCGACAGGTCGCGCGCCCGCTGGCAGAAGTCGTCGGGCCGGTGCCGTACACCGAACTGCAGGCCAGCAACGACGGAGGTTGGCGGCACGGGCTCCGTCGCTACTGGAAGTCGCACTACCTCTGGGACCTGCCCCCCGCGGCCATCGAGGTCTTCCTACGGCGCGGCTCGAGTTCGTCGGGCGGCAGCGAGGCCGTCTCCGGCTCACTCCAGGCGTTAGGCGGTGCGATCGGCCGAGTACCCGACGAGAGCACGGCAGTGGGCCACCGCGGCGCGGCCTTCGATTTCATGTCGACGACCACGTGGACGGACCCGACCGACGACGACGTTCGGCGTGTCGAGGCCCGACGGTTCGCCGACGCCATGGCGCCGTTCGCCCGAGGCGTGTACGTAAACAACCTCGGCACAGAGGGTGAGGAGAGGGTCCTCGCCGCCTTCGGCGCGAAGAAGTACGAGCAACTGGCTGTCCTCAAACGGCGGTACGACCCGGAGAACGTCTTCCACCTCAACCAGAACATCAAGCCGGCGCCGGGGTGAGCAGAGGCGATCAGCACCGTTGCCATGGGCCAGACCGAAGGCCCGGGGCTACGCCTACCGCACGAAACCGGCGTGAAGGCGGTGGACGCCCACCGCGCCTCCGAGGACCTGGGCCTTGTGGTGCAGCTACTGGACGACGGGTACGACGAACAGAAAAGCGGCTATGAGGATGGCTTCATTCAGGAGACCAGTACGACTGAGCAGCATGGCCTTGGCGCTCGGGAAGCACATTTCACAACCTGAAAGCCACACAAGCGAAAGGAACGACATGACCGATTCAACCAGCAGAATGGACGAGGCACCGAGACGAGAACCAACGGCTCCCGACCCGAACGGCAGGGATACGAAGCGAGAGGGTTTCCTCCAGACGCGGCGAGGTCGAGTCGTGGTCGTCTCAGTGGCCGGCTTCGTCGTCCTCACGGTCGGCACCGCCTACGCTACAATCCCGAGCGGCAACGTGATCAACGGCTGCTACTCAAAGAGTGGCGGCGCTCTCCGTGTCATCGACGGTTCGGTCACCGCCTGCAAGTCCGGCGAGACATCGCTGGCTTGGAACGTCCAAGGACCTGTGGGGCCGCAGGGACCCGCTGGGGCGACCGGTCCTGCCGGCGGAACTGGTCCGATCGGGCCAGTGGGGCCGGCCGGGCCCCAAGGTTTGACGGGCGCCCAGGGACCGGCGGGTATCTCGGCGGCACGGTTCGTTCCCGGCGGTGCGAGGCTTCCTGTCAATGGCGACTCCCAACAGCTGGCCGTCACCACGCTCCCAGCAGGAAACTACGTCGTCACGGCAACGGCGTCGTTCGAAGACGTTGCCGGCGGTGAGAACTCGGTTGAATGTGAGATCCGGATGCCGGAAGGCGGCCTTGCCTCTGAATTCACAGCCATGGCTAAGGGTTTCTCTCTCCACAACCAGACTTCTTCGGAGGTTGCCTCACTGACAGTGACGGGAGGGGCGGCCATGCCGACCAGCGGCGAAATATCCTTCTGGTGCAGGGCCGAAGGCCGCGACAGTACTCCGAGCGATACTAGAGGTCATATGATGATCCTCCAGGTCGGCGGGTTCTTCTAGGAACGATGACGGCAGGAGACGGGCGCTTTCGCGAGCGCCCGGTCTTGGGCCCTTGGAGTCAACGTGAGAGTCAGGGCCATGTCGCGTATCAAGATTAATCCGGCCTTGTCCGTCCGCCGGCAGGCGAGATGGGACGGACCTGGCGGAGGATCACGCGTGACACACTCGAGTACGAATGGCGCCGACGTCCCCTAACGCGCGTTCAGACCGGCTGAGTTAGCCGTCTTTGACCTAGCCCGCACGTGATGCGATGACGAAGCGCCGGGCGCGCTCTCGCTGAGGTCGAGGGAGAAGTACCGACCTGCAGCCTCTCCAAGGAGGTCGCTGTGGCAGCACCCTCGGCGGCGAAGAAGGGTGTTGGGTCCTCTCTCCAACGGAACGGTCCGAGCGAAAGACTCGGGGTCGCCAAACACACCCAATCCCGAAAGAGAGGACCCTTGGTGTCGGTAACGGCTGAATACTGACCCCCTATCGCCGGTGCTCTCAAGCGATCATCGCACCCTGGGCGACCAAGACCTCGAAGGGAGTCTTCCATCCAAGGCACCGCCGGGGACGGTTGTTGATCTCGTCGGCGATGACCTGGAGCTCGACGGAGGAGTACACCGACAGGTCGGTGCTCTTGGGC
>DATLEI010000030.1:0-6273 GCA_035525375.1 Acidimicrobiales bacterium
CGCGTAACGCAAGGGAACTCCCGCCGCCCATATCCAGGTCTTCGAGTGACGTGCCGGCTTCGAGGACGAAACCCTGGTTGTGGAAGGTCACCTTCGGATTATGGCCGACAGCGCTGCGGTCTGCTTCGGGCGGGATGAGCGGCCGAGCCCCGGTAGGTTGACCCCGCGCCGATCATGCGGCGATGCGACATCAGCCGTTGCAGACGCAGCGAATCGACGGGCTTGGCGCGTAGAGCGCCTGGGCCAGCCGGGTGATGCCATCACGGACGGACAGCGCCTGCATCGGATTCGCGCTCACCCGCTCCAGCGGGAGCCTGGGAGTCCCCAAACGAGCGTCCCATAACGCGGAAGCCTGTGACCACTGCGCGTGGCAGAAGTGCCGGTCAGTGATACTCGACCGATACGGTAGGGCCGTCCTGCAGTACGCGACGCGGGGCCGTGCTATCGACCCCCGCAGCGTCGCCGGCGCCCGTCGAACGAGTCATCGACACGACTCTCCGTCGAGGGCCGTTCGTTACATCCATCGTTACATCGACTGCTGCCGGATGTAACGATTGAGGCGGTCTCGGACCCGGATGCGCAACGCTGTGACCTGGACTTATGCGGTTCCAGCGGACCCCACGGAGGCCCTGATCGCTTTGCCAAGATTGGGGTCGCGGGTCCGAATCCCGTCGTCTGCTGTTGACGAAATCCGTCGGGCGGCGCCCTCAACCGACCGGATCATTGGGGCTCCCAGCCATCGAGAGGAGCACGTCCGCCAAGTTGGCGACTTGCTGCCCGTAGGTTGCCAGGTTGGGATCGGCGGCAGCCGAGCTGCGGGCCAGTCTGACCACCGCCCCTGTCCAACTCTCTGATGGGTCGAACGTCTCTCCCATCCGGTCGAAGCCCCGCTCAAGCAGTCCTCTCGCGTCAACCAGGTGTCCCCGCGCGACTGCCTTGATCGTTGCGACAGCATTGGCAGCCGCCGAGGCAGCCGCCGACCACTCCGCCGCGAGAAGGGGGCCCACGACGGGGACCGGCCCCCCCGGGCCAAATTCGGATGGGGATCGGACCTCCAGATCGATGCGCCAGAACAGGGGAAGATCGGCCAACTGAATGAAGAGCAAGCGCCGATTGCCCGACCCCTGAAACTCGGGATCGGACCGAACCGAGGACACTTGCGACACCGAGGCGAGAGTTTCCCGGACACCTGCAACCGCTGCCGTGAAGCGATCCCCGGGGACGACCCATAGCAGGTCTATGTCACTGAACTGATCAGCCTCCCCCGTCGCAAGCGATCCCCGGAGACTGATGCGGCTGCCCGGTACGGCGATGGCGAGCACTTCAGCGACGCTGTCGACCAGTGCTGCGCGCCGCTCGGGACGCAAGTCGAGATCCACCACGCATCCATCATGATTCCTTCGTCGTCTCAGAGCGGGCGGCCCGGGCGCCTCACCCGCAGGAGCCACCTGTCGTTATGGGCGGCCCAGGCGAGGCGCCCGTCGGCGCTGCGCCGGGCGGCGATCCGAGGCAAGTCTTGCTCGCATTCCTAGACTGGGGCGGTGCGTGCGATCCCGTTGCTTCTGCTCGGCGTCGGCATCGTTCTCTTGTCGTGGGTTGTCTTGATCTTCTTGGCGAGACGTTTACCCCCGGGGCTGGCCAAGGACCTCGCAAGCTTTCTGCCGGCGTGCGCGACCGCGCTTCGCCGACTACGCAAGGACCCTCGGGTTCCGCGCTCTGCGAAGGTCGCCGTCGCGATCGCCGCAGTGTGGGTGATCAGCCCGATCGATCTGATCCCTGAGTTTCTTCCCGTGATCGGGCCGCTCGACGATGTCGTGGTCGTTGCGCTGGCGCTCCGCTTCGCGGCCAGGCGGGTGCCACGCGAGGCGATCGAGGAAGCTTGGCCGGGGGAGCGAAGACTCCTCGACCGCCTGCTCGGCCCGGCAACGTCCCCGCCGACGGGATCAGGAACCCCGCCCGGCGATCGCGTCGCCTGACCCATCCGACCCTCGACCGCGTGGGTGCGTACGCTTGGGGTACGTCGACGAGCGAATCGCCACCGGCTTTGCCCAAGGATCTCCTCGGCTTGGTCAGGCACGCCGGAACCCTCTGCCTGAACGTGGAATCGCCCGGTTGGGACGACGCGCGCCGCTATCTGTTCGAGGACGCCCGGGCCACGCTCTACTTCCCGGTGGCGAAGAAGTACCTGACCGACGACCTGGCTTCATTCCGGGTCCTGATCTGGAGCGAGCCGCGCGTCCTCGCCATTGGAGAGCTGCATCCGGCCACGTCAGATCAGGACGTGGAGATTCAGATGGCGCTGGCGGCAGAGTCGGGCATTCCGCCGCACGAGGCGCAGTACATGTTGCTCGATCAGCGCACCAAGGGGGCCAGGAAGACCAGGCACCGGCTCGTCCTGCGAGAACTGTCGCTCGCTGGGCGCTGACAGGCAGCGCTGGTGCTGCGGTGCTCCAGCCCTAGCCGCGTGGCCCCACGGTGCCGGCCTTCGGGGGCAGCACTCCGAGGTCCGAGCAGCCGGGTGGTTCTGGGGCGGGCCTGCCGAGGACGGCGCAAGCAGCCGGGCACCGCCCGTTCAGGCTGTCTCGGCTGAGATCCGGCGCATGGCAGGCAGCGCGTATCGCGTGATTGCCTCCAGGACCTCCCGGCCGAGCACATCGGGCGGATCCTCCGCGTCGAGCCACCACCACTTGTCGTCACCTCTCGGCATCAACCGTCCGATGCGCGCCGTCCATTCGAAGCTTCCGGCACCGACGTTGGCCTTCGGACGCGGCCCGATGAAGGGCCGCTCCTCCTGTGCCGCACTCCACGCGTCCTTCCGCACGACCTTGCAGTTCACGGTGAACTTCATGCGGCCAGCGGTGTTCGCCGTCGATCCTTGGAAGCCGAGGAGGATCCAATGCGAAGCGCTGGGAACTGAGTACTCCATACCGGAGCCCTTCAAGCCCTCGGCGCGCAATGCCGGCGCCACGTAGTCTCGGAGCATCCGCGTGAAATTGGTCTGAGCCGCCCCTGCCACAGGAAGAGCATGTCATCCGATCATCCCGCGGACCCGGCGTTCAGGGACAGGGCGCCTTGCGCCACAGTGCGCCGGGATCGTGGGACGGGCGGCGTATCCGGGCCGAGGTGAGTGCGGCGACCATATGGTCGGGTTCGCCTACAGGTCCTCGACCGTGGTGCTCGGTCACGGCGTGTCTTTCACTCCAGGCGTCGGGGAGGTTCGTCAACGTGTGGCCTGTCGCCAGGCTGGGCTGTCGCTGGCGTAGGTGTCGTAGTGAGATTGGTCGTGGGGCAGCGTTCCCGGCTCTTCGAGGCCGGCGGCGAGCCGGGCCAGCCGCCGAAACAGCTCGAAGCGCTCGATCCCGGGAGTCACCGCCACGATGAGCTCGGCGTCACCGCCCGGCGCCGCTGCGAACGCATGGGCCATGCCGGGAGGAACCACTGCGAGGTCGCCCTCGGTCGCCATCACGAGCACTTCGCCCACCAAGAGCTGGACCGAACCGCTGAGCACGTAGAACATCTCGGTGGCGGTCAGGTGGTGGTGCGGGCTGGCACCGAGCCCGCCGGGCCGCAAGGTGGCGCGGTGCACGCTCAGTGTCCCACCGTTGGTCGCGCTGTCGGTGAGGAGGCGCATCGAGGACCCGTCAGGGAACTCGATCTCCTCTGCCTCCTGCGCCCGCACGACGATGGCCGCCGGCGGCCGGGCTGGGCGACTGTCGACCCCTGGGTCCAGTGGCGCCACGGTGTCCATCTACAGCCGGCCGAGAAAGCCGAGGAGCCGTTGCTGGATCGGCGCCGTCTCCGCAACGTTGATCTCCGGCCCGTAGACACCGGTGGATCGCATCCGTTCCATGGGGATCCGGCGATAGAAGTCGTAGATCACCTTGGCGACATCGCGGTCGATGTCGGCGCTCTGGCCGGTGGCTCGGGCCACGTCCCAGGCGTGAAGTGCGACCTCGCCCACGTTGATCACCAATCCGGCGCGGGCGGGGAACGTCCCCCATGGATAGGCGCGGTCGCCGTCCAGAGCGCCGGGCTGCCGCCACGAGGCCACGTTGGCCGCCGACGTCACCGCCAGGGCATGGATCGGATCGTCGCCGATGACGTCTCCGGCGTCCTCGCCCGCCTCGTGGCCGGCGTTGACGAGGGTGTACATGATGGCCCCGCCCAGTATGTGGTTGAGCAGCCCACGCACGTCCCACTCGGGGCAGCACGTCGGCGCGCCGAGCTGATCGGGCCCAAGGTTGGCGACGACCTTCGCCAGCGTTTCGTAGGAGCATTCGAGTGCGGTCGTTGCATCGATCGCGTTGGTCATGGCGGCCTCCAATTCAGAGCGGAACTATATTCTTCGCAGAAGGACGATCTACTGTCAAGAAGGGACCGAAATCAGCAGACGCCACACGACGCAACCAAGCGGCGCCAGCGGGCCGAGCTATGCCGGCCAGCCCCTGCGCAGAAGATCGAGGTGGTGTTGCGCGTGTCGTCGCATCACCGCGAAGCGGGCCTGGACCGAACACCAGGTTGCGACACGAGCACTGTTCAGGGACGAGAGAACGGCGAGCAGGTCCTCATCGATTGTGGAGAAGTTCGCCCGGGCTCCCTCAGGAAGGAAGGCGAGGTCCCACTCGACCGGTCCTCGACAGGCGGTCTCGAAGTCGAGCCAGCGGATGCCGAGTGGCGTGAGGACGCGATTGCCTTCATGAGGTTCGCCGTGAAGTGGACGAGAGTCGAAGGCTGCGCCTTCGATCGTGGGCAGGAGGGCATCGAAAACCTCCTCGAGAAGCGCACGGTCGTCGGCCGCCAGAGCGGGAATGCGACTCCGGGCTTCCAGGATTCGACGGGACCGGCGGATGTCGACTCGGAAATCGGGCAGGTCGACCCGGCAGTCATCCAATGCCTCATGCAGCTGGCCCAGCGATTCTCCGACCGCTGAGGCCGGGAGCTCGGTCGATCCATCACGCTCGAGACGGTTCCACAAGGTCACGATGAACCCGGTGGTCGGGTCGGTCGTAGGCGGCGACTCGGCGAGTGGACTGGCCACAGGGGCCCCTAGCGCTGCGAGGGCACGCGCAACCTCGTACTCCCGCCGCAGCTCGTCCAAGCTGTCCGCATGGGTGCCGACCTTGGCGATGACCTCAGAGGGACGGAGCCAGACGACGGTGTTGTTGGTCTCTTGAAGGAGAAGTGGGTCATCGGCTCGGATGCCGTACTTCGCCGCGACGTCGACCGCTGCGCGGAAGGCAGGAGTCACACCAAGCATTGTGCCGGACGGCCACGAAGCCCCGCGTGGCCATGGGCCCCCGAGATTTGGGGGACGGGTCTCTCAACCCTCTATCGTCGCTGCCCGCGCGCCATGCGCTCGCCTGGACGATCGCCTACGAGTCGACGCGCTCGTAGGTCAGTTGCAGATCGTCTTCCCAGGGGCCACCGTCGTGCGACATCGTTCCTCGGGCGTCGATCCGGTTGCCGTCGGCGACTGTCAGGACCATCCGCTGCGCGAATCCCGCTTCGTCTCGGTGCCAGCTCACGACGCCGGCCGCAACCTCGACGGTGTACCGGCGAGACACTTCGCGCTCATCGAAGTAGATCATCGTGAACGTACCGGCTGCATCGTCGGAGCCGATTATGGCCACCCCGCTCGGAACCTCCGGCTCGTCGATCTCGGACCGCATGAGCAGGAACGCGCCGCCTTCGTGCCACTCGAACGACGTGTGACCGTGAAAGGTCGTTCCAGGAACGAGCGGGTGTGTCCCTGATGTGCGCCACCTGCCCACCAACGGCGTCAGCGGCTCCAGTGCCGGGTTGGGTCGCTGTGCTGCTGAGCCAATCGACGTCATGCGGTCATCATCGCATCGGCCGCTCCGAATGTCTGGCGACCCAGGTCGTGCCGACCGCAACGTGAAGGTGACGCACCCGTCGGTCGATCCGAGGTTGCCTCGCACGATTATCGGGTCGGCCAGCCAGGCGGACAGCGGCCGCACCTCCAGCCATGCTCGATGCAAGACGACCCCTTCTAGGTCCGTCGTTCCTGAGGCAGGGACGTTTTTCGCCACGCAGGAGTTGCCCGGCGGGTGAAACGGCTACAACACCAAGGGCTTGATCGGCGAAAAGATGGCGGTCGGGTCGTCGTGCCAAATCTCCGGCTGCACGTCGATGTAGAGCTCGACCTCGTTGCCGTCGGGATCCAGGATGTACAGGCTGTGGGTGACCGTGTGGTCGGAGGCCCCGACCACCTCGACGCCGGCCTCGGTGATCCGTTCCAGCGCTTCCCGGAGC
>DATLEI010000034.1:0-15947 GCA_035525375.1 Acidimicrobiales bacterium
TGGCGCTGGCGCGGGTGCTGCTCAAGAGCCCGTCGATTGTGATTCTGGACGAGGCGACGGCGCACCTCGACTCGGAAACCGAGCTGCTCGTACAGCAAGCCCTTGCAGAAGCCCTCGCCGGCCGCACGTCACTGGTCATCGCCCACCGGCTGTCGACGATTCAAGCCGCGGATCTCATCCTCGTGATGGATGCGGGAAGAGTTGTTGAACAGGGCACCCACGAGACGTTGCTGGCAGCGGGCGGTCTGTACCAGGAGCTCTACCTCACCCAGTACTCACGACCCCAGGTCACAGTCCCCGAATAGTCGCACTTTCAAATAGCGGCAACGCATGCTCGCCCTGGTTCGGCTGATCAGCCGGCGTTACTGCTGTTCCGAAGTGTCCTCGACCCGGTCGACCTCTTCGCCCGCGCCGGACTCGTCGTTGTCCATCAGCTCGGTCTCGAGCGGCTCGCGCTGGAGCACCTGGGCATCCTTCTCCGCTTGCTCCTCTGCGAGCTCGTCAGGTACGGGCTCGCCGGTGGCGTTGCTTTCGGTCCGTTCGGGGGGCACGGTCGAGAGCGTACCCCTACCACCCTCGACTAACGCCTCCGGCGCGCCCTGTCCTACGATCGCCGGGCAATGCAGCTGCCCCGGCCAACCCCACGCACGTTCCGAAAGATCGCCCTATTCGCGCTCTTGGCGCTCGGATTCATCGTCATCACAGGCGGCGCGGTACGACTGACGAAGTCCGGGCTGGGCTGTCCCGATTGGCCCACGTGCACCGAGAAAAGATTCGTGGCCACGTGGGACTACCACCAGATGGTCGAGTTCGTGAATCGCATGATCACCGGGCTGGTCTCCCTGGCCGTCATCCTGGCGGTATTGGGCTCACTGCGCCGGATACCCAAGCGGCGGGATCTCATTGTTCTGTCGCTCGGGCTCGTAGCCGGGGTGTTTGCCCAGGCGATCCTCGGCGGGCAGACAGTGAAGAACGACCTCGACCCCCGGTTCGTCATGGCTCACTTCCTGCTCTCGATGGTCCTCATCACCAACGCTGTCGTTCTCTACCAGCGGGCGTGCGAGCCCGACGCCGCACGCACCCGGCGACCGGTAGTGAGTGGTGACCTCGTGGCCACGCGATGGCTCGTCGTTGGTGCGTTGACAGTCGCCATATTTCTCGGAACCCTCGTGACCGGAACCGGCCCCCACGGTGGCGACGCGAAGGCTGAGCGATTGCGGCTGTTCCTGCCCGACGTAGCCCGGGCGCACGGTGTCAGCGTGGCGATATTTCTCCTGTTTGTACTAATTACCCTGTGGCGACTCTCAAAGGTGGGCGCCCCTAACCAGCTCATGCGGCGCGGCGAGGTCGTGGTGGCGGTGGCCGTCGTTCAAGGCGCCATCGGCTACATCCAGTACTTCACCGGCGTCCCGGTGGTCCTAGTGGGTTTCCACATTGCAGGGGCCACGGCCCTATGGGCGGCCACGGTGTGGTTCTTCCTCGGCTTCACCACAATGGTTGCCTCCCACCAGTCCGAGCCGGAGGCTGTGACGCAACCCGCGGAGGCGGGCGTAGCCTTTCGCGCGTGATGAGTCCGGCGCGCCTGTCGGTGGCACCCGCGGAGGTGACCGCACCCACCGAGGTACGCGAGCCCGAGATCGGCCAGGACGTCAGGCCCGACAAGCCCTGGGTCGTCATCGTGTGGAACGACCCTGTCAACCTGATGTCCTATGTGGCCTTCGTCTTCCAAAAGCTGTTCGGCTACAGCAAGGCAAAGGCCAACAAGCTCATGCTCGACGTGCACCAAAAGGGAAAGGCTGTCGTGTCGAGCGGAACCCGGGAGAAGGCCGAGCTCGACGTGTTCCGTCTCCACGAGCACGGACTGTGGGCGACAATGGAGCATGACGAGTAGCCCGATCCGGCGCGCGCCGGATGGCCGTTTCAAGCTCTCGCTGAGTCCCGAGGAGCGCGACCTGCTCGCTGGCCTCGCGCCGCGAATGCGGGAGGTCTTCGCCGACAGCGAGGATCCGGTGCTGCAGCGACTTCTCCCGGTCGCGTATCCCGATGATGCTGACCGTCAGACCGAGTACCGCTTGCTGGTGCAAGACGAGTTGATGGAGTCCCAGCTCGGTGCCCTCGCGGTCTTGGAGGAAACCGCCGGCGCGGACGACCTCGACGAAGAGCAGGTCCTGGCATGGATGCGGGCGATCAACCAGGTGCGGCTGGTGATGGGATCACGGCTCGGGGTCTCCGAGGACGGGAGCGAGAACCCCACGTCGACCGACGACCCCCGGCTCCCAGCGTTCGCCGTCTACCACTACCTGTCCGAGCTCCAGGATGACATTGTCGGCGAACTGTCGGCTGGCGAGGGTCCGGGGGACGGCGCCGAGAGGGACGCTGGAGAGATCTAGGGCGACTCGTAGTACATGACGCCGACGGTGCCCGGGCCGGTGTGTGCACCGACACTGGGTCCCACCCGGTAACGCACGAGGTCGCGGACCTCGGGCGCTTCACTGAGGCGCTCATGGAGAGCGTCGCTCAGCGGCGCCGACGCGCGATCAGCAAAGCCGATGCCGGCGCGCAGGGAGTCGCCAGCGGCACGGACATGTGCGGCCATGGCGTCGGCAGCCTCGCGGACTGAGGTGACCTGACCGACAACTTCCATCCTGTCGTCAGTGAGAGTGAGCACGTGGATGGCGCTGGGCGCATCGTCGGGATCTGTCCCGCCGAGGCCGGAGCTGGGGCCGGGACCGGTGAGGCGTCCTCCGGCGCGCGCCAGGTCGAGGGCTTTCACGACGAACACGTTGCGTACCGTCGGACCGACGTGCGCCGCCAGCGCCGCGGCCTCCTCCGTGGTTGAGCCGGTCGCCAGCGCCACCGCCGCTTCCCACACACAGCAGGCCACGCCGAAGCTGACCGTCCCAGTATCGACGACATGCACAGGCACCGACGCGGCCGTTGCGGCCAGGCGCGCCGAGTTCACCGTGCCAGAGATCTTCGACCCGACGTGCACCGAGATGATCTCGTCGGCGCCCCGGCGCGCCGCGGCTTCATAGGCCTCGGCGAAGCGGCCAGGACTCGGCTGGGAGGTCCTGACGGTCGGCGCGCGCTGGTCAAACAGATCGTAGAAGCCGTCGGCGTCGAGCTCCTCGCCCTCGAGGTAATCGGTGCCGCCGACCGACACGGTGAGGGGCACAACGCCGATGTCGTACTGCTCGGCCAGCTCGGCGGGTAGCTGGGAGTTCGAGTCGGTGAGGAGGCCGATCACGTGAAGGACACTGCGTCTGGCGTCTCCGCGCTGATCGCCGGCGTCATCGTCGCTGGTGCCACCGGCGGCGGCGCCGAGGTCGGCAACGTGCGCGCCGTCGCGAACTTGAAGAGGATCACCGCGCTCGTCACCGCCGCCGCGAGAGGTAGTGCCGGCCCCGGCGCGGGACCCCAAGCGTTGGGCCAGCCCTTGCGCCACCACACGGTGGCCGCAGTGACCCAGAGCGCCGAGGCCACCGCAGTCGCCGGCAGCGCCCGCTTGCTCCAATGTCCGACGGCCCAGGCGACCCCGAGGTCAATCGGGAAATAGGCGGGAAATGTAACCAGACACTGACCCGCACTCACGGCCACACCCTTTCCGCCCTGGAAGTGCTTCCAAACCGGGAAGCAGTGCCCGATCACCGCTGCCGCGCCGGCCACGTTGGCGCCTGCGGCTCCGGCCAGCTCGCGCCCGGCGCGGCAGGCCATGGCCCCCTTGGTGATGTCGGCCGCCATGATCCCGTAGCCCCAGCCCTTGCCGAGCACGCCCATGGCGTTGGCCGCGCCGGGGTTGCCGGTGCCGGCGGCGCGCAGATCGATACCAGGACCCGCGGCGACCCGGGTAGCGAGGTCGGCCGAGGGAATCGTGCCGGCGAGGTACCCCACGACGGCGGCCCCCACCAGGTCGGCGGGTTTCGGCAGTCGGCGCATGGGCTGCAGATCGTAGACACCTCCTGGGCACCCGACGCCGCCGGGTAACCTCGGGACGCTCCCGCCCCGCAGGCCCCCATCGTCTAGCGGCCTAGGACACCGCCCTTTCAAGGCGGCAGCACGGGTTCGAATCCCGTTGGGGGCGCCCTCAGTCCTAGACCCGGAGGGGTCAGCCGCCTCGCGCCGGGTTGCGCCCCGTCAGGGCCAACAGCTCCGCCTGACGCCCTGCGCTTTCTGGGACATCCACCTTGGGCCCGAAGGCCCCTGCGGCCCGCCACGCCTCGGCTTGAGGGAGAAGGAAGCCGTAGGCGAAGTCGACGAGCTCAGAGTCGATCAGTTCCTCGGTACCGATCGCTCGGTCGAGGTCCCATCCGTGGATCACGTGGTCGCACACCAACTGCGACACGTACTCCTGACCCGAGATATCACCGAACGAGACGTGGACCGTACGATTCAGGGCGCCTTCGTCGGCCACGGCGGCGATCGAAGACGCCGCAGCAGCAGTCCACGCCGCATCTGGTTTGTCGCCGAGTTGATCACCGTCGAAGCGGTCGCCAACAGAGGCGATCGTGCTCCCGGACAGCAACGGCGGTGCCCACAAGTTCTCCGACAACACGTGGTTGACCAGCGTCCGCACGTCCCATTCCGCGTCAGGGGTGGGGGCCGACCACTGGTCACCGATAGCGGCGACCCGGGCGCCAAATCGACCCACGGCGCGGTTGAAAAGCTCGACGAGATCGGCCATCTGCGGCCTCCCTTCTTAGTCGGACGCAATTCAGTCCTCGTGTTCGCCCTGATGTTACGGCGTACCCGCGCGCCACAGCCGATCACCAGCGCGCTAGCACCGATCAGGGTCGGTGACGCTGTCGGGCCTCGTGGGCGCGCCGGCGGTCGGCGCGCCGTTGGCGCCGCCCGCGCCGCCCGCGCGGCGTCATCGAGCGGAGCTGCTCGTCGATCCACCAACGCAGGATGGCGCGCCCGGTCGCCGTCGGCTGCGGAACCATCGGGTCCGGGTCGAACGGCCACGGTCTCGGCGACGTCGGTTCGGGGTCGTGCCGGTGGTGGCGCATTGGGCTCACCCCTCAGCGTCGGCAACTGCTCCGAATTCCTTTAATCGCGCCCCGTGATGCGCGCCAGCGCCTGCTCGGCCTCGGTCTCGCTCAGGCCCTCACTCAGCAGGCGTTCACGCAAGTAGTGCTCGACCTCGGCGGGGGACGCCTCCCGTCCGCCGAAGTGCGCGTCGATCTCTGCGCCGAGTTCCATGAGTTCAGCCTCGAACCTCTCGTCCAGCGACTGTTCCTCGCTCATCGCCCGGCGTTGAGGCTCATGTCCCCGACCATCATGCGGGCGTCGGAGCGCTCTCGTCGATCCACGCCTCGAGACTCGCAGGAGTGATGTCGTTCCCAGACAAACGGCTGACCTCCTCGCCGTCGCGGTACAGGATGTACGCGGGGAGTCCCATCACTTTGAGCGTCATGCACAGGCGGCGCGCCGTCGGCGCCTCCAGCTTCACCAGGTTCAGTTCGGGCCGGTCCTCAGCGAGCTTTTCGACGTGGGGCATGAGGGCGATGCACGGCCGACAGTCGGGCCCCCACACGTCAACGAGGACAATCCCCTCGCGAACCAGTTCGTCATAGTTTTCCTTGGTCGCGTCGGCGACGGTACCCATCAATCAGCCCCTCGTCATCAGATTGGCAATTTCCATCCCCGATAATGGCGGGGAGGAAACCGATTCGCCAATGATGGACAGTCGGCACGGAAGATGTGGCGCCACTATCCGGTTGCACAGTGGGACGGATTCCCCGAGGAGGCCCCTGCGATGCCAGCAGTGACTGTTGACGACAACCTGACCCTTCCCCGCCTGCGGGCGCCCGAGCCGAACGAGGTCGACCGGCCCGTCGTCTCGGTGACGACTGCGCCGAGCGGGTTCGAGGGCGAGGGCTTTCCAGTGCGGCGCGCCTTCGCAGGCGTCGACCAGAGCCTTCTGGACCCCTTCGTGCATCTCGACCAGATGGGCGAGGTCGAGTACGCGCCGGGTGAGCCGAAGGGCACCCCGTGGCACCCCCATCGCGGCTTCGAGACCGTCACCTACATCATCGATGGCACCTTCGAGCACAAGGATTCCAACGGCGGTGGCGGCACAATCACCAACGGAGACACGCAATGGATGACCGCCGGCGCGGGGATACTGCACATCGAGACGCCACCCGAGGCCCTGGTGCTCAGCGGAGGCCTTTTCCACGGATTCCAGCTATGGGTCAACCTCCCCGCATCGAAGAAGTGGACTGCGCCCCGCTACCAAGACATTCGCGGTGACAAGGCCGAGTTGGTGTCGTCGCCCGACGGCGGCGCCCTCCTGCGGCTCATCGCCGGTGACGTGGCCGGCTTCGAGGGTCCCGGCGCAACCCACACACCCATGGCGATGCTCCATGCGACGATCAGCCCCGGTGCGAAGCTCGAGCTGCCATGGCGCGCCGACTTCAACGCCCTGGCCTATGTCCTCAACGGCAACGCGACGGTTGGACCCGACAACCGTCCCTTGCGGTCGGGTCAGCTAGCGGTCTTCGGGGCCGGTGACGTGATGACGATCACCGCCGACCACCACCAGGAGAGTCGCGCGCCCCAGGTGGATGTCCTCATCCTCGGGGGACAGCCCATTCGGGAGCCGGTGGCCTGGTACGGCCCGTTCGTCATGAACACCAAGGCCGAGCTGGCCCAGGCATTCGAGGACTTCAACGCCGGTCGCATGGGCAAGGTGCCGGCGACACACGCCACCGACTGACCAAACCTGAGGGCGCGCCCGTAACGCGCCGTCTGCAGACGAGACTTAGCGGCATGATGACAACTGATCAAGCCCGCATCAAGGGTTGGCTGCTTCGGGGCGGGGTCGTTGTCGCTCTGGTCCTCGCCTTCGCCCTTCTTCGGCCCGGCCCCTTCAAGGCGACCATCAAGAGCCCCGAGGCGCTGCTGAAGATCGCGGCACTGGTCCTGGTGGTGTCGGTACTCGGCGTTGTGCTCAAGCGTTTCATCAGCAACGCCGGCGCGCGGGCGGCGATCGTGGCCGTCCCCACGGTTGTGATCCTCGCCCTGATCGTGGGTCCGTACTTCACCGACAACAAGGTCGACGAGGCCCTACCCACGACGATCGCCGCGCTCCAGAACCCAAGCGCGAATGCGCCGACGACGGTCGCGGCGCCGGCATCAACCGGTGCGCCTGAGCCGGCCGCGCCCGAGCCAGCCGCGCCGGCTGCGGCCGCCGAGGCCTTGGTTTCCCCCGCGTCGGCCGAGCCGGTGAAGCTGAGTACCGGCACCCTGCAGGGCATCGACCATGAGGCATCGGGAGACGCCGCTGTCTACCGCCTCGCGGACGGCACCGCGTTCGTGCGCCTCGAGGGCATCGACGTCCAGAACGGTCCTGACTATGTGCTCTACCTGGTGCCCGGGGCCGACCGGGAGTCACCCGGCAGCGGCACCAGCCTCGGTGACCTCAAGGGCAACCGAGGGAGCCAGAACTACGAGGTGCCGAATGGAGTCGACCTGTCGGGACAGAACACGGTGCTCATCTGGTGCCGAGCCTTCTCGGTGCCGGTCGCCAACGCCACTCAGCAGCCGGCGTAGATATACCTCTACCTCGACGCCATCTCCCGAGGTGGCGCCGGCGCTCCCGTCGGCGCGCCGGCGGGAGTGCCCTCCTCCTTGGTTGCCTCCGAGACGCGCCGGGCGATGAACGCCATCAGGCCGACCCATAGCGCCACCAGCGTGGCCAACCCTGCGTACGCGGCCAGCGCCGGCCAAGCGGGGCCGTCGTGCTGCTCACGCAACAAGAGCGTTGTGTTGCGAACGAACGGTGTCGTGCGTTCGGGAAGGGCGGGGATCTCCGGCGCGCCGATCTCGGGGTCGGCCGGTAGGTAGACCGGCGCGGCCATCAGCTGATCGCCCCGGGCCAGTGAGACAACCGTCTTCCAGCTGCCGCTGACCGGCACCGGGCGTGACGAGCGGTAGACGCCAGGGCTCACCTCGTCGAGGGCAGCCGGCACTGTTCCGCCTCCCTGCCATGAAGTGACGACGAAGGCGATTGCATCCTTGGCCGCGTCAGGCGGATCGAGCGTCACTTCTACGGTGGCTCGGTCGCCTACCGGTTGTAGGCGGATAGTTGCGTCGACCGAGCCGACGTTGCGCGGCAATGGATATGCGAGTGCGAGCAGCAGCACGACGCCGGCGGCTCCCAGGGCGATACCGGGTACTCGCTCGTGCGACGTCGAGAACGTGCGACCAAGGCCCGCGCCGAGCACGGCTGCGGCCACGGCAGTCAGCGGCGCGAACAGGGCGATCTCGACCAGCAACTGCACGGGCAGGTTCGTCGGTAGCGGCGAAATGGCTCCGAGCCACGCCATCTCGAACACGAGCCCCACAGTGCCTATGGCAGCACCGGAGGAGACGGCGAAGCGGAGCCGCTCGTCGGTGCCGAACTTCCACGCCACTGCCTCGACCAGAAGCGCCGACGCGATGTAGAGCGGGAAGCGCGGGACTGTGTGATTGAGCGCGCCGCCGACAATGAGCGCGAGCCCGCTTCGGAGCACCAAGTAGGCGAGCACCACCTTGAGGGTGCCGAAGCGGCCCAACGCGATCCGGGAGAGCACGAGCGTGATGCCGGCTGCGGCCATCACGAGGATGGGGAGGTAGAGGACTTGGAACTGCGGCGCGCCGAAGTCGAACTCGCCCTGATACGTCGATAGTCCAACGAGGATCGTGCCGGCCGCAAGGGCGTAGATCCCTCGACCGAGGGCGTTCGGATTACCGAAGCGGCGACCCTCCGCCAACATCAGCAGCACGGCGATCGTCGACAGCGATCCGCCGCTCACCAATTGGAGATGAGTGGGGCTCCAAAGCGTCACGTCGATGCCATACGCGTCGTGCCACATGCTGTCGAGTGGGAAGGCAGCGACCCCGCCCGCGCCGAGGGCGAACAAGAGGATGGCCGACCATGGAATCCGCGCCGGGCCGATACGAACACCGGTGCGCGCTTCCTCCAACGAGGCGAAGACGGTGGCGATGAAGGCGGCGAAGAGGAGCCCACCGAGCCCGACGAGAATCATGGTGTGTGAAGGGGTGAACAGCTCCTTGTCGCGGCCATTGTCGAAGTGCCAGGCGACGTCCCAGTAGAAGCCGATGACGGCGATGAGGAGGGCCATGAGGCCCGTGAGTGCGCCGGCCATCGACCATCCCGGGAAGCCGGTGACCCGCTCGAGGCTGTCGCCGATCTGGCGGAAAAAGAAGCTGAGGGGGTTCGGCGACTTCATATCGGCCTTGCCGAACGCGAACAGGGTCAGGCTGGTGAGGCAGTAAATGGCGACGGGAATGACCAGGTACACCCAGGCGTCCCACCCCCACTGGCCACCCACAGTCGCTGCCGTCATTCCGGGCTCCTCTCAGTTGACCGCTCCATAACCTTACATCTCTTGATGTAACGTTGACAAGTGGTAAGGTCAGGTCGTGAGCATGACGGTCGACGAACTGGCGCGTGAGGCTGGAACGACCACCCGCAACGTCCGTGCGTACCAGACCCGCGGGTTGCTCCCGCCCCCCAATGTCGTGGGTCGGGTCGGGTACTACGACCGGGCCCACTTGGCTCGTCTGAGCTACATCGATCGCCTTCAGCAACGAGGCTTCTCCCTGGCCGCCATCCGCGACCTCCTGGCAGCATGGGACGAGGGCAAGTCCCTCACCGACGTGCTCGGTTTCGAGGAGGCGCTCACCGCTCCCTGGAGCGATGAGGAACCCCGCTCATTCACCCGCGACGAGTTGGTCGAGCTGTTCCCCGAGCTCGCCGGCGACGACACCCATCTCCGGCGCGCCGTCGAAGTCGGTCTCTTGGTCGAGAAGGGTGACTGCTACGAGGCGCCCAGCCCCGAGTTGGTGCGGGTCGGCGCGGAGTTGGTCGCCTCGGGCATCCCGCTCCCGGCCACGATCGACGAGTACGAGAAGATGGCGGCCGATCTCCGGCGGATCGCCGAGCGATTGGTGAAGATGTTCGAGGACAACGTCTGGGAGCCCTTCGTCGCCGCCGGCTTCCCCCCCGACCGCTTGCCCGCAGTCACGGCGGCGCTGCAACGGGTCCGTCCTCTGGCGTCGTCCGCCGTCGTCGCCGAGTTGGCGCGGGCAATGGAGCGGGCGGTCGCGGCGTCAACGGCGCGCCAAACGGCGCGCTTCATGCCCGGCGCGTCCGGATAGGCGCGTTTCGAATTGCAGTAATCGTGGCAAACGCGCCAATTTCGGCCGATTTGCCATCGTTAGACATGTCCGAGGTTGCCCGTCCTGCGACACCGCTAGGCCTCCCGGGACGACCGTCTAGGCTTGGGCTATCGCAGTGGTCCTGTGGTGCAGCTTGGAGTGCACGCCGCCCTGTCAAGGCGGAGGTCGCGAGTTCAAATCTCGTCAGGACCGCGAGTAATTCTGGGTCGGGTAGCTCAGTTGGTAGAGCGCGCGCCTGAAAAGCGCGAGGTCACCGGATCGACGCCGGTCCCGACCACGGCAAAGTGCGGCTATGGGTTGCCCACCTCGCAGCGGGTGCTGTTGCCTGCCTCGTCAGTAGCTTTGAAGGAGAAGCTGCTCGGCGAGTCAGGCGTTTCCTGGACACCGGACACGGCGAGAGGACCCTTCTGGCCGGCCATGAATCGTAGGTACGCCGGGAGCGAGGGATCTTCGCCTATCCCGCTCGGATTGCCCAACTGCACCCTTGCGTTGTTGGCCTCCACCTCGGTGATCGACTTGAGTCCGCCGGCATCGAACACGCCGATGGTCTCAGTCCGAGGCGCCTTTGGAGGCGAGCCCGCCCTGGTGGGATCGGCGAGCACCAGCACCGGAATGCCACAGCCGGGCGCGATCGTGTCATCGGGCGACAGTGTCGATGGGGTCGTGCCACAGGTGACCTGGCCGACGATCTGATCCCCGACAGCCACGGGTCCGAACAGGAGCATGTGGTAGGCGTTCACCGTCAGTGACCCGTCTGTGTTCACCAGCTGCTCGTTGAACACCACGGTGGGATGGCCGCCCACGTGGTTGATTGTGGCGCTGCGGGTGTAGTTGGGCGGGGGGTTGTCGGGGATCGGCTCCTGGGTGGCTCCGCCGCCGTCAGGATTCGTCGAGGTGTAGAGGATCCCGTTGGTGAAACTCGTCGACCCCGTGACACCCTTTTCGGTTGCAGTGCACGTGGCGTGAGCTTCGTCGGCCTGGATCGGGCCAGGTCCTATCCCGCCAGGGGACGCTGCATCAGTCGGGACGCGCCGGCCGATCTCGACCGAGCTCGTCACCGAACCTCCGGCGGCTGTCCCCTGGGTGCTGACCGAGATCGGGCCCGACGGCGGCGCCGACGCTGCGACGTCAGGCCAGATGCCAGAGAACACGGCGGCGGGACCGTACGTCGCCTTCGCCCCGTCAGGATCGGTCGCGGTTATGGCGGTGGCCGAGCCGGCGGCAGGTAATTCGACCCCGGGACTGGCACTGGCCGGTGCAGCCGAAGTCTGGCCGCAACCTCTCCGCTCCTGGGGGCCACCAAAAAGCCCGACGTTGGTTGCATAGCCGCAAGCGCTCCCCGTGACCGCGGACACAGTCTCACCCTTGGACGCACTAGAACACCCGAACCCGAAGGCGCCCACCCAGAGCGTCAGCACGACTCTCGCCGCCTTCGCTTGCGTGCGACCGGCGCTCAACCCGCTTCTTCGGCGGCCGCCGGCGTCAGGCCGGCCGCCAAGCAGAGGAGTGCTGAGACCGCCGCCCGCTCCATTCAACGCGATCCTAGGCACGGACCAGTGCGAGACGCCGTTGCGGTCGGCCGTGCCACCATGACGGAATGGTGGACCGGCGAACATTCCTGAAGGGGATGGGCGGAGCAGCCGGGGCGGTCCTTCTCAACGGCTGCAACTCCCGCCGTCAGGGGGCGGCCGGTGGTCGTCCGACCATCCGGGTGAAGTCATGGGCCGCGCTGGGGTACCCGTCGCCGTTCACCTACACCGCCGGGCCCGGCTACTGGCGAATGAGTCTCATCTTCGACACGTTGCTGTGGCCCGACTCCACCGGCAAGCAGTTGCCGTGGCTCGCATCCTCGTACACGCCATCTCCCGACGGACTGGTGCACAGCCTTGATCTTCGAGACGTGCGGTGGGATGACGGCAAGCCGCTCACGGCTCGCGACGTCGTGTTCACCTACGAGTACTACACGTCGCAGACGTTCACACCCTTGCTCGTCGGTGTCCCGCCGCCCGGCATCGATGTGCGCGCCGTCAGCGACAAGACCGTGGAGTTCAGGCTGGATCGTCCGGACGCCACCTTCGTTCAACGGGTGCTCGGAACGATGCCGATCGTGCCCGAGCACGTGTGGTCGACGATCTCCGACCCCATGGCGACGTTCGACAGCCGGGTTCTGATCAGTACCGGCGCATACTCACTCGAGAGTCGCAGCGAGGCCGCGGGTACAGAGCTGTACATCGCGAAGGACAACTACTTCCTCGGCCGCCCGTTCGTTCGCCGCATCGAGTGCACCGACTCCGTCAACGACGACGAGCTGGCCTCGCTCAGTGTCGGTGCCTTCGACGGCGGGGGTGCCCCCGCCGAGGGCGTCCGGAACGAAGCATTGGCCCAATTCCGCGAAGACCCCGCCTACGGAGTAATCAGCCAGCCGGCGGGCTTCGCCTTCCCCCTCTTCTTCAATCTGAAGAGAGGTGGCCCCTTGGCCGACCTCCGCTTCCGCCGGGCCTGCCTGCACGCCATCGACCGTCACGATTTGGTCGACGGCCTACTCACTGGAAACGGAACGGTCGGCAGCGAGGGCTGGCTCCCGCCGTCGAACCCCTTCTACGAGCCGGCGGTGCGCGACTATCCCTTCGACCGGGCCGAGGCCAATCGCCTCCTCGACGAAGCCGGCTATCCCCGCAAGGGGCGAGACGGAAATCGAACCAACGCCGACGGGAGTCCGCTGCGCTACACGCTCAACGTCGCCAGCACACTGCCCCTGGCCCTCATCGAACTAACTGCGAACAGCCTGAAGGAGGTCGGGCTCGACATTGACTTGCAGGTCCTCGACCTGGTGCAGCTCTTCGGCGTCAAGCTCCAGGAGAGTTACGACCTCCTGGTGACGAACTATCCCGGCCCTTCGGGCGTCGGGCCCAACGGTGACCCCGACATGCTGCGCGGCGTCTATCACTCGGGCGCGCCGAACCCGTTCCATCGCGCAACCGGCTACGTCAACCCGGAGATCGACCGGCTCATCGATGCCCAGGTGGCGACGTACGACGTCGGCGAGCGCAAGAAGTTGGTCAGTCGGGTCCAAAAGGCAGTCGCCGAGGAGTTGCCGGTGGCAATGCTCTATTACACGACGTTCGTGTACGCCTTCCGGAAGAAGGTGTTCGACCAGTGGTACTACACGCCTGGGGGTTTCGGCCCGGGGTTGCCCAACGTCTACAACAAGCACGCATACATCACCGGACGGAAGGAGGGCCTGCAGGTCCGGCGATGATCGAAGGCATGGTCATCGTCGGCGATACCCTGCCGACGTCGACCACACCTTCAGACTGATCCCGGGGGCGAAACGTGAGCACTACGACAACCAGCCCGGTCATGGACGGCGCCGAGCGCTCCGACGCACTCGTGTTCTTCGGCGCGACCGGTGACCTCGCCTTCAAGAAGATCTTCCCTGCGCTCTACGCAATGACGAAGCGGGGTCGTCTCGACGTTCCCGTCATTGGCGTCGCCTCGTCGACCTGGACCGTCGATGACCTCCGAAAACGGGCCCACGACAGCATCGACACCCACGGGGGGATCGACGATGCGAAGGCATTCGAGACCCTTTCTGGGCTGCTCGCCTATGTCGATGGCGACTATCTCCAGGAGACGACCTACACCGCGCTCAAGGAGGCGCTGGGCGGCGCGAAGCGGCCCGTCCATTACCTCGCGATACCGCCGAGCCTCTTTCCGACTGTCGTCGAAGGGCTCGGCAAGTCCGGAGCGGCTGACAACGCCAGAGTGATCGTGGAAAAGCCGTTCGGGCGCGATTTTGCGTCAGCCCAGCTACTGAACCAGGTACTCCATTCCGTCTTCCGGGAGCCCTCCATCTTCCGGATCGACCACTACTTGGGAAAGGAGCCGATCGAGAACCTCCTCTACTTCAGGTTCGCCAACTCCTTCCTGGAACCGATCTGGAACCGCAACTACATCGAGAGCGTGCAGATCACGATGGCGGAGAACTTCGGCGTGCAGGGCCGGGGCAAGTTCTACGAGGAGGTGGGCGCGCTACGCGATGTCGTGCAGAACCACATGTTGCAAACGACCGCGCTGCTGGCCATGGAGCCGCCCGTCGGTGGCACCAACGAGGCGCTGCGCGACGAGAAGGAGAAGGTCTTCAAGGCCATGCGCACACTGCTCCCCACTGATCTGGTGCGCGGCCAGTTCATCGGCTACCGGGATGAAGACAGCGTCGCGGCGGACTCCGACGTCGAGACGTTTGCCGCGGTCAAGGTGATGATCGACTCCTGGCGGTGGGAAGGCGTTCCGTTCTTCATACGCGCCGGCAAGGAAATGCCCGTCGAGGCCACTGAGGTCTTGGTCCGACTCAAGAAGCCGCCACAACAGGTCTTCGCCGAGGAACTCTTCGATCCCGACGACAGCAACTACCTCCGCTTTCGTCTCGGGCCTGACCGGGTCGCCATTGCCCTCGGATGCCGGGCCAAGGTGCCGGGCGAGTCGTTCGTGGGCTCGCCGGTCGAGCTGTACCTCTGCAACCAGTCCAGCGACGAGATGTCTCCCTACGAGCGGTTGTTGGGCGACGCCATGTCGGGGCGATCGATGCTGTTCGCCCGGGAGGACGGCGTAGAGGCCGCATGGCGCGTCGTCGATCACGTGCTCACCGACCATGGCCCCGCGCACCCGTATCACCCGAAGACATGGGGTCCGTCGGAGGCCAGCGCCGTGCTGCCTCAAGGCGACTACTGGCACGATCCCGAGGTCTGACGACAGTGGCCGAGAAGCGGCGGAGTCCACTCGACCGGGCCATCAGCCTTCTCCCGGTCGACGCCGTCGTCCGCCAAGTCGACGTGCAGCGCATCGTCGACCGGATCGACATGAACGAGTTGCTGGAGCGGGTCGACCTCGACCAGCTTCTCGACCGGGTCGATCTTGACAAGCTCCTCGACCGCATCGACATCGAGCGGCTACTGGCGAAGATCGACGTCAATGCCCTCGTCGATCGGATCGACGTGAGCCGCATCGTCGGCCGTATCGACGTGAATGATGTCCTCTCCGAGGTCGACATCGACAGCGTTCTCGAACGGGTGAACGTCGAACACCTCATCGAGCGCACGGAGCTCGGCGGGATCCTCGTGCGGTCGACGACGGGAATCGCCGAG
This sequence comes from Acidimicrobiales bacterium, assembly GCA_035525375.1. Classification (GTDB taxonomy): domain Bacteria; phylum Actinomycetota; class Acidimicrobiia; order Acidimicrobiales; family AC-14; genus JALZBN01. The sequence continues at coordinate 15,333 of DATLEI010000034.1, forward strand.
CGCGGGCTCGACTTCGTGCGAGCCCAAGGCGTCGGCCTCGATCAGTTGTTGAACCGCTGGGTCGACCGGATCCTGCGCCGCGATTCCAGCGAGGCTCCGTCGGGACCACCGCTGCTCGTCAATGCGGCTGAGAAGGGGTTACAGCCGTGAAGTCGGCTGAGCGAGTGCCCGAGCCGAGCCTCGTCGGAAATTTCGCGGGACCGGTCACCCGCTTGACCGCCTTCGTCATTGACTCCGCGGTCAGCGGTACCTCCCTCGCAGTGATAGTCGCGGCGATGTCGGCGGTCATCGAACTTGTCGCCCGGCGAGACATCGACGCCGCCGACGCGCCGCCGGCGGTTGGATCAATCGTGCTGCTCGTCTGGCTGTTCCTGTACTACTACGTGTCCTGGTCGGCCGCCGGTAAGACGGTGGGCATGGCGATGCTCGGTTTACGCGTCGTACGCCGCGATGGGTCGCCCCTCGACCACAGGCACGCCTTGCTCCGCACTCTTGCCTTCCCGTTTTCGTTCCTGTTCTTTGGACTTGGCTTCATCGGGATCGTGCTCGGCCGCGAACACCGAGCGTTCCACGACGTCATCGGCGACACGACTGTCGTCTACGACTGGGACGCTC
>DATLEI010000029.1:0-15805 GCA_035525375.1 Acidimicrobiales bacterium
GATTCACGGCTACATCGTCGAGCTCGGAACCGACGGCCGGCTGATCCGCCTGCAACTCGAAGAGCTCCTCGGAGGAGTCGAGGACGACAGACGTCTGGTCATCAAGGACTACTACCAAACCGACAAAGATTGGCGTCTTCCTGAGGCCATGACCGCGTTGGCCGACATCACGACCGAAGACCTGCTCGATCTCAAGTCGGTGATTGAGGTCCTGCACCTGTCATCGGGCGCGTCCGAGCTCGACGCGGGGCTTCAGCCTCGGGGCTACCGGCTCCTGGCCCGTGTGCCCCGACTGCCCGATGCGGTCGTCGACCGGATCGTCGAGCGCTTCGAAAGCCTGCACAAGATTCTGCGGGCATCGGTCGCCGACCTCGACGAGGTCGAAGGCGTGGGCGAGGCCCGAGCACGAGCCATAGAGGAAAGCTTGCGACGCCTCGCCGAAACCAGCATCCTCGACCGCTACGGCTGACCAAATTCGGCGAGGTTTGGTCTAAGCGCCAATTTCCTGGCACTCTGGAGGAGTCCCCTGCTGTACGTCCCTTGGGAGAAGAATGTCGTTTGATGTCGGAGACAAGGTCGTGTACCCCCACCATGGGGCGGCGGTGATCGAGAAGCGCGAACGGCTCGATGAGGCAGGTAACAAGGGCGCCAAGGGCGACCGTGAGTACCTGGTGCTGCGGTTGGCGTACGGCGACCTCACCCTGAAGGTCCCCGCCGACAACACCGACAAGGTCGGTCTGCGTGAGGTCATCAACGACGAAGAGGTCGAGGAGGTGTTCGCTGTCCTTCGCAAGAAGGAAGCGCGGATGCCGACGAACTGGTCGCGCCGTTTCAAGAACCACGTCGAAAAACTGAAGTCGGGCGACATCTATCAGGTTGCCGAAGTCGTCCGGAACCTGTCGATCCGAGAGAAGGACAAGGGCCTCTCGACGGGCGAGAAGCGCATGCTCACGAAAGCTCGCCAGATCCTCGTGTCAGAGCTGACCTTTGCCATCGGCGTCGACGAGGAGACGGCCGAGAAGAAGCTCGACGAGGCGCTCCCCTCCTAGTTCTGTGCCGCAGACCGGCCGGCAACCGGCCGGAGTCCACGGCGCGGTGTGGACGATTGTCGTGGCTGCGGGCGTCGGCGTGCGCTTCGGCACACGAAAGCAGTACGAGCTCCTGGGTTCACGGCGGGTACTCGATTGGGCGCTGGACTCGGCGCGGGCCGTGTCCGATGGAATCGTGCTCGCTGTTCCGGTAGAGCGTGCAGGCGAACCGGAGCCTGCGGCCGACGTCGTCGTTGCCGGTGGCGAAAGCCGATCAGCCTCGGTACGCGCCGGCCTCGCTGCCACTCCTGATGATGCCGAGGTGATCGTCGTGCACGACGCGGCGCGCCCTCTGGCGCCCGAGTGGCTGTTCGAAAACGTTGTCGCCGCGGTGCGCGCCGGCGCCGATGGCGTCGTGCCCGCACTGCCGATCGCCGACACAGTCAAGCGGGTGCGCGGCGGCGAGGTCGAGGCCACCCTTGACCGCTCTGAGCTAGTGACGGTGCAGACACCGCAGGCGTTTCGAGCCGACGTCTTGCGTAAGGCGCACGCCGGCGGTGACGAGGCCAGTGACGACGCCGCCTTGGTCGAGGCCGTCGCCGGACGCGTCGTCGTGGTCGTCGGCGATCCGCTCAACGCCAAGGTCACCAGTCCTCATGACCTCGAACGGGCTCGGGAACATGTCGGACGGCTCGGACTGTGAGCATTCGTGTCGGCATGGGATTCGACGTGCACCCGGTGTCGGACGACCCGGCGCGCCCGTTGGTGCTCGGCGGCATTGAGCTCAGCGGCGAGCCGGGCCTCACCGGCCACAGCGACGCCGACGTCGTCGCCCATGCGGTGGCTGACGCCCTGCTGGGAGCCGCTGACCAGGGCGAGCTGGGGGCGCACTTCCCTGCATCGGATCCGCGGTGGTCAGGGGCCGACAGCATCGGGCTGCTCATCCGAGTGGCCGGGATCGTCGCCGATGCCGGATGGACGCCGGTGAACGTCGACTGCTCGGTCGTGCTCGACGCGCCAGCGCTGGCACCGCACCTGGTAGCCATGCGCGAGCGGCTCAGCCAGGCCGTCGGCGCGCCGGTCGCGGTCAAGGCCAAGCGGGCCGAAGGTGTGGGCGCTCTGGGGCGGCGGGAGGCGGTGGCCTGCTGGGCTGTCGCCTTGGTCGAACGGCCATGACGCCGGCGCGCCCAGGAAGGCCGGCGCGCCCTGGGAAGCCAGGCAAGGCGGTGCGATCCGCAAAGCCGGCGCGGCCGGGCCAGCCGCAACGGTCGGGCAAGGCGCTGCGGGGAGGCAATGCGGCCGGTGCCGGCAGGGTCCCCGGGAGCGGCAAGCCTCGGCGTACCGGCACATCACCGGCCAAGGTCCGGCCAGCACAACCGCAGCTGCCCCGGCGCGCCCCGGCGGTCGGCAATCGCGCTCGGGCTCGCCCCGACCGCGCCGGTTCCGCGGCCCGTTCGGAGGCGCGCGAGGGTTTGGGAGGGGAGCAGGTCGAAGGACGCCAAGCGGTCGCCGAGTTGCTCGCCGCCAACCGCAGGCGGGTCGCCGAGGTGTGGCTCGACTCCGACATCGAGCCCGCGCCGATCCTCGACCGGATCACCGAACTCGCGGCGCGCCGGCGCGTTCCGGTCAGGTACGTGAACCGCACCCGTCTGGAGACCGAAGCCCGCACTGAGGCGCCCCAAGGCGTGCTCGCTCACGCCGAGCCTCTCGCCGAAGCGCAGCTCGACGACCTCTTCCGGCGACGCGCAACGCCACCGTTTGTCCTCGCCCTCGATGGGGTCACCGACCCCAGGAACCTCGGGGCCCTGTTACGTACGGCCGACGGCGCGGGGGTCACCGGCGCGTTCATGGGGCGCCATCGCGCCGTCCACGTCACGCCCGCGGTCACGAAGGCCGCCGCCGGGGCCATCGAGCACGTCCCGATGGCCCTCGTCTCGGGGATCCCCTCGGCGCTGACCAGAGCCACGGAGAAAGGCTTGTGGGTCGTGGGGCTCGACCCGGAAGCCGATGGGAGCCTCTTTGACCTGCCGGTGGCCGATCAACCGGTCGTAATGGTGCTCGGGGCCGAGGGCAAAGGGTTGGCCCGGCTCGTGCGGCAACGCTGCGACACAGTCGTTCGGATTCCTCTTCACGGCGCGCTGGAGGCGCTGAATGTCTCCGCGGCCGGCGCGATCGCCCTGTTTGAAGTGTCCAGGCGGCGTCAGGAGAGGCCAGCCCGTTGACACGGTGACCCCGAGTGGCTACAAAGTACCTTCTAGCTCTAGACATTCGTCATATACCGGCAACCGTCCGCTACTGGCGGTCAGTTCGCAGCAGGGAGCAGCAGGTGCCACGTCAACTCGAGTCGGTCCCTCGGGACTTCACCGATGATGATCTCGTCGCCCTGTTCCACCAGGGACATCTCGAGGCGGTTGAAGTGCTTCTGGAGCGATATCGACGCTTCGCAAGGGCCAAGGCGCGGGGCTACTTCCTTATCGGGGCCGACTTCGACGACATCGAGCAGGAGGGCATGATCGGTCTCTTCAAGGCCGTGCGCGACTTTCGCCCCGACCGCCAGTCCTCGTTCCGGGCCTTCGCCGAGCTGTGTGTAACCCGCCAGATCCTCACAGCCATCAAGACATCAACCCGGCACAAGCACCAGCCCCTGAACCAGTACGTGTCCCTGTCGGGTTTCCGCCCCGTCGACGATCCCGACGAGCGGCCGCTCGAAGACATGCTTCACGACATTCAGGTGGCAGATCCGGCCGACGAGCTCGTTTCCTTGGAGTGCATGGAGGAGCTGCGGGCCACGATCGCCAGGATGCTCTCCGAGTTGGAGGTCGACGTGCTACGTCTGTATGTGGAAGGGCGTTCCTACCAGGAAATCGGCGAACTCCTCGGCCGCCACGCCAAGTCGGTCGACAACGCCATCCAGCGAATAAAGCGCAAGCTCGAGTCCCACCTGATAGACCGGCGCGCCGAAGAGCACCCTGCGGCCGTCGCCTAGTCTTCGGCCTCGGCCGGTGTGGCGCAGTCCGGTAGCGCAGGCGACTTGTAATCGCCAGGTCGTCGGTTCGAATCCGACCACCGGCTCGACAACTTTGCGGCGCCGGCGCGCTCCCGGTTTCGATCGCCCCTTGCCGGGTCCTTGACCTGGACTGGCTACGCGGGCAGTCTGCCGGGAGTGCCACTCTCGGATCGTGACAGGGCGATTCTCGACTTTGAGCGTTCCTGGTGGATGGAGCCGGGGTCGAAGGAGTCCGCCATTCGCACCCGCCTGAGCCTTTCACCGACGCGCTACTACCAGCTCCTTCGGTCGCTCGCGAGCTCGCCTGAGGCCGCCGCTCACGACCCACTGGTGATCAGACGACTCCAGCGGTCGTCGACGCGCCGTCGGCGGGCCCGCATGGAGGGCCCGGACCACCCGGCGACCCGGCGACCCGCACCTTGAATCGACCGGGCCCGGCCCCGAGGGGGTCATCCGGGGGCAACTCGCCGGTGTCCGCCAGCGGTCGGGGAATCCTGCTGCTTGTCGTCGCTTTTGTCATCGGCGTCGCCATCCTGCGGTCAACCGGTTCCGGCGGTGGGTCAGCATCGGGCGACGACGCCGACTCCCAGACTGCGACCACCCGCGCCGAGAGCACGACCACCGTCCCTTCGGTGGCGACCACGCTTCCGGCCCGTCCCGCGGCTGAAGTCAAGGTCCTGCCCGTGAATTCCAGCGGCATCGCGGGGGTTGGCGGCAAGACCGGTGACGAACTGAGAACCGCGGGTTACGCAAACACACTGGCGGCGGTCAACTCAACGTCCGACAGCCCCACCGCGACCTCGTCCGTCGAGTTCACGCCCGGCGCGGAGGCCGATGCCGTGGCCGTGGCGTCGGTGCTCCGGCTTCCCGCGACGGTGGTCAAGCCTCTGGAAGCGCCGCCGGTTGACGACACCCGAGGGGCGGAGGTCGTGGTACTCATCGGTGGCGACCTTGCGGCCATAGTCGGGGCCTCTGCCGCGGCCACAACGACGACCGAGGGCTGACCGACCTCAAGCTCTCCTTAAGACCTGACGCGCCGCGTCTCCGATCGCACCTCGATCGAGAGCGTGCCGGTCAAGGGTTCGCCCGGCGATCCGGGCGGAGGAGAGAGGGTCACGTCGAAGCGGCCTCTAGTGACCGACGTCGCCTTTTCAACCGCGCCGTCGGCCAGAACACGCACGGCCGTGCTCTCGGTGGTGGCAACTCCGTCGAGGGCAAGGATGCCGCGCCGTACCCGCTCGCTGCTGGTCAACGGGATGCGCGTCACCGCCGATGTAGATGCCACCTTGCGGCCCTCGAGAAGTCGTAACTCGACCAGACGGCCCGAGCCTTGCAGCCGGGTCGCGGTCGCGCCGGCCAGGTCGGGCTGCAGGTCGATGTCCCAGCGGTCGCCCGGCGCGAGTGGCCGATCCGGAGGCGCCGCAGGCGCGCCGGGAAGTATCTCCGGAAGGGCGTCGGGGCCGAGCACCGACGGAGGTAGGCCTTCGACGGTCTCGACCCCGGCGAGCTGCGCAGCACGATCGAGGCGCACGACGAAGGTTCGGTCAGGTGATCCCGCCCGGCGCAGCTGAACCCGCATCTTGACCTCACCCGCGCCCGCGGAAAGGACCGTACCGTCGGAGCGGAGCACGGCGTCATCGACGGAAGTCTCCGGCTCGGTATCGCCGAGGTGGGTGACCGTCGTCGAGTGCACCTTGACGTCGTAGCGGTACTCGGTGCCGGCGCGTGGACGAAATGCGACCGTGACCGTTGCCGGCTTGCAGCTGGCCAGCAGCCCGGCGGCCAGAACCAAGGTAAGCATCGGCACGGACAGACGGCGGTACACGCGGGACACGTTAGGGGACCACCGCCTACGGTCATGGGCGTGGACGACTTCGTGGCCTGCCTGACGGCCGACCCGTCGAACACGGGGATCTTCTCGGACTTCGATGGCACGCTCGCTCGCATCGTCGATGATCCCGCCGACGCCGAGCCCGTTGAAGGCGCGGTCGAGCTACTCGCCGCTCTCTCGCGCCGCTTCAAGCGAGTAGGCGTGATCTCCGGACGTCCGGCTGCGTTCCTGCTTGACCGGTTGGCAAACACCGAGTTGTTCCTCTCAGGCCTGTACGGCATGGAAACAGTCGAAGGCGGAGACGTCGTCGCAACCGACGAGGCGGCCCGTTGGCGACCCGTCGTCGCCGATGTGGCGGCGCGGGCGGGTGGCGACCTGCCGCCGGGTCTTCATGTCGAGGACAAGGGTCTCTCGGTGACAATCCACTACCGGCGCGCGCCGGAACGGGCCGGCGATGCCCGCCGCTACGCCGAGCATGCCGCGGTGTCAACTGGGCTCACGCTCCATGAAGCTCGTCTCTCGTTCGAGCTGGCGCCGCCGGTCGGGTCGAGCAAGGGGACGGTTCTGGCCGAGGCCGCGCAAGGCCTCGGCGCAACGTGCTTCATCGGCGACGACCGGGGTGACCTCACCGCCTTCGACGCCCTGGACGACCTCACCGAGTCGGGCACGATCGCTCTGCGCGTGGCCGTGGACAGTCTTGAGGCACCGCCCGAGCTGCTCGAGCGCGCCGACCTGGTCGTCGAAGGCCCCGAAGCCGTCGTCGCCCTCCTCCAACGCCTCCTCTAGTTGTCTTCGGTGGCGACCCGGATCTGGTCGTCGAGCCAGTTGCGGGGCGTTTGGGCCGCGGCCGCCTTCTTCAGTTCGGCTGCGTGTCGGGTTCGCTCCGCCCCGGTCATCGTCAGGGCGGTTGCCAGGGTGTCTGCGGTGCCGGCGACGTCGAAGGGATTGATTTCGAGGGCCACGCGCCCCAGCTCCTCCCACACCCCGGCCTCCCGGCTCAAGGCCAAGACGCCATCGTTCTCGTTGAGGAGCGCGCCCTCCTTGGCCACCAGGTTGAGGCCATCTCGAACCGGATTCACCAGCAGTACGTCGTACCGACGCAAGGCAGCGACCGACTTGGGGAAGTTGTCGGAGGTGTCGAGCAGCACGGGGGTCCAACCTGGGGTCGACCAGACGTCGTTGAGCCTGCGGGCCAAGGTTTCTACCTCTTGGCGGTAGGCCAGGTACTCGGGCAAACCCTCGCGGGACGGGTACATGAGAGCGACGAACACGACCCGTCCCCGCCACTCAGGATGGGTGCGGAGTAGATCGTCGAATGCCTGGAAGCCACGAAGGAGGTTCTTCGACGGCTCGATGCGGTCTACCCGCAGGATCATCATTCTGCCGTCCAGGGCCTCGTTGAGCTTCGCCACCTCCTGCTCGCAGTCCTCGGACACGGCCACGCCTGCGATGTCGGCGTGGTCAGGGGCGATCGGCGAGACAAATGTCGATGGCCGCCAGCCGAGCACGGCTTCACAACAATTGGAGAAGTTGTCAGCCCACCGCTTGGCGTGAAAACCGCACGACGCGTGGCTGCTCATCCCGATCAGCAGTTCGTCGGCAACCTCGCTGGGTAGGACTCGAAGCGTGTCGGGGTCGCAAAACGGGATGTGGGTGAAGTGCACCGCTCTCAGGTCGCGCCGCTCCTGAGCGAGCCATGTCCCGACGAGCGCCAAGTGGTAGTCCTGCACCAAGACGATGGCGCCTTCGGGGGCAGTGTCGATGAGTGCTCTGGCAAACGCCAAGTTCACTTCCCGGTACGCGCCCCACGCCTGCCGCCAGCGATGGTCGAACTGTGGCCGCCTGGGGAGGTCGAACATGGCATGGTGCAGGAACCAGAAAGTCGCATTCGACACGACGTCATAGGCCATCCGGTACGCGGACTCGTCGATCGACAACATCCGCAGCCGAAAGCCCTCAGCCTCGACTAGTCCGGCGCGACTTGCCTCGCGATCGGCGTCGCTGATGGCGGCAATCATCCACGTGGCGCTGGTACCGCGCACCAATGGCGCCAGGCTCGACACCAGGCCGCCCGCGCCCCGCTTTGGAACCGGGTTGCCGGCGTCATCGAACGAGAACGACACCGGTCCGCGATTCGAAACGACGACCAGCTCCGGCGACTCAGCCATGAGCAACGATAACGGCCACTTGAGACCCTCTCACCGGGCCGCTCCCTTCGGGAGCCGTCCCGCCGAGCGGGGACGCTGTGCTTAATGATTCGCTCGCAAGCTCGCTCATTGGGCCTCCCTGTAGGCCGGGACACCGGCGATGGGAGGTCGCTCGGACAACGGAACGTCGAGTGATGCACCGGGGAACGCCAGCGCGATCGAGCCATCGGAAGGAAGGTCGACGCCGGCGCGCCGGAGCGCGGCGTGGAGGACGGCAAGGGCCTGCGGGCCCAACTCGTCGAGAGGTCGGTTGCGATGAACGCGGGAGCCAAGATCGACCTGAGCAAGCGACCGGAGGCCGAAGCGCGAGGCGACGTCGATCAGCAGCGCGAGGTCGACGCCATAACCACCGACGAAGGGCATCTGCTCGAGCACCGACCGCCGACCGGCAAACTCCCCCGCGAGCGGTTGCACGATCGGGCCGAGGTCTGGGAACAAGAGCGAAATCAGCGGGCGGGCGACGAGCTCGGTCACCCGACCGCCACCCCCCTCCCCACCGTCCACCGGGCGCGTGTAAAAACCCTTGACGAAGACGGCTTCGGCGTCGAGCAGGAGCGGGCCAAGGAGGCCGACGACGAAGCGATCGGAGAAGTCCCGGACGTCCGCGTCACAGAACACGAGCAGATCGCCCTTCGCCGCGTACAACGACTTCCACAGGACCTCGCCCTTGCCCTGCCCAGGCCCACATTCGGGGAGCACCTCGGACGCGACCACAACACGCGCGCCGGCGTCAGCAGCCACAACTCTCGTGCGGTCGGTCGAGCCGTCGTCGACGACGAGCACCTCGTCGACGAGGTGGCAGGTATCGATCAGGTCAGCACGGATAGCCGAGACGATCGCGCCGACCGTTTCCGCCTCGTCACGCGCCGGCAGGCAGACCGATATGTGATGGCCACCTTCGACCTTCGCGTCCACCAGGCGGCCGATTTCGAAATCTTGTCCCTGCCAGTCCCGTATATTCGTCACGCCGTCGTCCCGCACTTTGACGGACGCTACCGGTACCGCCATCATTGATGGCAATCATCCAGAGCGGTCGAGGGACGGGCCCTACGACGCCGCGGCAACCAGTCGTCCCGCAAGGGGCGCCCAGGTGCCAATGCCCGGTCGATGAGGAGGTAGAAGGGTGTCAACCAGCCAAAGACCCACGACAGGATCAACGCGCCTGCCGTTCGTCGACGGACTTCGATGTAAGGAGTGCCACCGGCCCTATCCGGCCGAGGCTTTGCATGTCTGTGAGTACTGCTTCGGACCGCTCGAGGTTTGCTACGACTACGAGGCGATCGCCGCCGCTACCAGCCGAGAGAGCATCGCCGCCGGCCCTACGACGATCTGGCGCTATGCCAACCTCCTCCCCGCGCCGAACGACGGGGCCGTCGATTTGGGGGCTGGGTTCACCCCTCTCGTTCGCGCCGACCGGTTGGCCGCCGAACTCGGGCTAGGGGAACTGTGGCTGAAAAACGACACGGTCAACCCGACCGGCTCCTTCAAAGACCGAGTCGTGTCGGTTGCCCTTGCTCGGGCCCGTGAACTCGGCTTCAAGCTGGCGGCGTGTGCCTCGACCGGCAACTTGGCCAATTCAGTCGCCGCCCACGCGGCGCGCGCCGGCATGCGCCATCTGGTTTTCATCCCGGCCGACCTCGAGCAGGCAAAGATCATCACGACTGCGATCTATGGGCCCCATTTGATCGCGGTCGAGGGCAGTTATGACGACGTGAACCGGCTCTGCGCCGAACTCGCGTCCGAGCATGACGACTGGGCCTTTGTGAACGTCAACCTCCGGCCCTACTACGCCGAAGGGTCGAAGACGCTGGCGTTCGAGACGGTCGAGCAGCTCGGCTGGCAGTACCCCGACCATGTCGTCGTCCCGGTCGCGTCGGGCTCTCAGCTCACCAAGATCGCTCGAGGCTTCGAAGAGCTGGCAAGTGTCGGGCTCGTCGATGGTCCGGCCAACGTGCGGATCTCCGGCGCGCAAGCCGAGGGCTGCTCGCCGGTGGCAACCGCGTTCACCGGCAACCACGACTACGTCCGCCCAGTCAAGCCGTCCACCATCGCCAAGTCGCTCGCCATCGGCAATCCGGCCGATGGCTACTACGCCCTGCAGACGGTGCGGTCGACGGGCGGCGCGCTGGCAGCGGTAACCGATGCGGAAATCGTGGAGGGCATCAGCCTGCTGGCCCGCACCGAAGGCATTTTTGCCGAGACTGCCGGCGGCGTGACGATCGCCACTCTCGCCAAGCTGGCTGCGAGCGGGGTCGTGCGGCGCGACGAGCGAGTGGTGGCGTACGTCACCGGCCACGGACTCAAGACGATTGATGCGGTCGCCCCCGTGTGCGGCCCGACGGCGACGATCAAACCGACTATGGACGCCTTTGCGGCCGCTCTCGACGCCGACGAAGCAGGCGGTACGTCGTGAGCGCGACGGTTCGGATTCCGACGCAGTTGCGCACGCTCGCCGGGGGCGCCGCCGAGGTCACCGTCGACGGCACGACTGTCGGCGCGGTGCTGGCCGCCCTCGACAAGGCTCACCCGGGATTCAAGGGACGGCTGTTCGACGACGGAGGACAGCTGCGCCGGTTCGTCAACGTGTTCGTCGCCGACGAGGACGTGAGGTTCCTAGGCGGACTCGACACGCCCGTGGCCGACGGCACGACCGTGTCGATTGTCCCCGCGGTAGCCGGCGGCTGACGACCCGGGATCGCTGTCGGCTGACCCGGGTTGAGGTTGGCGCGCCAGCCGGGTATCGTTAGCACTCGACCTATGAGAGTGCTAACGCCTCGCGATGGAGGAATGCCCAGATGCCGAAGTTGATCGCCTTTGATGAGACCGCCCGACGGGCGCTCGAAAGTGGAATGAACCAGCTGGCCGACGCGGTCCGAGTGACCCTCGGTCCCAAGGGCCGCAACGTGGTCCTCGACAAGAAGTGGGGCGCGCCGACCATCACCAACGACGGTGTGTCGATCGCCAAGGAGATCGACCTTGAAGACCCCTACGAGCGCATCGGCGCCGAGCTGGTCAAGGAAGTCGCCAAGAAGACCGACGACGTCGCCGGTGACGGCACGACGACGGCAACCGTCCTCGCCTGGGCCATGGTCCGTGAGGGCCTACGCAACGTGGCCGCCGGCGCCAACCCGATGTCGCTCAAGCGGGGCATCGAGGCGGCTGTCGAGACGGCAATCGACGCCATCCGCGACATCGCTGTTGACGTCGAGTCCAAGGAGCAAGTTGCACAGGTTGCCGCTATCTCGGCCGCTGACCGCGAGATCGGCGAGATGATCTCCGAGGCGATCGACAAGGTCGGGAAAGACGGTGTCATCACCGTCGAAGAGTCGCAGACCTTCGGCATGGAGATGGATCTCGTCGAGGGCATGCGCTTCGACAAGGGCTACATCTCCCCCTACTTCGTCACCGACCCAGAGCGTATGGAGGCGGTCCTCGAAGATCCCTACATCCTGCTCGCCGGTTCGAAGATCTCCGCCGTACGTGACCTCCTGCCCGTCCTCGAGAAGGTCATGCAGGGCGGCAAGCAGCTCGTGATCGTCTCCGAAGACGTAGAGGGCGAGGCTCTCGCCACCCTGGTGGTCAACAAGATCCGGGGCACGTTCAAGTCGGTTGCCGTCAAGGCTCCCGGGTTCGGCGAGCGCCGCAAGGCCATGCTCCAAGACATCGCCATCCTCACCGGCGGTCAGGTCATCACCGAGGAGGTCGGTCTCAAGCTCGAGAACGTCACCCTCGACATGTTGGGTCGGGCCCGCAAGATCACGGTCACCAAGGACGAGACCACTGTCGTCGAGGGTGCCGGCTCGCAGGCCGACATCAACGGTCGCATCGCTCAGATCAAGGCCGAGATGGAGAACACCGACTCCGACTACGACCGGGAGAAGCTCCAGGAACGCCTGGCCAAGCTGTCCGGCGGTGTCGCGGTGATCAAGGTCGGCGCGGCCACCGAGGTCGAGCTCAAGGAGAAGAAGCACCGCATCGAAGACGCGGTCAGCACAACCAAGGCTGCCGTCGAAGAAGGCGTCGTCCCCGGTGGCGGGGTTGCCCTTCTGCGGGCCCAGGCCAAAGTCACCGAGCTAGCCGGCACCCTTGACGGTGACGAGGCAACGGGCGCACGGCTCGTGGCCCGTTCGCTCGAGGAGCCTTTGAAGCAGATTGCCGTCAACGCGGGCATGGAGGGTGGGGTCATCGTCGAGCGGGTTCGTGGCCTCGACGGATCAACCGGCCTCAACGCGGCAACCGGTGACTACGAAGACCTCTTCAAGGCTGGCGTCATCGACGCCGCCAAGGTGACTCGCTCGGCGCTGCAGAACGCAGCCTCCATCGCCGCCTTGTTCCTCACCACCGAGGCGGTCATCGTCGACAAGCCCGAGAAGGATTCACCCCTCAGCGGCGGCGGTGCCGGTGGCGGCATGCCCGGCGGGATGGACGACTTCTAAAAGAAGCAAGTAGGCTCCGCGGCCAGTGAAACGATTGGCGGTGACACTCAGCGGTTTGGCGTTGGTCGTGTCACTGGCCGCGTGCGGAGGAGACAGCGAGGCCGGCGGGGCCAAGGGTCAGTTCATCGCCCAGGGCGACGTCATCTGTGGCCAGGGAATCGAGCAGGTCGACTCGATCAATCCCGGAACCGACACGGCCACGCTCGAAAAGGTCCGCGACGCCTGGCGCCAGATGTGGGATCAGATCGATGCGTTGCCGGTACCTCACGACGGCGAGGCCAAGGCCTTGGAGTTCAAGTCCGGGGTACACAACATGAGTCTCACGTCCGAAGCTGCCGTCCAAGCCTCGATGATCGGCGGTCAGCAAAAGGTGGATCGCACCTTGCAGGTCCTGGCCGACTCAACGAAGAAGGCTGGCGAAGTAGCTGACGATTACGGGTTCAAGGTCTGCAGCCAGCTCAAGTAGCGCTCGCTCCCCTGATCCTAGAATCCAGGTTGTGGACCTTTCGGTAGTGCCGTCAGAAGGGTGGGGCGTCCTCCACCTGTTCCTCGGCGCCGATGCCGCCACCGATGCCGAGGCCGTTGCCGCGGCAGTCAAGGCTTGCGAAGCCGACGGTCACACGGTCGTGCCTTTCGCCGTCCTCGGCCACAAAGGTGACCTCGGCGTGATGGCCCTCGGGCCCGATCTGTGGCGGCTCCAGCAATTGCAGGCCGATCTCGTGGGCGCCGACCTCGATCTCGTCGACTCCTACCTGTCGATGACCGAGGTGTCGGAGTACGCCAAAGGGATGCCACCCGAGCGGCTCGAGCCCCGGCTCCACCCGCAGCTGCCACCGGCTGACGCCAAGGTCCTTTGCTTCTATCCGATGTCCAAACGGCGCGAGCAGGGCGCCAACTGGTACGCCCTCTCCTACGAAGAGCGCGAAAAGCTCATGTTCGCCCATGGGAAGAAGGGTCGCGAGTTCGCCGGGCGAGTGGTGCAACTCGTCACTGCATCCACCGGGCTTGACGACTGGGAATGGGGCGTCACCCTCTTCTCCGCCGATCCGCTCTCGATAAAGCAGTGCGTGCACGAGCTGCGATTCGACCCGGTGTCCTCGGTGTACGCCGAGTTCGGCCGGTTCACTATCGGGCTGATTGCTCCCATCGACGAGGTGTTGCGCCGCGTCGGTCTCGCCTGACGTGGGTGATCTCGAACTGCTGCGCGGAAGGCTCGAGGAGCTGGGTCGCATCACGGTCGCCTTCAGTGGTGGCGCGGATTCGGCGTTCCTGGCCTGGATGGCGCACGACACCCTTGGGCGCGCCGGCGCGCACGCGGTCACGGCCGTGTCGGCCTCACTGCCCGACGCCGAGGCGGCAGACTGCGCCGCCCTGGCCGCCGAGTGGGGCCTGCACTGGACATCGGTGACGACCAACGAACTCGCCCGCGCCGACTATGTCGCCAACGGCGGAGACCGCTGCTTCCACTGCAAGGCGGAGTTGATGGACGCACTTCAACCGCTGGCCTCACTCGACGGATCGACTGTCGTGCTGGGCACCAATCTCGACGACCTCGGTGACCATCGCCCCGGCCAGCGCGCCGCCGCCGACCGGGGCGCCGCGTTCCCGCTCGTCGATGCCGGATTCACGAAAGGCGATGTTCGGGAAGCTTCAAAGGCCCTGGGGCTGCGCACGTGGGACAAGCCTGCGGCTGCGTGTCTGGCATCTCGCATTCCCTACGGGACACCGGTCACGTTCAGGACACTCACCCGAGTCGGGCAGGCAGAGGAGGCCCTGCACGGTCTCGGCTTTCGCCAAGTACGAGTGCGGCACTATGGCGACACGGCGCGCCTGGAGATCGACACCCACGACCTTGCCCGGGCGAAAAAGAGGCAAGTCGAGGTCATCGCGGCCGTCAAGGCCTTTGGCTACGCAACGGTGATCCTCGACCCTGAGGGCTATCGGCAGGGCAACCTCAACTCGGCCCTCTAAGCTCGGCTCGTGGTCAACGCACGGGTCAAGCTGACGTTTCCGGAGCAGCTCATCAAAGAACCACTGCTCGGGCGCTTGGTGCGGGAGTTCGACGTACTGCCCAACATCCGGCGCGCCAACGTCGAGGACACCGTGGGCTGGATCGTATGCGAATTCGCCGGCGAGCACGAGTCGGTGGAGAGCGCAATCGCCTGGTTGCAAGACAAGGGCGTGCAGGTCGACCGGCTCGAAGACGTCGTGGAGTCCTGAACACAGGCTCAAGGCGCGGTGGGGAACACACCGATACTCACTAACGTTGGGTTCCTTCGCGGGCCCAAACCTCCGGAGAATCGATTGCGCCGACTCGTCCTCATCGCGATACTTCTGCCTGCCATCGTCTTCGGTGGTACGGGGCTACTGACCGCGGCCCCGGCAGTGGCGCAGCTGCCGCCCGACGACCCTGCGCGCGGGTTGGCGTACGCCGGTCTCCGCCCGGCGGACCCCAATGGCCCTTGCCGCGGCCACTTCGAGTTGGCCAGCTCCCGGGCCGGTAGAGCGGGCCCCCCGGCGTGCAGTCACGGTCCTGACCCGGCGCCGCCGGGCGTCGACGTTCGCCAGCATCGGGATCCAGCCGAGATAGCAGCCGAGACGGCGGCGGCTCCGGTGACTGCAGCCGCGACGGCCGGGATCCAGTGCCATCCCGACTTCGTTGGCGGGCCCGGCACGACCGGGAACCGAGTTCAGGCCATCTACGCCCACACGGGTACGAGCAGCCTGGCGACGCTCCGACCGACGTTCGAACAGGCCGCCGCAACCGCCGATTTCAACTTCAACGCGAGCGCGGCTGAGACTGGCGGCGTTCGTCACCTGCGCTTCGTGACCGACGCCTCCTGCAACCTCGTCATCGCCGACGTCCAACTGTCGACCGCGGCCAACCCCGACATGGACACCATGATCGCGGATTTGAAGGCCAAGGGATACAGCTCACCCAGCCGCAAGTATCTGGTCTGGATGGATGCAACCAACTACTGCGGCATCGGCGACCTCTTCATCGATGAGTCCCCCAGCCAGCTCAACGAGAACAACGGGAAGTTCGCCCAGTTTGCCCGGGTCGACACAAGCTGCTGGAACCGGGCCGGTCAGTCCGTCGAGACTCACGAACTTACCCACACGCTCGGAAGTGTCCAGCCCGGCGCGCCCCGCAGCACCGCCAACTACCACTGCACCGACGAGTCCGATCGCATGTGTTACGACGACCACGGGAACGGCCAACCAGCCGTGACCCTCACCCAGACGTGCCCGCCCTTCCACGAGCAACGCCTTGACTGCCGTCACGACGACTACTT
>DATLEI010000063.1:0-20278 GCA_035525375.1 Acidimicrobiales bacterium
CGATCCGGGTCGCGAGACGTGAACCCCTGGCCGAGTCGTATCACTACGAATCCCTGGATCCTGACTTCAAGGAGTTCACGGCCCAGGCCGAGGAACTGGTGGCCGCCGAAACCGGACTCCGTTCGCTCAGTGGGCCCGCGCGGGCCCGGGTCACCGATCGGGCGGGCTGGATCAGGGCCAATCTCGCGTCGTTCCGGCGACTATTGCGCCCCCTGACCGATCGCCTGGGCGAGCGGGTCGGCACCGGCCCGGTGATGTCGATGGGACGGTCAGTTGCCGGCGCGGAGGTGGGAGCGCTTCTCGGCTGGATGTCGACCCGGGTGTTGGGCCAGTACGACCTGTTGATCATCGAGAACGAGCACCCTGAAGACCAGGACATCGTCTACTACGTGGGGCCGAACGTGCTCGCCCTGGAGAAGCGCTACGCCTTTCCCCCGAAGGAGTTCCGCCTGTGGCTCGCCCTCCACGAGGTCACCCACCGGGCTCAGTTCACCGGCGTGTCGTGGATGCGGGAGTACTTCCTGTCGCTCGTGGATTCCAGCCTTGCGGCATTCGACCCCGACCCGAAGCGGCTCGTCGAGGCCCTCCGGCGCGCCGTCGATCAAATGCGCGCCGGCGACAATCCCCTTGACGAGGGTGGACTGGTGACGCTCCTGGCCAGCCCTGAGCAGCATGCCGTGCTCCAGCAGATCCAAGGACTGATGAGCTTGCTCGAAGGCCACGGTGACCTGACGATGGACGGCGCGGCCGCGGGGCGGGTCCCAAGCGCTCCCCGCTTCCGCCAAGTGCTCCACCAACGACGCCAGTCGGGCGGCGCGGCTCGCCTTGTCCGCAAGCTCGTCGGCATCGACGCCAAGCTGCGCCAGTACGAGGAGGGTGAGAAGTTCCTCGAGGCCATCTCCGCAGCCGACCGTCGCAACATCGAGCTGCTCTGGCTCGGGCCGGAGTGGATCCCCTCGCTGCCGGAGATCAAGAGGCCCGACCTGTGGTTGGCCCGGGCAGCATCCGCCTCTGCCGCGACCGCGTGAGGTCTACGTCCTCTCGCCCCCGCCGGGCGGGTCCTGTCGCCGGACGGGTCCCTCCCTATCCCCTCCGCTACCGCTCCGGGGCGGGGCCCCTCACCGCCCTGCGCCACCCGTCCGGCTCCCCGGACACCCTCGCGCTTCTCTCTCGTTGCACCTTTCCTGCGCCTGACACCGCTGTTCACTGCGCGGTTTCTGGCGGCGCGGACTCTCTTGCTCTGCTGCTGCTTGCTTCTTCTGCCGGTTGCTCGGTGACGGCTATTCACGTTGATCACGGGCTTAGGCCCGGCTCTGAGATCGAGGGTGATCTTGTCCGCGACGTTGCTGCTCGTTACGGTGCCGCCTTTCGGGCCGAGCGGGTTGACCTCGCGCCGGGGCCCAACCTTGAGGCTCGAGCTCGCGCCGCCCGGTTTTCTGTACTCCCTCCGGGCGTGCTGACCGGGCACACTGCTGACGATCAGGCCGAAACCGTCCTCCTGAATCTCATGCGGGGCGCCGGACTCGACGGTCTGTCGGGCATGTCGCCTACTGGGCATCCGATCCTTCGATTACGGCGGCGTGAGACTGTTGCCCTTTGCGAAGCCGAAGGGATCACTCCTTTCGAAGACCCGTCTAACTCGGATCCGGCGTTTCGTCGCAACCGGGTGCGCGCCGAGTTACTGCCCCTTCTCGATGCCATCGCCGAGCGTGACGTCGCCGCACTGCTCGCCCGCCAGGCCTACCTTCTCCGCGCCGAAGGCGGCCTGCTCGACGAGCTGGCAGCCGAACTCGATCCCACCGACGCCCGGGCCCTTGCGAGGGCGCCGGAGCCGCTGGCCCGGCGCGCCCTTCGCACCTGGCTCTCCGCCCAGTCCGAGCACCCGCCCACTGCGTCCACGATCGGGCGCGCCCTTGCTGTCGCTCGCGGTGACGCTCTGGCCACCGATCTCGGTGGCGGTCGGAGGTTGGCTCGCACCGCTGGGCGACTTCGCGTCGAACCCCCCCTAGGTGACAACTGATGCCGGCTGATGCCATGAACTCGCGCGCCGAGCTCGACCCAAGTATCGGTCGCGTCGTAGTGAGCGAGCACGAGCTTCGCGAGCGAATCGTCGCGCTCGGCCGTGAGATAACCGCCGATTACGCCGGGAGGGCACCACTCCTCGTCGGCGTTCTCAAAGGCGCATTCATTTTCATGAGCGATCTGGCCCGGGCGATCGAGCTGCCCGTCGAATTCGACTTCATGGCTGTGTCGTCCTACGGCACTGCTACCAAGACGAGCGGAGTCGTCCGCATCGTCAAAGATCTCGACCTCGACCTGAGCGGGCGCGATGTGATTCTCGTCGAGGACATCGTCCACAGCGGCCTCACGCTTTCCTACCTCCGAAAGAACCTGCGGGCCCGCAACCCTGCGTCGCTGGAGGTTTGTGCCCTACTTGTACGCGAAGGCCTGCAACGGCACGACCCCGACCTTCGCTACGTCGGTTTCAAGATCCCGCCCGATTTCGTGATCGGCTACGGACTCGACGTCGACGAGCGCTATCGCAACCTGCCATTCGTCTGCGTGTACTCAGGCCCTGATCCCTCGGTACCCTGAACGGGATGTCCAAACTCTTCCGACGCCCCGCGGTCTACGTCATCATCGCCCTCGTTGCCCTCCTCGCGATCGGTGGTTACCTCCGGCGCGGCGATGACCGCGAGAAGCTCCGGCTCGACCAGTTCGAGAAGCAGCTCTCGGCCCACAACGTGAAGACGGCCGTCATCGCAGACCGGTCCGGCACGATTCAAGGCGAGCTCCGCAACGGCAAGAAGTACAGCACCAGCTATGTGAAAGCCGATGCGCCGCGCGTTGTCGAGGGGATTCGAAACTCCGGCAGCATCGAAACCAAGGTCGACCACGAGAGCGACCCCATCTGGTGGACGCTGCTGCAGACGTTCCTTCCGTTCATCCTCCTCGTCGGTGCCTTCATGTTCGTCATGAACAGCATGCAGGGCGGCGGTAGCCGCGTCATGCAGTTCGGCAAGGCCCGCACCAAGACCGTGAACAAAGACCAGCCCAAGGTCACCTTCGCCGACGTCGCCGGAGCCGACGAGGCCGTCGAAGAGCTCCAGGAGATCAAGGAGTTCCTGGAGGCGCCGGGCAAGTTCCAGGCAATCGGAGCGAAGATACCGAAGGGCGTCCTCCTCTACGGGCCGCCAGGCACCGGCAAGACGCTCTTGGCCAGAGCGGTAGCCGGTGAGGCAGGCGTTCCGTTCTTCTCCATCTCGGGATCCGACTTCGTCGAGATGTTCGTCGGGGTCGGAGCCAGTCGAGTCCGCGACTTGTTCACCCAAGCCAAGACCAGCGCGCCGGCCATCGTGTTCGTCGACGAGATCGACGCCGTCGGTCGCCATCGCGGCGCGGGCCACGGCGGCGGTCACGACGAGCGGGAACAGACGCTCAACCAGTTGCTCGTCGAGATGGACGGCTTCGACACGACCTCCGGCGTAATTCTGATCGCGGCAACCAACCGCCCCGACATCCTCGACCCCGCCCTCCTGCGGCCAGGGCGTTTCGACCGCCAAGTTGTCGTCGACCGCCCCGACCTCGAGGGCCGGCGCGCCATCCTCAACGTTCATGCCAAGGGCAAGCCGCTCACCAAGGGCGTTGACGTCAATGTTCTGGCGAGGCGCACGCCCGGGTTCACCGGCGCCGACCTTGCCAACCTGATGAACGAGGCCGCCTTGTTGACCGCGCGGCGCGGTTTCAAAGAGATCGGCATGCCCCAGCTCGAGGAGGCAATCGATCGGGTCATGGCCGGCCCGGAGCGCAAGTCCCGCATCATCTCCGACGACGAGAAGCGCGTCATCGCTTACCACGAGGGAGGCCACGCGCTCGTGGGGCACGCTCTACCGAACGCAGATCCGATCCACAAGATCTCGATAATCGCTCGGGGCCAGGCCCTCGGATGGACGCTCGCCTTGCCGACCGAGGACAAGTACCTGGTCAGCCGGTCCCAGCTTCGTGACCAGCTGGCCATGCTGCTCGGGGGCCGCACGGCGGAGGAAGTCATCTTCCACGACCCGACCACCGGAGCCCAGAACGACATCGAGAAGGCGACCAAGATCGCCCGGTCGATGGTGACCGAGTACGGGATGTCCGACGAGATCGGGCCCCAGCAACTCGGTCAGAAGAGCGGCGAGGTCTTCTTGGGCCGCGATCTCAACCACCAGGCGAACTACTCCGACCAAGTCGCGGCGCGCATCGACTCCGAGGTACGACGCCTCATAGACGAGGCCCACAGCGACGCCCGGGAGATCGTCGAGACCTATCGCTCGACCCTCGACCGCCTCGCCGACGCTCTTATCGAAAAGGAAACCCTCGACACGGCCGAGGTGATGGAGATTTTCGCCGACGTTCAGGTGCGCGCCGTCCGCCCGGCCGACGGCGGGCCCCCGGCGCGCCTGCGGCCGCTCACAAAGCCCTAGGTCGAGGCCGGGTGGCTGTCGACAAGGGACGAATCGAGAAGGCTGTCCGGGAGATCCTCGAGGCCATCGGCGACAACCCCGACCGCGAGGGACTGGTCGACACCCCTCAGCGAGTGGCTTCAATGTACGAGGAGATCTTTCGGGGGATGGGGGAATCGCCTGACCAGCATTTGAAGGTGACGTTCGCGGCCGACCACGACGAGATGGTCATGGTCAAAGACATCCCGATGGTGTCCACGTGCGAACACCACCTCGCGCCTTTCCTAGGTCGAGCACACGTCGCCTACATCCCGAACGACGCAGGGCGAATCACTGGCCTCTCCAAGCTCGTGCGGCTAGTCGAGTCCTACGCTCGCCGGCTTCAGGTCCAGGAGCGGCTCACGACACAAATCGCCGACGAGCTCGATCGGGTCCTGCAACCTCGGGGTGTCTTGGTCGAAATCGAAGCTGAGCACCTCTGTATGACGATGCGCGGAGTGCGGGTTCCGGGCACCAAGGCGGTGACCTCCGCGGTCAGGGGACAGTTCCGCGACGCGGCGACCAGAAACGAGGCAATGCAGCTCATCCACGGCGCCTGACCGCTCACGAGGAACCGTTCTTAACATCGGAAAGCGTCAAAACGCGCGGTTTGGATGTTAAGAACGATTTTTGAAGGGCTGATTTGTCCCGTACTGTGTCGGCGTGATCCCGCTGGTCATGGGCGTTTTGAACGTCACCCCCGACTCATTTTCCGACGGTGGGCGCTGGGTTGACCCCGGCGCGGCCGTCGCCCACGGCCTGGAAATGGCTCGCGCCGGGGCCCGCGTCATCGACGTCGGCGGCGAGAGCACCCGTCCCGGCGCGGAACCGGTCGAGGAGGCAGAGGAGAAGCGGCGCGTCGTCAGTGTGATCGAGGCGCTGGCCCCACAGGTACGAGTATCGATTGACACCCGCAAGGTCGGTGTCGCCGAGGCAGGCATCGAGGCAGGAGCGACACTCGTGAACGACGTCTCTGCCACCCTCTGGCCGGTTGCCGCCGCCGGGGGCGCGGGCTGGGTCGCGATGCACATGCAGGGCGATCCCACCACGATGCAGGCCGATCCTCGCTATGAGGACGTCGTGCAGGACGTCCTTGGCTTCGTGGTTGCCAAGGCCGCCGAGGCCGCCGACGCTGGCGTCAAGGAGATCTGGATCGATCCCGGGTTCGGGTTCGGCAAGACGCCGCAGGACAACCTGCTGCTCCTACGCCACATCGGCCGGTTCGTGCGCAGCGGGTTCCCGGTACTCACCGGCACCAGCCGGAAGTCCTTCTTGGGCCGCCTCAGCGGGAACTCGGCTGTCAATGATCGCCTGGAGGGCTCCCTGGCGACCGCGGCCTGGGCGATGAGCCAGGGAGTGTCGATGGTGCGGGTGCACGATGTCGAGCCAACCGTCCAACTGGCCCGACTGATCGGGATGGAGATCGAGGCCGCATGAGAGGGAAATGGGCCGCCGGCATCACGCCCCGCAACTTTTCCTGGATCATCAAGGACCAGCTTGCGATCAGCGAGCGGCCGGGGGGCTATGCCCGCTCACATCGACGAGTCCGACGCCAGGAAGAAATCATCTGGATCCGCGAGCAGGGGTTCTCCCGGGTGGTGTCGCTGTTGGCCTCGCCCCATAACCTTCACGCCTACGAGGAGTTGGGCGTCACTGCCGACCACATCCCCTTCGGCGCCCACGCCGACACTCGCGCCGTCCTGGCCGAGCTGCTTCCCCGACTGCGGGCCTGGTTGGGAGAAGGCGAGAAGATCCTTCTTCACCAGGAGGAGTTGAGCGATCGGCTCCAAGGCGTGGCCGCGGGCTATCTCGTCTACGCCGGCCTCGTCCCCGAAGGTGCCCGCGCCATCTCGATCGTCGAGCAGATCAATCAGCGCCAGATGGGACCGCCGGGGCGCGAGATCGTCGCCGACGCGGCCGCGCTCGCCGCTGAGCGCCCGAAGCGCAAGACGCGTTGAACGGCCTCGGCCGGATTGAGCTGCGGGGCCTGCGCCTTGTCGGTGTCCACGGATTCCTTCCTCAGGAACAGGAACGGGCTCAGCCGTTCGAAGTGGACATCGACGTCGAGGCCGACCTGAGCGCAGCTATGGCTTCCGACGAGCTGGCTGACACGTTGGATTACGGGGCGCTGGCTGCCGCTGCGGCGAAGGTGGTCACACGCGAGCAGTGGAAGCTCCTCGAGCGGATGGCGGCGCGAATCGCCGAGGAGATCAGGGCTGACAGTCGCGTGCGTTCCGTCACTGTGACGGTTCGAAAGCTGCGACCACCCGTACCGCTCGACATGGGTTCGGCCGGAGTCAGCATCACCCGTGTCGCCAATTAGGCGCGTCTTTCTCGGGTTGGGCTCAAACCTCGGTGACCGGGAGACCCTGCTCCGGCAGGCTGTCGAGCGCTTGCCCGATGTTGTCGCCATCTCCGACCTCTACGAGACCGAGCCGTTGGGCGGGCCGGTTGACCAACCCCCCTTCTTGAACCTCGTCGTGGAGCTGCGCACCGACCTGCCGGCGCGCCAGTTGCTGGAGCTAGCCCAGCGGCTCGAAGCGAACGCCGGTCGGGATCGCAGTGAGACGGCTGTCCGCTTCGGCCCCCGGACCCTCGATATCGACATCCTGATCGTGGGGTCCGAAACGGCGGACGATCCCGATCTCGTCGTACCCCACCCCCGGATGCATGAACGTGCGTTCGTCCTCCGCCCTCTCGCCGACCTCGCGCCGGAACTTGTCCCCGCTGGATGGGAGAACCACACAGAAGGCTCGGTCCGCCGGCTGGGTAAGCTGTAACCACGAACGGCACCCCCATGGGGCCGGAACGTGGAGGATCATCTTGAGCTCACAGCACGCCCGGTTGATCGACCGGAGCGAACTCGTCCGTAAAGAGCTCGACGCGGCGCGCGCCAGCGGGTTCTCGGTGGGGTTCGTGCCGACCATGGGCGCACTGCACGAGGGGCATCTGTCGTTGATCCGGCGCGCTGTGGCCGAGAATGACGTCACCGCCGTCAGCATCTTCGTGAACCCGCTGCAGTTCGGCTCCCCCGGCGACCTGGTCGGCTATCCCCGCAACCTCGACGGCGACCTGAGTACGGCTGCCGATGCCGGTGCCGACCTCGTGTTCGCGCCGAGCGTCGAGGAGATGTATCCCGGTGGGGGACGCACCGCGGCCTCGGTGCGCGTCGAAGGTCTCTCGGAGGGTTTCGAAGGCGCCAGCCGACCGGGTCACTTCGATGGCGTTGCAACGGTGGTGGCCAAGCTGTTCAACCTGGCCGGCGCGTGCCGGGCGTACTTCGGCGAGAAGGACTACCAGCAGCTACTCGTCGTGCGGCGCGTCGTGACCGACCTGTCCTTTCCCATCGAGGTGGTCGGCTGCCCGACCGTCCGGGAGGCAGATGGTCTGGCTTGCTCTAGCCGCAATGTCCGGCTGAGTGGTGCCAACCGGGCCGCAGCCACTGTCCTCTACCGGGCGCTGACGCAAGGCCAGGCCATGATCGAGGGCGGCGTGCAGAACGCAGCTGCGATCCGAGCTTCGATGGCCGCAACAGTGGCGACCGAGCCACGCGCCGGGCTCGACTACGCCGAGGTCGTCGATGCTCTGACACTGCAGCGCCTCGAACAAGTAACGGGTGAGGCTCGGCTGCTTGTCGCTGCCTGCTTCGATGACATCCGGCTGATTGACAACTTGGGGGTGAGCGCCTGATGCGCAGGCGAATGTTGAAGAGCAAGATCCACCGGGCGGTCGTGACGTCGACCGATGTTGACTACGAGGGCTCGGTGTCGATTGACAGTGACCTGATGGCCCGCGCCGACATCCGCGAATGGGAGCAGGTGGCTGTGCTCGACGTCGACAACGGCGCCCGCTTCGAGACCTACGCCATTCTCGGCGAGCCCGGCCAGGTACAGCTCAACGGGGCTGCGGCGCGCCTCGTCGACACCGGCGACCGGGTGATTCTTGTGACCTACGCTGACTATGAAGAGTCGGCGCTGGCCGAGTACGCGCCGACAGTTGTCCGGGTCGGCGCCGACAATCGCCCGCTCGAACCGGTCACCGCCAAGTAGCGTCCGGCTTCATGCCAGAGCTTGATCTCCTCGTCCTGGGGAGTGGCGTTGCCGGCCTGTCCGCGGCTGTGAAAGCGTCGGTGCTCGGCCTCCGGGTCGGAGTGCTGACCAAGGGAGACCTCTCCCAGGCGACGACGCGCTGGGCCCAGGGCGGCGTCGCCGCAGTGCTCTTCGGAGATCCTGACTCCACTGATCTCCACTTGGCCGACACGCTGGCTGCCGGTGCGGGACTATGCGATGTCGATGCCGTGCGAGTGCTCGTTGAGGAGGGCCCGGCGCGCGTGAACGACCTCATCGCCCTGGGCGCGGTGTTCGACCGCGACCCAGGTGGCGCGCTGGCCCTGGCGCGCGAGGGTGGGCACTCGGTTGCCCGAGTGGTGCATGCGGGCGGTGCGGCAACAGGTGCCGAGATCGAGCGGGCGTTGGTGGCGGCGGCACGCACAACGGCGGCCTCGCTGATGGAGCGCTGGTTCGCGGTCGACCTGCTCGTCGATGGACGATGCCACGGCGTCGTGGCGCTCGATCCGGCCGGGAACCGCCACGAGATCCGAGCCCGGCACACGTTGATGGCCAGCGGCGGTGCCGGCCAGCTGTACGCGGTTACGACGAATCCGCCGGAGGCGACGGGCGACGGCATGGCCATGGCACTACGCGCCGGCGTTCCTGTTGCCGACCTGGAGTTCGTCCAGTTCCACCCCACCGCCTTGCACCACCCATCGGTGCCCCGGCCGTTGCTCTCCGAGGCTCTACGCGGCCACGGCGCGCTGATTCGCGACATCGACGGCAATCAATTCGTCGACGAGCTCGCGCCGCGCGACGTCGTCGCCCGGGCAATGGCCGGTCGGATGCTCGACCAGGGCGTCGACCACCTCTGGCTCGACACGACGGCGATCGAGGGATTCGAAATCCGGTTTCCGACGATTGCGGCGGCCCTTCACCGGGCCGGCCTGGATCCTGCGACAGATTGGCTGCCCATCGCTCCCGCCGCCCACTACATGATCGGCGGAGTGATTACTGACCTCGACGGCGCCACCGCCCTGCCCGGTCTCTGGGCCGCGGGCGAGGTCGCCTGTACTGGCGTCCACGGCGCCAACCGGTTGGGATCCAACTCGTTGCTCGAGGGCATGGTGTTCGCGGCACGAGTCGTGGAGGCCGTCGCGGGCGGCAAGGAAGGTCCGGATCCGACGGGTCTCATGAGCTCGGCCCACCCAACCAGGACCCGGCGCGAAAGCCTTTCGGCAGGGGCGTTCCCGCGGGTTGAAGCCGGGGTCAAGGGGCGAGAAGCGCTCCAGTTGGAGATGAGCGCTCACGCCGGGCTCCTGCGCGACTCGACCTTGCTCGCCGAAGCGGCAACCGCGGCCAACATGGTGCCCTCGACCCCGGCGTCCGACACCGTCGGCGAGTGGGAGCTCTCCAACCTTGCGGTGGTAGCCCGGGCCCTGGTCGCCGCGGCCACGGCGCGTGAAGAGACACGTGGCGCCCACAACCGGCGCGACTTTCCTGAGCGGTCGCCCGCCTTCGAGCGCCACATCGTTCTCGAATGAACTCCGCCTACCCACCGATCGACGCGGTTCGTGAGGTCGTGACGCGGGCCCTCGCCGAAGACCTTCGCCCGCTTGGCGACATCACGGCATCACTGTTGCCATTCGACGTGCGCGCCTCAGCGGACCTGGTCGCGCGCGCCGGGGGGGTGCTCGCAGGACGGTTGGCGGCAACGGAAGCCTTCGCCCAGATCGATCCTTCGGTCGCCGTGTTTTGGTCCGCTGACGATGGCGACGAAGTCGGACCCAACGCTGCGATCGCGCATGTGGCTGGACCCTTGGTTCCGATCCTCACGGCCGAGCGCGCCGCGCTGAACCTGCTCGGACACCTGTCCGGCGTCGCGACCCTCACCCGCCGCTACGTCGAGGCCGTGACCGGCACCAGTGCCCAGATCCGTGACACCCGCAAGACCGCGCCGGGCCTGCGGGCACTGGAGAAGGCGGCCGTGCGCGCCGGTGGTGGTGTGAACCACCGGGCGTCGCTCTCCGACGGGATCTTGCTCAAGGACAACCACCTGGCTGGCATCTCCATCCCTGAGGCGATCGTTACGGCTCGACAGCGATGGCCCGGACGCATGATCGAGGTCGAGTGCGATTCAGCCGAGCAGGTGAAGCTCGCAGTGGCTGCCGGCGCGCACATGGTGCTCCTCGACAACATGTCGGCCGACCAGGTGGCCGAGTGCATTGCCGATGTTGGCGGACGGTGCCTGGTCGAGGTCTCGGGCGGCATCACCCTCGACAACGTGGCCGACTATGCGGCCGCCGGCGCGCCCCTCATCTCGGTCGGCGCCATAACCCACTCCGCGCCGGTGCTCGACATTGCCCTCGATGTTCAGCCCGCCATCTGACGTGCTGCTGGCCATCGACGCGGGAAACACCCAGACAGTGCTCGGGTTGTACCCGGCGGCCGAGCGCGGCAACGAGCTGCTCGACCATTGGCGCATTGCCACCAGCGACGAGCGCAGCTCCGACGAGCACGCCCTTCTCATCGGGCAGTTTCTCGCACAGCGCGGCGCGACCTTCAGTGATATTTCCGGGGTGGTCGTCTCTTCGACAGTTCCGCGCCTCACCGCTGTTCTACGCGAGATGGCCGAGCGCTACTTCTCTGTGCCGCCGGTGGTGCTCGAACCGGGCACGAAGAGTGGCATGCCCATCCTCTACGACAATCCCCGCGAGGTCGGCGCAGACAGGATCGCCAATGCCATAGCCGCCTTTGACCTGTACGGCGGGCCGTGCATCGTCGTCGACTTCGGCACGGCGACAACCGTCGATGCAACGTCGGAAAACGGCGAGTACCTGGGCGGTGCCATCATGCCCGGCATCGAGATAAGCCTTGACGCCCTGTTCGAACGCGCCGCCGCTCTGCCCCGAGTCGACCTCAGCCGCCCCAAGCGGGTGATCGGCAAGAGCACGGTCGCGTCGGTTCAGGCCGGGGTGCTGTTCGGGTTCGTCGACGCAGTCGATGGACTCTGCCGTCGTTTCCAAGAAGAGCTGGGCGAATGCACCGTGATCTCCACCGGTGGTCTCGGCGATGTGGTCTCGCCGCACTCCGCAACCATTGACCACCACGAACCGTGGCTCACCCTCCACGGCCTCCGGCTCATCTATGAGCGGAACGCGCCGTGAACCCGGAGTCACCCGAGGATCAAGGCGTCCCCTACCGATTCGAGCGAACCGCAGAAGCTGCCGCGCTGCAAAGCCAATACGACGACCTCGAGCCGGGATCGCACACTGGCGACAAGGTGTCGGTGGCCGGGCGGCTCATGCTACGGCGCGTGCAGGGAAAGGTCGCTTTCGGCACACTCGCCGACTCTTCGGGCCGCATCCAGCTGTTCGCCAACGCAGAGACCACGCCACGGTTCGACGAGGCCCGAGCGGCCGGGAACGGGCAATCATTCTGCGAGCTCAACCTTGGCGACTGGATCGGGGTGCGCGGCGAGGTCATGACCACGCGCCGGGGCGAGCTCTCGGTAATGGTCGAGGAATGGGTACGGCTGGCCGAGGCGCGCCGGCAGTTCCCCGACAAGTGGCATGGGCTCGCCGACGTCGACACTCGTTACCGCCAGCGCTATGTGGACTTGTGGGTCACCGACGAGGCCCGGCGCGCCGCACTCGACCGGAGCCGAATGGTCAGCCTGGCCCGGCGGTGGTTCGAACGCCGGGGATACGTTGAAGTTGAAACACCCGTGCTGCAGCAGCTCCACGCCGGGGCCAAGCCGTTCACGACCCACCACAACGCGCTCGACATCGACCTCTTCCTCCGCATCGCTCCCGAGCTGCACCTCAAGCGCCTGGTAGTCGGGGGCTTCGAGAAAGTCTTCGAGATCGCTCGGGTCTTTCGCAACGAGGGCATCTCGCCCCGGCATGGACCCGAGTTCACGATGCTGGAGGCCTATGAGGCCTATGCCGACTACACCGACATGATGGTCGTGATCGAAGAGTTGGTGGCCCATCTGGCGACCGAGCTTCGAGGCTCGACCCAACTCGAATATGAAGGCCGTGAGATCGACCTGACCCCACCCTGGCGGCGGGCCACCATGCTCGACCTGGTCGAAGAACACACGGGGCACCGGTTGAGCCTCAGCATGGGCACTGGCGAGCTTGGCCAAATCGCCGACGAACTCGACGTCCACACCGAGCCCTCGTGGGGCCCGGGCAAGCTCATCCTCGAGATCTACGAGAAGACGGCCGAGCCCAATCTCTGGGGTCCGATCTTCGTCATCGACTACCCGCTCGAGGTTTCACCTCTCGCACGCGCCCACCGATCGGAACCCGGTTTCGTCGAGCGGTTCGAGGCCGTCGTGGCCGGCCGCGAGCTCGCCAACGCGTTTAGTGAGCTGATAGATCCCGACGACCAGCGCGCCCGGTTCGAAGCGCAGGTCGCGGAGCGCGCCGCCGGCGACGACGAGGCGATGGCATTCGACTACGACTATGTCAGGGCATTGGAGTACGGCCTCCCGCCGACTGCCGGCCTGGGCATCGGCATCGACCGTCTGGCGATGCTCCTGACGGGGGCGACGAACATCCGTGACGTGATCCTCTTCCCCACCATGCGCCCCGAATCGCGAGGGCCCGAGCAACCGTCTGAGCGGGGAGACGGCTAGGTCAGTGGCGCGCCGACTGCGACGGCAACCTCCCGTTCCGAAACCCATCTTCACTGAATGGTGGTGGCCGCCGTCCCCCACCGTCTACCGGACAGTGCCGATGGGCTACAGCAGCTTCGAACACCTCCTCGTTCCCGAGGTCGACCCTGCGCCCGGTGCCGATTACCTATGGGCCCACGGATTCAGGCTGGTCCAGGGCGGCGCAGGCCACGTCGGCTTTCAATCCGCCGGGGGCGACAAGCGCGCCATCTTTCTCATTGAGGGCGGACACGCCGTCGCCGGCGACAGCATGGGTAACGGGAGCAGCATCCAGTTTCCCTGGAAGGCGGGCGGCGAATACGCCCTCCGCGTCTGGACCGACGACCCCGGCTGGTGGACGGCCGTTGTGCAAGACCAGAACGACGGCCGAGAGGCGCAGATTGGCCGGATCCAGGTGCCCGGCGATTGGCGCCGCCTGACGAGCTGGTCGGTGATGTCGACGGAGTACCTCGGCGCGCCGCTCGTCAGCTGCGACGGGTTGCCACGGTCAAGCGTCGTGTTCGGGGAACCGACTGCTAACGACGGTCGGGTGACACCGGAGCGCTCCAGCAACCGGCTCGGCGACGGCTCCTGCGAGATGTCATGGGTCGAAAGCGTCGGCCAGGGTGTACGCCACCAGATGGGCTCACTCTGATGACGCAGATCAGGCGGGGACGGTCTCCTCGAGATGGGCTGGAAGCGTGCGCAGGGCAGTCAGCACCGCACTCTCGCCCAAGGTGTCGAGGGTGCCGGACGCCGCTGACGCGTACCGGCGGGCCACGGCGCGCGCCGAGCCGACCGCTCCATTGGAGCGGATGAGGGCGCGGGCCTTGTCGATGGTCGGGCGATCGAGGGGTCCGGTGAGCAATGCCCGTAGCTCGCCAGAATTCTCGGACGCCAAGGCCCGGATCACGGGAAGCGTATAGACCCCCTCCATGAGATCGTTTCCGGCGGGCTTGCCCAGCTCCTCGTCGGTGGCGACAACGTCGAGGATGTCATCGACGATCTGGAACACCATGCCGAGGTCTTGCCCGTAGGCGGTGAACGCCTCCACGTCAGCCCGGTCGATGCCAGCGGTGATGGCGCCGATGCGGCAGGCAGTCGCCATTAACGCCGCCGTCTTTCCCGCGATGGAGGCAAGGTAGGCCTCCTCGCTGCGTTCGACGTCAAACGTCTGCGACAGCTCGCGCACCTGGCCTTCGCAGAGCCGGCCGATCGTCGTGGCCAGGAGTCCGGCGACCTCGGTGCCCAGCGACGCCGCAATTTCAGACGCCCGGGCCAGGAGGAAATCTCCGGCGAGGATCGCCACCAGATTCCCCCACCGGGAGTTCACGCTTTCTACATTCCGGCGCGTCTTGGCTTCGTCCATGACGTCGTCGTGATAGAGCGAGCCCATGTGGACGAGCTCGACCGCGCACGCGCCCATGACCACATCGTCAGACGCAGGTCGCCCGTTCAGTTCACCCACACATAGCGCAAGGGCCGGTCGCAGCCGCTTTCCGCCCGCAGGAACGAGGTGGCTCGCCACCTCGGTGAGAATGGGGTCGCCGGTCTGGACAGTGCGCAACAAGGCCGCTTCTACACGGGCCAGGTCGTCCTCGAGATGGGGCAACGCGAGCAGCGGCGCCAGGCTGGCCACCACAAGAACCTACGTCACGTAGGTCCAATCTCTGGAATCGGGATCAATACGCCGTACCTGCGTGTTACATCTACCTACTGCGCCGGTAGACTGACCGCTACGGACCCGCCATCAACCGGAGGGGAGGGTTCCTTTGTTCGAACGATTTACAGATAGAGCCCGAAGGGTCGTTGTGTTGGCCCAGGAAGAGGCGCGACTCCTCAACCATAACTACATCGGTACCGAGCACATTTTGCTCGGGCTGATCCACGAAGGTGAGGGCGTCGCGGCCCAGGCCCTCGAGCAGTTGGGAATTTCCCTCGAAGCCGTTCGTACCCAGGTCGAGGAGATCATCGGTCAGGGCGGATCGTCGCCCAGTGGCCACATTCCCTTCACCCCGCGCGCCAAGAAGGTGCTCGAGCTCTCATTGCGTGAGGCGCTGCAGCTCGGCCACAACTACATCGGCACTGAGCACATCCTCCTCGGCTTGATTCGCGAAGGTGAGGGCGTTGCCGCCCAAGTGCTCGTGAAGCTCGGCGCAGATTTGAGCCGTGTTCGCCAGCAGGTCATCCAGCTCCTGTCGGGCTATGCCGGCAAGGAAGGCGCCACGAGCGGCGGACCCAGCGGCGAGTCGGCTCCCACCGGCTCCCTGGTGCTTGACCAGTTCGGTCGCAACCTCACCCAGCTGGCGCGCGAGAAGAAGCTCGACCCAGTCATCGGGCGCGAACGGGAGATGGAGCGCGTCATGCAGGTGCTTTCCCGTCGCACCAAGAACAACCCCGTGCTCATCGGGGAGCCCGGCGTCGGCAAGACCGCCATCGTCGAGGGCTTCTCCCAGAAGATCGTCGCCAACGACGTGCCCGAGACACTCAAGGGTAAGCAGCTCTACACCCTTGACCTTGGCGCGCTCGTTGCCGGGTCCCGCTACCGCGGTGACTTCGAGGAGCGCCTCAAGAAGGTGCTGAAGGAGATCCGCACCCGCGGCGACATCATCCTGTTCATCGACGAGCTGCACACCTTGGTCGGTGCCGGCGCGGCTGAAGGTGCCATCGACGCGGCCTCGATCCTCAAGCCCATGCTGGCCCGAGGTGAGCTGCAAACGATCGGCGCGACCACGCTCGACGAGTACCGCAAGCACCTCGAAAAGGACGCCGCCCTCGAGCGCCGCTTCCAGCCCATCAAGGTGGAAGAGCCGTCGGTCGCCCACACCATCGAGATCCTGCGCGGCATCCGTGACCGCTACGAGTCTCACCACCGGGTGACGATCACCGACCAGGCCGTCGTCGCCGCTGCCAACCTGTCCGACCGCTACATCTCCGACCGCCACCTGCCTGACAAGGCCATCGACCTCATCGACGAAGCCGGCAGCCGTATGGTCATGCGGCGGATGAAGACTCCGTCTGACTACAAGGAGCTCGAGGCCGAGATCACTCGTGTCCGGCGCGAGAAGGACAACGCCATCGAGAACCAGAAGTTCGAGCAGGCCGCCAAGTTGCGCGACCAGGAGAAGTCGCTGCTCGACACCCGGGCCACCAAAGAGACCGAGTGGCGCGCCGAGGGCATCGATCTCTTCGACGAGGTCGACGAAGAGGCCATCGCCGAGGTACTGGCGTTGTGGACCGGTATCCCCGTCTACAAGCTCACGGAGGAAGAGACCGCCAAGCTCCTCCGCATGGAGGACGAGCTGCACAAGCGGGTCATCGGCCAGGAAGACGCCATCAAGGCCGTCTCCCAGGCCATCCGTCGCACGCGCGCCGGGCTCAAAGACCCCAAGCGCCCGAGCGGCTCGTTCATCTTCCTGGGCCCGTCCGGCGTCGGTAAGACCGAGCTGGCCAAGACGCTGGCCGAGTTCCTCTTCGGCGACGAGAGCCACCTGATCCAGCTCGACATGAGCGAGTACATGGAGAAGCACACCGTGTCCCGGTTGGTCGGCTCCCCTCCGGGCTATGTCGGCTACGAGGAGGGCGGTCAGCTCACCGAGGCCGTGAGGCGTAAGCCGTTCTCAGTGGTGCTGTTCGACGAGGTCGAGAAGGCCCACCCTGACGTCTTCAACGCCCTGCTGCAGATCCTGGAAGACGGTCGGTTGACCGACGCCCAGGGCCGCACCGTCGACTTCAAGAACACGGTGCTGATCATGACCTCGAACCTGGGCACGGCTGACCTTCGCAAGGCCGCCGTGGGTTTCCAGAAGTCGAGCCACGCGGTGACCTACGAGAAGATGAAGGAGCGGGTGCAGGAGGCGCTCAAGCAGCATTTCCGGCCCGAGTTCCTCAACCGCGTTGACGACACCATCGTCTTCCACGAGCTGACGAAGGAAGAGGTCACCCAGATCGTCGACCTCATGATCCGTCGCCTCCAAACCCAACTTCAAAGCCAAGGCTTGGCTTTGGAGCTCACCGATGAGGCCAAGTTCCTCTTGGCCGAGAAGGGCTACGACCCCACATTGGGGGCCCGCCCTCTGCGGCGCGCCATCCAGCGCATGATCGAAGACGCCCTGTCCGAGCGGATCCTCTGGAAGGAGTTCCGCGCCGGAGAGACGATCATCGCCGACGCCGCCGACGGCGAGATCGTGTTCCGCTCCGTGGAGGGCATCGAGCCACCTCCGGTCGAGTTGGCCGAGACGGGTCCTGCCTCCGAGTAACGCCCGAGCAGCACGAACTGGTGACACTTCTTGCCGCTATACGGCAAAGAGTGTCACCAGTTCGGCCGTTCTCGCAGTAGTTCTCCTCCTGTCTACGGCGTGTCAGGTCACTGTCGCGGCCGAAATCGACGCCAAGGCCGACGGCACCGGGATCGTGCGCGCCGGAGTCGGACTCGATGTTGAGGCCGCCAAGGCCACGCCGCGCTTGGCCGAGCAGCTGCGCGTCGACGACCTGCGCCAATCGGGCTGGACGGTAACAGGACCCCAGCAGGAGGACGATGGACTGCTGTGGGTGCGGGCGTCGAAGCGCTTCTCGACCCCGGGCCAGGCGACGGAGGTCATGAACGAGCTCGGCGGGATTGATGGGCCGTTTCGTGACCTAACCCTCCGACAAGACCGGACACTCCTGAAGAGCCGCACCACCTTTTCCGGCGTTGTCGACCTTTCGGGAGGGATGTCGACATTCCTCGATCCCGACCTCAAGGCCAAGTTGGGCGATACGTTCAAGCCCGACGAGGGCGCGTTCCGGTTCGCGGTCACGGCGCGCTTTCCGGGGGGAACCAAGGAGTGGAGCCCCCCGCTTGGGCAGAAGACGGTGTTGCACGCGTCGGCCGAGTCGTGGCGACTCGTCCCCGTCGTACCGGCGATGGTCGCGCTGCTGTGCGCCGCGGCGGCAATCCTGTTGGTCGTCCGCCGGCGCCGTCGCGCCTGACCTTTCTTGTCCTAGTGGGTTCGTAGTCTGCGCTCCTATGAGCCGGACAAAGACCGTCTTTCGGTGTGAGGAATGTGGCTGCCAGTCACCTAAGTGGGCGGGGCGGTGCCCGGGATGCTCGGCATGGAACGCGCTCGTTGAAGAGCTTGAAACGACCCGCATACGCATGCCGGTGGGCGCCGTCGCCGACCGGCCCCAGCTCATGGGCAATGTCGAGTCCGGCGCGTGGCAGCCCCTACCGACGGGCATCGGCGAGCTCGATCGGGTTCTGGGCGGAGGGCTTGTGGCTGGGTCCGTCACTCTTGTCGGTGGTGAGCCGGGTATCGGCAAGTCAACCCTTCTCCTGCAGGTCTTAGCGTCACTCGGCGCGTCCGGCGCGCGCTGCCTGCTGGTCACGGCCGAGGAGTCCAAGCAGCAGGTTCATCTGCGCGCCGGGCGCCTCGTCCCCCACATGCCCAACGTCTGGCTCGTCTCCGGGACTGAGCTGCCGCAGATCAGCGCCCACATCGAATCCATCGCTCCGACCCACGTCGTGGTTGACTCCGTACAGACGATCCTCGACCCCGAGATCGCATCCGCGCCGGGATCGGTCACCCAGGTCCGTGAGTGCGCCTACCAATTGGTGCGGCTGTCCAAGCAGCGGGCCATGGCGACGATGCTCGTCGGCCACGTAACCAAAGATGGCGGACTTGCCGGGCCCAGGGTCCTCGAGCACGTTGTCGACACCGTCCTGTCGTTCGACGGAGACCGTCACCACTCCCTGCGGCTGCTTCGAGCGACAAAGCATCGTTTCGGCCCCACCGGCGAGCTCGGCATCTTCGAAATGACGGGCCAGGGACTCCAGGGTGTGCCGGACGCGGGCGGGCTCTTTCTCTCCGACCGCCGCTCAGGGGTTCCGGGCTCCGCTGTCGTGCCCACGCTCGAGGGTCACCGTCCGTTGTTGGTCGAGGTCCAGGCTCTCGTCGTGCAAACCGGCGCGCCAATGCCGCGCCGTTCCGCCCAAGGCCTCGATTCCGGCCGCTTGGCGCTCCTACTGGCCGTCCTCCAACAGCGCTCCGGGATGGACACTTCTAAAGCCGACGTTTATGCCCTGGCGGCAGGGGGCGTGAAGGTGGCGGAGCCGGGCGCCGATCTCGCCCTGTGCCTCGCCCTGAAGTCGTCTGCGGTTGATCGGCCTCTGCCTGATGATCTGGTCGCGTGTGGCGAGGTCGGCCTCGGGGGCGAGGTCCGCCAGGTCGGGCAGATGGAGCGCCGGCTGGCCGAGGCGGCCCGCCTGGGTTTCCGCCGAGCCCTCGTACCGGCCTCGGCGCCGCCCGCTCCTCC
This sequence comes from Acidimicrobiales bacterium, assembly GCA_035525375.1. GTDB lineage: Bacteria > Actinomycetota > Acidimicrobiia > Acidimicrobiales > AC-14 > JALZBN01. Next base: position 19,491 of record DATLEI010000063.1, read on the forward strand.
CGGGATCACGGCTGTGCCGGTGGCCACTGTCGAAGCGGCGGTCGCCGCCGCAGGTCTTCGTGGAAAGGCCATGAGAGGCACGCAGCCAATGCCAACTACGATTGCGCAATGCCCGCCCGGCGAAATCTCGGGCTGACCGATGCACTGGCCGCCGTCGCTCCGGGACAGCCGCTGCGTGAAGGACTCGACCGAATCCTTCAGGCCAACAAGGGCGCCCTCATCGTTGTCGGCGACGGTCCCGAGGTGCTTGCTATCTGCTCCGGTGGTTTCTTGCTCGACGCCGAGTTCAGCCCGCAGCGCCTGTCGGAGCTGGCGAAGATGGATGGCGCCATCATCCTGGCTCCCGACGCAAGCCGGATCGCCCGGGCCAACGTGCACCTCGTTCCCGATCCCACTGCGCCGACGTCGGAAACCGGCACCCGCCACCGCACCGCCGAGCGAGTCGCCCGGTCGCTCAATGTCCCGGTCGTTTCCGTGTCCGAGAACATGTCCTCGATCGCCGTCTACTACGGCGATCACAAGCATCCGCTCGAGCTCAGTGCCCGCCTCCTCAACCGCGCCAACCAGGCCCTCCAGACCCTCGAGCGCTACAAGGTCCGCCTCGACACGGTGTCGGGGTCGTTGTCCGCCCTCGAGGTCGAAGACCTCGTCACGGTGCGCGACGTGGTCACCGTCTTGCAGCGCACCGAGATGGTTCGGCGAATCGCCGAAGAGATTCACGGCTACATCGTCGAGCTCGGAACCGACGGCCGGCTGATCCGCCTGCAACTCGAAGAGCTCCTCGGAGG
>DATLEI010000067.1:0-2129 GCA_035525375.1 Acidimicrobiales bacterium
CTGCCGTCGCGGTAGACGGTCACGCCCTTGCAGTTGAGGCTGTAGGCGAGGCGGTAGATCTCCTCGACGTACGCCTCGGTCGCGTCGTTGGCGAAGTTGCAGGTCTTCGAGATGGCGCTGTCGTTGAACTCCTGGAACGCCCCCTGCATCCGGATGTGCCACTCGGGCTTGATGTGGTTGGCGGTGACGAACACGCGCCGCCACTTCTCCGGCACTTCGGGAAACTCGATGTGCCCCGCCTCGGCGATCCGGTGCATCAGGTCCTCGGAATGCCAGCCCTCGGCCTTCGCGATGGCGACGAAGTCCTCGTTGACGTCGGGCATCAGCACGCCGGCCTGGTTCCGCATGAACGCCACGGCGAAGAGCGGCTCGATTCCCGAGCTGCAGCCGGCGATGATCGAGATGGTGCCGGTCGGCGCCACCGTGGTGACGTTGCAGTTCCGGAGGCGGCGCATCGGGCGGACCCGCTCGCCCTTGGGACCGCGCGCCGCGGTCTTGTCCGGGCCCCAGATGCTCCGCTCCCACTCGGGAAAGACGCCTCGGTCCCGGGCGAGCCGCTCGCTCTCGACCTTGGCCTCCTCGTCCACGAACTGCTGGATCCGGCGGCCCAGGGTCACGCCTTCCTCGGAGTCGTACGGGATGCCGAGCTTGATGAACAGGTCGGCGAGCCCCATGACGCCCAGGCCGATGCGGCGGATGCGCTGGGCCAGCTCGGTGATCTCGGGTAGCGGATACTGGTTCGCGTCGATCACGTTCTCGAGGAAATGGGTCGAGAGGTGGACCACCATGCGGAGATGGTCCCAGTCGATCTCTCCATCCTTCACGAAAGCGCCGAGATTGATCGAGCCGAGGTTGCAGACGTCGTACGGCAGGAGGGGCTGCTCACCGCAGGGGTTGGTGGCCTCGTAGGCGCCGAGGTGCGGCACCGGATTGTAGTAATTGGCTTTGTCGACGAAGAACACGCCCGGCTCGCCGGTCTTCCAGGCGCCGTGGATGATCTTCTCCCAGACCTCGCGCGCGTTGAGCTGGCCGACGACCTTGCCGGTCTTCGGGTGGTGCAGGTCGTACATGCTGTCGGCCTCGACCGCGGCCATGAAGTCGTCGGTGACGGCGACCGAGATGTTGAAGTTGGTGATCTTGCTCGTGTCGTCCTTGCAGGTGACGAACTCCATGATGTCCGGGTGGTCCACCCGCAGGATGCCCATGTTGGCGCCGCGCCGGGTGCCGCCCTGCTTGACCACGTCGGTCGAGGCGTCGAACAGGCTCATGAACGAGACCGGGCCCGAGGCCACGCCCATCGTCGAGCGGACGATGTCGTTCTTGGGCCGGAGGCGCGAGAAGCTGAAGCCGGTGCCTCCGCCGCTCTGGTGCACCAAGGCCATGGCGCGGAGCGTGTCGTAGATGCCGCTCTTGCCGTTGGACAGCGCGTCGTCGACCGGGAGGACGAAGCAGGCGCTGAGCTGGCCGAGCGGGCGGCCGGCGTTCATCAGCGACGGGGAGTTGGGAACGAAGAGCCGGTTCGCCATGAGGCCATAGAAGGCCTGGGCCACCTCCTCCACGGCGCCGACGGAGACGCCGTAGCGGCGGTCGGCCTCCGCGATCGTCCGCGCCACGCGCCAGAACAGGTCCTCGGGTGTCTCAACCGGCTTGCCGCCGTCATCCTTGATGAGATACCGCTTTTCGAGGACCGTAATGGCATTGGACGACAGCGAAAGCGCGTCCCGTGGGGTGGACGAATTCATGGAGCTCCCCGCAAGCGAATGTATGGAAGAGAAGAGAGTGCAGAGACTGCACTACGGAAACCATCGAGCTCAGCTGCCACCAGCGCCACGTCCGTCACATCCTGTTCCGCGTCCGGATCCGCATCGACCACTCGAGCCGCTCGAGCCGCGCACCCGTCCCGAAACGGATGGCCAAAGTAGGCGAACGCGGGATGGCGCACAATACCATGTAAAATTCGCGTAACTACGTGGGATGGGCCTTCCCACATCACAAATATAACCTGTTGTCGGTGTGTGGATTAAGTGGATAAGCTGTGGCGGGGATGCGAGTAGTGACAGTCATCGGCGCAGTGGTGAGACAGCGCGCGCGGGCGACACACCGACGGAGAGACCGGCACGGGGACGCAC
>DATLEI010000071.1:0-2630 GCA_035525375.1 Acidimicrobiales bacterium
TCGTCCTCATCGTCCTGGCCTTTGGCGGCGGTTTCGGGTACGGGGGCGGAGCCTACCGAGGGCCCGGCATCGGCTTGGGCGGCGTCCTGCTGATCATCCTCCTCGTGTTGCTGCTCACCGGCAACCTCGGTCTGTAGGCCCACTCGAGGCTGACGACGGCTGAGAGTTCTGGAATATGAACGAGGCGAGTGTCGACTTGCCGCGTGCTGTTGCCCAGCGACGACCATGAAGACGGCATCGCCAATAACGGCGTCCTCGCCAGCGCCTCACGCTCGCCAAAAACGCTCAGGAGCGGTACGCCGACGTCGCGAAGCCGGCGGTACGGGGCGCCACTCAGTTTTGCGAGGGCCGGGATTATGGGACGGCAACTCCCGTGGAAGCCGCACTCCCCGGCGCTCCCCGCCTAGGTGGTGACGTAGTCGATCCACGCCGTGACGCACTCCTCTGGAAGCGACTCTGCGAGCACGGAGCGGATGGCGTCGACGAAACCGGGCTTGACGTCGAAGTCCAAGTCCTCGTCGAGCATCTCGCCGCCGAACTGTCCGTAGAGCACGACGACCCAATCAGAAAGTGCGCCTAGAAAGGTTGCCAACGTCGGCGCGACCCACCGCGCTCGCCACTCGCCGATTCCATGAATGGCCAGAGCGATCGGTGTGCCCTCCTCGGCCGTATTTGCGATGACCGGATCAGCACTGCTGTCGCCTATGGCCAGCCAGGGATCTTGCCAGTCGCCTGCTCTGTATCCGCGTTGCCGTTCGTCCAACTCGTCAGGGCTGTAGAGCCGCAGCTGTTCCGGCGAAAACTCCAGCTCACAGTTCCGAGGCGCGCGAGTCTCGTAGAAGGAAACGAGTTCGGGGCTCAGCGCAGGAGTGATGTCTAGGGCCGTGAGCTCGGGCCCCGAGAAACGATCGAACTCAGCGGGCACGCCGTGTCGTGCGAGCGCCGACTCGAGCCGAGCGGCGGCGGCCGCGGTCTCCGGATCCATTAGGACATACTGCCGGAATGGCTCGGGTGGCTCGTGGAAGGGCGCCCGATGGGTGTCGCTCCGTCCGCGTTCGCAGCGACGCTGCGCCAGCGCGACGACTTGTTGTTATGGGATAGCGCCCCGCTGACGCCGTTACGCCGACTCGACAGGCCTTCGCTCCTCGGTCCGCCTTAGTGCCCTCACACTCTCGTTTTCTGCCAGAACACGGCGTTCGCCCAGTCCGGAAGCTCGAAGGCCCATGCCGTAACCGCTGCGTGGACCGTCCGAAGCTCGGCCGACGAAGCACGGTAATGGGCGTCAGGCCCACCGTCGCGGCGCTCCAATATCCAGCCGCCGCTGTCACCCAGGATCGCCTGCAGGTATGTCTGACCCGAAGGATCCGAGGTCCGCTCCACAACCATGAACTGCTCGTCGCCGCGCTCCACGTCGCCCAGCAAGTCGTAGAGCAAATCCTCAGATGGATCGTCCCATACAGCCCCTGACTCCATCTCGGCTCTCAGGCTCGGCGTGGTCACGAGCCCAGTCTGCATGAACGTCGGGGGATCTGGAGCTTGACGTCGGCCGGGTGCTGCGCATCCGTACCGGCGAGCAAGGCGACGTCGCCATTCCGATCCCGATGCCCGCAGGCCGGGCAGAGGTCAGACTGGAGAGATGGTCAACGGCGGGCCGGGGCTGACCACGGTGGACGTCGACCTGGGTGGCTGGGAAGTCTTCCCGGCGCCGGCCGGGTTCCTGCTGCTGAGCGCCGTGGGCTACGTGGTTGCCCGCGGCTTGTTGGCTCAGCGGCGGGGGGAGGACGTCGGTCGGGCCACGGCCGCAGCACTCTGGGCGGTCGGGCCGCCGCTGATCCTCGCCCTCGTTGGGCTCTTGCTCCTCGTGCTCCTCGCCGGCGTGGCCGCAATCGTCCTGTTCTTCATCGTGATTGCCGCCATCGTCGGAGGAGAGCTCGACGCCGGCACACTGATCCTCCTCGTGCTCGTGGGACTGGTGCTGCTCTTCCTGGCCGTCGTGGGCGCCGCGAGTTCGACGCGTTCACTGATCCGTCGTTCTTGCAGGGGGATCGTGAAACGCTGATCGACTCCCGAAACCGGCGTTATGGCGGTCCGACCGCCAGACACCTCGGGGCTTGGGGGCACTCTCAGGTAGGTCCGTCCATCCGCTCGCCGAACTTGATGAGGTTGCCGTCGCTGTCGAGTACAGCGAACTCCTTGAATCCCCATGGTTGCTGCCGAAGTGGCCCGTTCGGGTGGACAACCCCGGAGGCGGTCATCTCCTCGTAGAGAGCCTCGATGCCCAGGACGTCGATGCGGCACGACGTCTCCTTCGGGATGTCGGCATCGTCAGTCAGCCAGAAGTGGAGCTGGACCCCATCCCGAGCGCAGATCGCGTAATCCGGGTACCGCGCCACCGGCGAGAAGCCGATCCTGTCGGCGTAGAACCGCTGGGTCGCATCCAGGTCAAGCGAGGCGAGCACCGGAATAGCCCTCTGCAGCGTTATCTTGGGGGCTCCGGCATCGGTGGGATCGGTCATCGTCGGCGCCTCCTCGGCGTTGATCAGCTGCGAGACGTGGTCGAGCAGACGGCGTCGCTCCACAACCTCCGCATCGAGCGCAGCCCGCCACGCCTCGACACACTCCCGTGTCGG
>DATLEI010000073.1:0-3144 GCA_035525375.1 Acidimicrobiales bacterium
GATCAATCGGCCATCAAGGGTTCGCGCCGCTCCAACCCGGCGACGTACACGGGGATGCTCGACGGGATCCGCAAGGCGTTCGCCTCGGCGAACGGCGTCAAGCCCGCGCTGTTCAGCGCCAACTCGGAAGGTGCGTGCCCGGATTGCCGCGGGCTCGGCCTGATCTACACGGACCTGGCGATGATGGCTGGGGTCGTGACTGTCTGCGAGACGTGCGGCGGCAAGCGGTTCACAGACGAGGTGCTCGGCTACAAGCTGCGGGACAGGAACATCGCCGAGGTGCTCGACATGTCCGTCGAGGAGGCCCAGGCGTTCTTCACCGAAAAGCCGATCCGAGTGATGCTCGACCGCCTAGCCGACGTGGGGCTGGGCTACATCTCGCTCGGGCAGATGCTCAACACGCTTTCCGGTGGCGAGCGCCAACGACTGAAGCTGGCCATCGAGATGAGCGGCGACGCCGACGTCTTCGTCCTCGACGAGCCGACGTCCGGCCTGCACATGCACGACGTCGACAACCTCATCGGCCTGATGGACCGGCTGGTCGAGTCGGGGCGGACTGTCGTCGTGATCGAGCACAACCTCGACGTGGTCGCCCGCGCGGACTGGGTCATCGACCTCGGTCCAGGCGCCGGCCACGACGGCGGGAAGATCGTCTTCGAGGGACCGCCCGCCGAGCTCGCGGAGTCCAAGCCCTCGCTGACCGGCCAGCACCTCCGCCGCCGAACCGAGTCAATGGCCACCTAATGAACGCACCCGCCTCGGCGGTCCCGGACATCATTCGAACCTGCCGCTGGCGGCCCTAGCATCGGCCCATGAGCGAAAGACGAACAACTGCTCGAGCCTTCCACAACTCCGACGGCGTTGAGGACTGGCGGGTCCTTTTCTCTGGTGCGCACGCCTACTTCCGCGTCAGGTCGTTCGCGGAGGCAGCGAGATTTGTCGCCGCTATCGCGCAGGTCGCCGAATCCGTCGGCCAATTCCCGGATGTGGACGTGCGACCCGACGGAGTAACCGTCCGGACTGCGTCCGGTGAATACGGAGCACTAAGCGAGCGAGATTTCGACCTGGCCCGCCGTATCTCGGCTGAGGCTCGGAGGTTGCAGGTCGTGCCGGACCCGTCCCAGGTTCAGGTAGTTGCTATAGCCGTGGCGCAGGACGCCGGCAGCGACATTGGTCCGTTTTGGGCGGCCGCCCTTGGCTACAAGCGCCTCGGGCCGAATGAGGACGTGGTCGATCGCCACCGACGCAACCCGCACTTCTCGTTCCAGCAGCTCAAGCCACCCATGCCGGGCCGCGGCCGCACCCACATCGACGTCAGCGTGCCGGCAGATCAGGCCGAGGCGCGGGTCGCTGCGGCCCTCGAAGCTGGCGGAAGGATGGTCGACGACAGTCACGCGCCCGCCTGGTGGACGCTCGCGTCCCCCGACAACCACAAGGTCGACATCGCGGCCTGGCCGGACTTCGATGACGACGAGGACCAGACCTAGCCGAGGGTGACCAGAAGCTCGTCGAGTTGCGCGAATGTCTCGACCGTCGCATCCGCCGCTCCGGTGCCGGCAGCGTCGAGAGCTTCCTTCGATGCATAAAGCTCGTTCATGACCAGCAACGTCATGCCGCCTTGTTCCTCGAAGGTGACCGTCGTGACGGAACCCTCGTCACTTTCCTCGTTGGTCCAGGCGAGGCGCGAGTGCGGTGTTACTTCCTTGTACGTACCGAAGAACGCCACACCATCGGGTTCGAACTCGAGACGGTACTTGCCCCCGACACGAACATCCATCTCACAGGACCGCAGAGACATACCCATCGACTTTGGCACCCACCACTGCTTGAACAGCTCGGGCTTGGTCCACGCCTCGAACACAAGGCGCGCCGGGGCTTTGAAAGTTCGCGTGACGACGAGTTCACGCTCGGACTGCCGCTGCACCGTCGTGGGGTTCTTCATGAGGACTTCTCCTTCCGTTTCAGTTCTTCAACAACCTTGTCCAGTTCGTCGAAACGCGCGTCCCAGAGCTGGCGGTACCTCTCGATCCATGCCTGTTCCTCGTCCAATCGGCGCGGGCCGAGGTTGCAGGTCCGAACGCGCCCGACCTTCTCCGTGGTGACGAGCCCCGCCCTCTCCAGGACGCCAACATGCTTCTTCATGCCAGTGAGGGTCATTCCGAATTTGTCAGCAAGGTCCGTGATCGAAGCTCCGCCTTGCCAGAGTTGCTCCAGAACGCCACGTCGGGTGGGATCGGAGAGCGCGGTAAACGAGGCATCGAAGCGGGTCCGGGCATACTGAACCATGTGGTTCAGTATGTAGCACACCCATAGGCGGGACGCAAGCGGAAGTCCGAGGCACTGGCGTCCCCGGTAGGAGTCGGGGCCGCGTATTCACCACGTCGTCCAGCTCCCGATCGTCGGGCGCCCCAAGTGGGAACTAGTCGCCGTCAAGTCGGCGTAGCCGACGGTTCGACTCATACACTTGCGATGACTCCGGGGGCGCGGGTCGAGCTTCTCCACGTTCGTGTACTTTCACGCGCGAAACTTGGAGACATCTTGAAGCTCTTGCTGACGTCTGGCGGCGTCACGAACCCAAGCATCCAGTCTGCGCTCGTGCAGCTCCTGGGTAAGCCGATCACCGAGTGCCACGCCCTGGTCGTTCCGACCGCGCAATGGGGTCACCCCAAGTGCGGTCCGGCATCGGTCCGGGGATTGATAGCCGCCGAGGCCACGTGGCAGAACTTCTCCGGCCTGGGTTGGGCGTCGCTCGGTGTCCTCGAGCTCACGGCACTGCCCTCCATCGGCGCGGAGCGGTGGGTCCCCTGGGTCCGGGAGGCCGACGTGCTCCTCGTCGACGGCGGCGATGCGACGTACCTGTGCCACTGGATGCGGGAGTCCGGGCTGGCCGATCTGCTGCCGTCCCTGCCCGAGACGGTATGGCTGGGAGTGAGTGCCGGAAGCATGGTGATGACGCCGCGGATCGGGAGCGATTTCGTCAACTGGCCATCCGCGCCAGACGACCACACACTCGGGATCGTTGATTTCTGCATCTTCCCGCACCTCTACGCGTTCCCGACCAACACGCTGGCCGATGCAGAGCGCTGGGCGGCCGAGATCGGCGTCCCGGCATACGCCATCGACGAACAAACCGCCATCAAGGTC
>DATLEI010000075.1:0-2771 GCA_035525375.1 Acidimicrobiales bacterium
GGCCCCACAGCCGCTGCTGGGCCTTCCACTCGGCCTCGATCGGGAGTCGGGGAGCGCCGAGGCCAAGCTCGAGCTGGGCGACGTGCTGGCTGCTCCCGCTGGTTGGGCCCGCGGTCATCCGGCGATGCGCACTCCCGATCGTTCCGACCCGATTCCGGGCCGAGGGCGCCGGAGCGTAGCACGCGGGATTCGGCCCTCCAAGTACGCAAACGTGCGTAGCGCGGGCGGGCAGACCCCCGTCAGTTCTCGGGCGCCGCCGTCGGAGACAAGTCGCAGTCGGGCGCGGTGCAGAGCTCCAGCCCCAGGTTCGCCAAGCCCTCGGCAAGCGGGGTGAACGCGAGGTATCGCCCGATCACGCGAGACGTGGTGCCAGCAGGCTGGCCATCGATGAGGACGGCACTGCCGGAGTCGCCGCTGCCGCCTTCGACGTCGGTGACCACCATGCACGGAAAGATGGCGTCGACTGGGTGCTCATACCGTCCGATCTCGATGACCGTCCCCGTCCGGTAGCGTTCCCGGCCGTCGACCTCGATGCGGTCGCCCTTGTGGATGTCGGCACAGGTCAGGGGGCGAGTGTCCTCGCCGAGCGTCCGGTAGCCGCCGGCGCCCATGTCGACCAGGTTCAGGTGCCCCCACGGGATCCGATCCGGAGGGAGCTCCAGCCCCAGGATGTCCGCGGCGAGGCAGAGCCGCCCCTTGGGGCAATCCGCGATTGCAGCGGGACGCCCGAAGGTGCCGACCAGCCGGCCCTCCGAGTCGCGGAGGGCCGTGCCGGGGATCGCCTCCAGGCAGTGCGCCGCGATCGTGAGGACGATCTTCTCGCCATCTCGGGCATAGAAGCCACCCGACGCGCACGGGCCCGGAACGTTCTGGCCGGCCCAGACCGGCGGATCGAACCGCTCGGTCGTTCGGTTCGTCTCCGCGCGATCCCGCAGCGCGCCAACAGCCACATACGACACCGCGGCGACGAGAGTCACCACGACGCCGATCGTCGCGGCGCGAAGGAGGCGCAAGGCGGGATCGTAGACCGGCGGCTCAGCGTACGTCGCCCGACCCCAAAGTTGAGAGAGCGCGGGGCGTCATGCAACCTGGTTCAGGTCTGTACGGTAGGCGACTCCCCCGGCTGATCAGGACTGTTAGCGTCTCGGGTCACACGTGAGAGGGGTTCCGACTTGACAACTCGCCCGGCCAGATCGGTACCGCTGGCAATCGTCATGGTCGCTGTTCTCGGCGTCGCCATCCTTCCGGGGACGGCGCTCGCGGACGACGGAAACCCACCGACCCTTGACGCACTCGCGTTCACTCCGGCGACGCTGGTCAATGGCGCCGACCCGGTCACGCTCACGGTCGCCGCGACGTTCACCGACCAAACCGGCGTCGTTGACCTCGTGAGGGACCCGGACACCGGCGAGGTGCTGCAAGAGGGTCCGACGATCAGCTTCAGCGCTCCGCGCGGCAGCGCCTCCGTGGTGGGCTACTTCGAGCGAAACACCGACACCGCGGGCAACCCCGACGATTTCAGGGCAAATGTGACGTTCCCGCCATATGCGGCGGTCGGTGAGTGGGCAGCCGTGGTCGGTGCAGCGGACCCGGACTACAACTGGCTGTACCTGGATTCGGACGCACTGGTCGGCCTCGGTTTCCCCGGCGCTGTCACGGTGACCGGAACCGATGACGTCACACCGCCCGCGCTGGTCTCCATCTCCTCCGCGACGTACCAATCGGTCGACGTTGGCGACTGCAGCTACCTCAACCGACGGGTCCAGTTCGACGCGGTCATCACCGACGACCTCTCCGGCTTCTACCCGGGTTCGCCGATCACCTTCATGAGCCCCAGCGGGAACACTTGGCAGACCGGCTTCGATCCGCAGGGCGCTGACAACTATCTCGTAGAGCTCTACCTCGACATGGACACCGAGCTCGGCACTTGGACGGCCTACGACGCCGTGCTCGCCGACGTCGTCGGCAACGAAAGCTATCAATCCGCCACCGATCTGTCGGTGTCGTTCGAAGTCACGCGCACGTTCCACGGAGGCCGGCCTGGCGCCCCCACGGACGTGACCGTCACGATCGCGGCAGACGGGGAGGGGACCGTCAGCTGGGTGGCGCCGGCGGACGACGGGGGCGTAGCGATCACGGGCTATGGGATCACCGTCGGCCATGGGGAACAAGGAGCGACCTTGGGGGAGGTCGACGGCACCCAGACGACCGCAAGCATTGGCGTGCTCGACCCTGGCGTCACGTACACGGTGACGGTCTCGGCCAATAACGCGTGTGGTTCAGCACAGTCCGATCCGGTGACCGTCGCAGCGATACCCGAATCGGGCGGCACTGTTTCGACCACGCCGGGGGCTGGGTCGGTGACGACAGACGTCATCGTGCCTGCGGGGGCCGGCGGCGGGTCGGTCACCATCGCGGAGACCGCCCTCGGCACCGCGCCTTCGGGGTACGAGTTCGTCGGCCAGCAGTTCGAGATCGAATCGACGGCGGCGACCACCGTGGACAACCCACTGACGCTTGTCTTCCATGTCGATCCATCGCTCGTGCCGTTCACGATCTTCCGCAACGGGGTCCCGATCACGAGCCCCTGCAGCCCGGTCGGAACGGCCACGCCCAGTCCCTGCGTCGCCAGCGGTGCGGGGACCTCGGACATGACCATCCTGACCGCATCGGCGAGCACCTGGAACGTGGGTCAACGGCTGGGCTACGACTTCAATGGGTTCCTCGGCGCGGTGAGCAACCCGCCGACCATCAACCAGGTCAAGGCCGGC
>DATLEI010000085.1:0-3650 GCA_035525375.1 Acidimicrobiales bacterium
CTGGTCCGCAAGGACCGCTCGGGCGAGATCCTCGTCTGGCCGCACATCGAGCAGACCCTCACCCCGACCCCTGCCAACCCCTTCGCACGGGTCGTCCCCGTGAAAGCGCTCGACCACTTCTACGACGCCGGTATCGCGGTGGACGCCCGCAAGGGCTCACTGCTCATCGGAAGCGAGTCCGACCTTGGTCCCGACCTGCCGGAAGGTGGCGAGGACCCGGCGAAGCTCCTGGCAACCCTTGACCAACTGACCGAGGTGCTCACGCGCCTTCGGTCCTGATCCCCGTCGCGCTCAGCGGGCGGAGGAACACATGGCAACAGAGTTCGAGAACAGGGTCGACGCCCTGACGAAGGAGGTCACGGACCTCGCCAACGAGCTGCGCGACAAGGCCGATATGCCGATCGACCGCGTGGCGTCCATCGAGGAGGAGATCACCGCCAAGTCGGCGCAGATCGACAGCCTGCTCGAAGAGAAGCGCATCAAGGAGGTCGAGGCTCGCGTCAACGCGATCGACGACCGCCTCAAGGCGTTCGGCCGCAGCCAGGCTTCGCAGAAGGCGTCCGCCATCCTGTCGGCCGTCAGCTCGCAGCCGTCGGTCAAGAGCGTCGGGCGGTACAACGAGGACAACTTCCTCGCCGCCATCGTGAACCAGCGCAAGGGCGACGTGGACGCGCAGGCGTTCGTGAAGTCCGTGTTGGGCACGTCGGACGCGACCGGCCAGTCCATCGTCCCCAACAACTTCGTGGCGGCGCTCGTCACGCAGATCGCCGCGCAGAACCCGTACCGCGACCTCTTCAACGTGGTCCAGGTCGGCAACGGCGCAGCCATCGACATCCCGTACGAGACCACGGCCATCACCGCGGCGCTCTTGCAGGGTGCGTACGGCTCGAACAAGGACGTTCGTGACTTCGCCTTCGGGCAGGCCACGGCGACCCTGTACCAGATCGCCCAGATCGCCGACATCGGCAACCAGCTCCTGCGCCAGTCCAACGGGGCTGCCGAGGCCGCTGCCCGACGCCGGCTCGCCAAGTCCATCGGCGCCACCGAGGCGCAGTACATCAACAACGGCTCGGGCTCGTCCCAGCCGCTGGGCTTCTTCGCGGCCATCGGCGCCTACGGCGACCCGGCTGCGTTCCGCACCGCGCTTTCGTCCGAGCCTCGTGCAGCGGCCATCGGCCGCGGCATCAGCGCGATGGAAGCTCGGGGCATCGTGGCCGACCAGGCCAACCTGTGCGTGGTCATGCACCCGACCGACTTCTGGGAACTCGCGACCGAGGGCCTCGGCACCTCGTACGCCGGTGGCTGGGCCATCGACCCGGCAGACGGCGCGGCGGGCTCTCCCCCGATCACCTCGGTCTGGGGCGTTCCCATCCGGCGCGACCCGTACTGGCCCGCGGCCAAGATCGGCACGGCGCTCATCATCGAGCGTTCCGAGGTCGAGATCTACGTTTCGGACGAGTTCCGCATCGACGTCTCGGACGGCGGCACGCGGTTCGACCAGAACGTCACCGGCTTCCGCGGTGAGGAGATGTTCGGCTTCAACGCCGAGCCGTACGTCCGCACCGGCCGGGTCCAGCAGGTCACCGGTATCTGACCCGACTGGCCGCCGTTAGCGGCCATTCCGTTTCAGGGAGCCCCGGCCGTATGAGCGCCGGTCGGGGCTTCACCCACTGCGCTCGCATACACGGAGGCGCTCAGCCGTGGATACCGAAGTCCAGCCCGTGACCGCCGCGAGAGGCGGTCGTGGGCAACTGGTCATCCGAGACGAGACCTCGGACCTCTCGCTCGCCCTCGCCACGCTGTCCAACCACTGGGCCACGGGCGACGACGAGTACGGCCTCGCGGATCTCCACATCGAAGGCGTGTTCGTCGATGTCGGGGCGCACATCGGGGTGGTCAGCCTCGCGGTCCTGCTCGACAACCCCGAAGCGACGGCCATCCTGGTCGAGCCCATCCCCGAGAACATGGCCCTCGCCCGCGAGACGATGGCCCTCAACGACCTCACGTCCAGAGTGACGTTCGTGGAAGCCGCGGTCGGGACCAAGACCGTGCGGTACGGGACGGACCTCGACGACCGCTTCGTGGGCAACCTCGGCTACAACGACGGCCCCACGATCACCACCGAAAAGGTGACCCTGGCACAGCTCGTCAAGATGGCGGGCGGGCGCATCGCGGCTCTCAAGACCGACTGCGAGGGCGGCGAGTGGTCACTGCTCGATTCCAGGTCGGTCGGCAAGGTCGAGCGCATCTTCGGCGAGTGGCACGGCCACGACCACGACTTCTCAGGACCCGAACGCCTCCACCGGCTGCTCGACGTCACCCACGAGGTCACCGTGCTGTCCGATGACGGCGGGGTCGGCCTGTTCCGGGCGGTGGCCCGATGAGGGTGCTTCTGCTCGCGAGTCACGCCGTGGCCGAGTACGACGATCTACGGATGTTCACTGACCTGGGCTTCGACTGCTTCGCCCCAGGAGGCTACGAAGTCCCCTCGCGCTCGGGTGAGGGCATTCGCCCAGCCCTCCCCGACGCGCCCCACCATCCCGAGCTCGTGGCGCGGCTGAACGAGGTCCGCGCAGAACGCGGCGAGCCGGGTCGGGCCATCGACTGGGGCAAGGCCGTGCTGCACGACGACATCATCGACTGGGCCGACGTCATCATCGTCCACCACTTCCCGGAGCAGTGGATCGGCGGCCAGTGGGAGCGCATCCGCCACAAGCGGGTCATCTGGCGCACCTGCGGCCAGTCGAACCCGATGCTCGAGGAGTACCTGTCGGGCTTCAAGGGCCTCCAGGTCGTCCGCTACTCCCCGGCCGAGCGGCGCTACTTCGAGCGCAAGGGCCACTTCGCAGGAGAAGACGCCCTCATCCGCTTCGGCAAGTACCCCGACGACTACGGGCCGTGGCGGGGCGATGACGTCTGGGTCGCGAACCTCACCCAAGACCTCGTGAAACGTGGCGACTCGTGCGGCTACCCGTTCTGGCAGGCCGCGACCGATGGGCTCCCAGCGATGCCCGCAGGCAAGGGTAGCGAGAAGATTGGTGGGTACGGCAGCCTCTCATACGCGTGGATGCTCGACTATCTGCGCTCGGCTCGCGCCTACCTGTACACCGGAACCCGTCCGGCCTCGTACACCCTCGGACTCATCGAGGCGATGCTCTCCGGGGTTCCGGTCGTCAGCATCGGAGCCCAAGCCTGGGGCGGCGACTGGGACGGCGCGGACCTGTTCGAAGCCCACGAGATCGTCGGTCACTGGGGATCGTTCGACCGTCCCGCCGAGGCCCGCGACCTCTTGCGGTTCTACCTCGATAACCCGCCCGATCCTGCGGGGGACAGCGCTCGGATGCGTCGGCGAGCCATCGAGTTGTTCGGCATCGAGACCATCGGTGCCCAGTGGAAGGCGTTCCTCTCGTGAGGCGCTTCCTGCTTCGACTCCTGTCCAACTACTGCGCAGACTGCGAGCGGGTCATGTGGCCCTGGCAGGACCGATGCGGCCCGCGTCACCGGTCGTGCAAACACGCCGGCGATATACGCATCGCGGCTCGTAACGACGTGCGCGTCTGGACGTGCAACTTCTGCGGGCAGGTGCCCTCGTGAGGCTCTTGGCCGACTACCACCACCACGACCTCTGGGAATCGCTCGAACTGATGTGC
>DATLEI010000007.1:0-14125 GCA_035525375.1 Acidimicrobiales bacterium
CGAGGGCAGCCGCCACCAGTCGGAGGTAGGCCAGCCGGTGCTCCTCGAAGAGCTGGCGGCTGATGGCACTGATCGGGAGGTGGAACTCCGCAAGCTCGCCCGCCAGCTCAAAGACCTCGGGAGTGGTGTTGTCGTACTGGAATCGACCGGTGTCACACACGAGCCCGGTGTACAGACAGATGGCGGCATCGCGATCAAGCGCCCACCCGAGTCGGTCAAACAGGCGGCGGACGATCACGGCCGAGGCGGCCGCATCAGGGTCGATCACGTTGATCGTGCCGTAGCCGTCATTGGTGACGTGGTGATCGATCACGATGAGTTCGCGAGCGGCGCGCGCCGGCGCGGCTAACTCGCCCAGCCGGGCCAGCGACCCGCAGTCGAATGTCAGCATCAGGTCGGGGACGGGGGGGTAGTCGTCGGGCTTGGTGGCCAGGTCGAGGCCAGGGATGAAGGAGTAGTGGTTCCCGAAGACAAAGGGCGACGGCCAGGAAGCGACAGAGGTCTTCCCATGGAGTTGGGCGAGGTGGTGCAGCGCAAGCATCGAGCCGAGGGCGTCGCCGTCGGGAACGACGTGACAGGCGAGTGCGAGTGAGGAGGCCGAGGCGATCGCGTCAGCAGCTCTGTCGAGCGCGCTGTCAATCGAAATGCCTCGGTTGTCACTCATGTCCGGCGATCCTCGCCTTCGGGCGGCGGGCGCTTCAGGTCCTTCAGGATATCTTCCACTCTAGTACCAACGGCTATAGCTGGGTCGGACTGAAAGACTAATTCGGGCGTGCGTTTCAGACGTAGCTGGCGAGCAACTGCGGCCTGGAGACGAATGCGGTGAATCGCCAAGCTGTCGGCGACTACCTCAGATTCCTTATCGGTCGAAAGTGCCGAAAACCAAACCGTTGCATTCCGCAGGTCAGAGTTGGTCTTGACGCCGGTGATCGTGACGAGCGCGAGTTCCTCATCGTCGATAAGTCGTAGTTCGTCGGCGATCACCTCGCGAAGCGCTTCGTTCACCCGCTCGATGCGCGGGTAACCCCTCTTAGAGGTCATCTTCAGCGTCCTCCCAGCTCGACCACCGTGTCTCGAACGCCGATATCTCGATACCCGGAAGACTCCATACGTAGCGCTCCACCGCGTTGACTACGTCGAGGGCGTGGCGTTGTGACTCGGCAACTACCGCCAGACCCACGGCGCACCGTTGCCACTTGTCGTGGTGTGCGACTTCGGCGACAGACAGCGAGTGTCGCTGACGGATCCGCTCCACGATCGGCTTCACGACGGCGCGCTTCTCCTTCAGAGATCGACTCTCCGGGATATGAGCCTCGAACCGCACCAGACCGATGTGCACCAGCCCATTGTGACGGGCGCGGGTGCCGAACCGCCTATACGGCGATGGGGTTTCTTGCCGGCACCAGCTCGAGCATGCGCTCGTCGAAGGGAAGGCGTCGCCCGGACGGGAGGACGATGGCGTGCTCAGGAGCGAGCTCGGTGACGAAATCGAGATCGTGGCTCACGAGGATCACGGTTCCGCCGAAATGCTGAAGGGCGTCGAGCACCGCAGCTCGCGACAAGGTGTCGAGGTTGTTGGTGGGCTCGTCAAGAAGCAGGAGGTTGGCCTTGCCCGCCACCAGCCGGGCCAGTGAAAGCTTCGTCTTCTCCCCGCCCGAGAGCGTTGACGCATCCTGGTGGGCGACATCGCCGATGAGTCCGAAGTGGCCGGCGATGGCACGTAACTCGGAGATGGTCACACCGGGCGAGGCCGCTGCCTGTATCACCTCGAGCACTGTCGAACCGGCGGGGATGTCCTCGTGCTCCTGGGCGTAATAGCCGAGCGTCACGTTCGAACCGAAGGTCACTGTGCCCGCGTCCTGCGGGTGTATCCCCGCCAGACATCGGAGCAGGGTCGTCTTCCCGGCGCCGTTGGGGCCGACGACGAGGAACACCTCGCCCCGGCCCACAGTGAATCCCACGCCGTCGAGGACAGCGTGACCTCCGAAGCCCTTGGCAAGCCCCTCGACACCGATGACCCGATCACCGGCGCGCACGGGCTCGGGGAACCGCACCTTGAGTGCCTTGCGCTTTACGACCGAAGGCCCCTTGGCCTGGTCGCCGGTGATGCGCTCGATTCGTTGCTCGAAGTTCTTCCTCTTCCGGGCCGACGTTGCGTTCCCTTGTCGGAACTTGTCGGCCGTCCGCTGCAAGCGGGCGACCTCCCGTTGCGCGTTCGTCGTATCACGGGCAATTGCGGCCTCTCGCTCGGCGCGCTTGGCGAGGAACTCCGAGTACGTGCCGCGATAGATGTCGAGCCGGCCGCCTTCCAAAGAGAAAACGCGGTCGATCGACTCGTTCATGAGTGCGATGTCGTGGCTCACGACGAGCACCGCGCTGGGCGACGTGCGCAGGAAGTCCATCACGAATGCCTTGGCCTCGACGTCGAGGTGGTTGGTGGGCTCGTCGAGGATCAGCAGCTCACCGTCGGAGAGGAGCACCCGGGCCAGTTCCAAACGCCGGCGCTGCCCACCGGAGAGCGACCCGACCTTCTCCAATAGCGCCTCTTCGTCGAGGCCGATGCCGGCGGCAATGCGCTCGGCGGTCGACTCGAGCTCGTAGCCGCCGCCGACCCGGAACCGCTCCTCTAGTTCGCCGTAACGATGGACGGCTCCGTCGAGAGCATCGGCGTCGCCGTCGACTCCCGCCTGTGACATTTCGTCGTGGACCAAGGTCAGGTGCTGCCCCACACTTGCCAGCGGGCTGGCGGCCACCAGGTGATCGAAGGCAAGTGTGTGACTGACATCGGTGCCGACCACGGTGTCTTGCGGGAGCCAGCCCACCAGCGCGGGTAACCGCACGCTGCCACCGGCAGGAGCGGCATCACCGGCGATAGTGCGTAGCAGTGTCGTCTTGCCCGCGCCGTTGGGCCCGACCAGGGCGACCTTCTCGCCGGCGCGCAGCTCAAAGGTGGCGTCGGCGAGCAGCACGCGGGCGCCGATCTCGATCTGTAGTCCTGAAGCTCGAAGGGTCATCGTCTGGGTTGGGTCCTAGTAAGCCGAAGTTTCTAAAAAGGCATAGGGTGGCGCCATGGCTGAAAAGGCACCGCCCTCGGCGAATAACAAGAAGCAGGGAAAGTCGCTCATGGAAAAACGGGCGGCCAAGAAGGCCAAGAAGGCCGAGAAGTCGAGGAAGGGCTCCACCGCTTAGGTCCTCTCACTCGTCACCCACCTGGCCTAGGTCCTCGGGATCTCCCGTTCGTCGTAGGTCTCGATGATGTCGCCGGCACGAAGGTCTTGGAAGTCGGAGAGACCGATGCCGCACTCGAAGCCGGTGGCGACCTCGCGAACGTCGTCTTTGAATCGGCGCAGCGACGTGATGCTGCCCGTCCAGATGATGACGCCCTCGCGAAGGAACCGCACCTTCGATCCCCGCGTGATCACCCCGTTGCGAACGTAGCAGCCGGCAACGGCGCCGATTTTTGGTACCCGGAAGATGTCACGCACCTCGGCTTCGCCGGTCACGACCTCTTCGAACTCGGGGGCCAACAGTCCGACCATGGCACGCTCGATGTCTTCGAGCACCTGGTAGATGATCTGATAGTTCCGGATCTCGACGTTTTCGGCCTCGGCTAGCTCTCGGGCCTTGCGATCTGGTCGCACGTTGAAGCCGATGATCGTGCCGTTCGAGGCCGCCCCCAAGGTGACATCGTTCTCGGTGATACCGCCGACTCCCCGGCGCACGAAGGCGAGCTTGACGTCGTCGCGCTCGAGCTTCTTCAGGCTGCTCGTGAGCGCCTCGAGTGAACCGTGAACATCGGCCTTCAGGATGAGGTTGAGCGTGGCCGTCTCGCCCCGCTGGATCTGCTCGAAGATGTCTTCGAGGCGCGCACCGGGGCCGA
Source organism: Acidimicrobiales bacterium (assembly GCA_035525375.1). Taxonomy (GTDB): domain Bacteria; phylum Actinomycetota; class Acidimicrobiia; order Acidimicrobiales; family AC-14; genus JALZBN01. The sequence goes on from DATLEI010000007.1 coordinate 3,881, forward strand.
CGGCCGATCCGGTCTTCGACAGGTCGGCGAAGCGGAAGCGCTGCTCGCGCGCCTCGGCCACGACCCGCGCCGTCTTGTTGTCGGGTGCCACCCGGAACTCGTCGCCGGCACCGGGCACGTCGGAGAGACCCTGCACCACCACCGGCGTTGACGGCAGCGCCTCCTTGATTGCGTCGTCGTGGTGATCGAGGAGGGCCTTGACCCGTCCCCAGGCTGGACCGGCGACGATCCAGTCGCCTACCCGCAGCGTTCCTCGCTGCACTAGGACGGTGGCGACGGGGCCACGGCCGATATCGAGGTTGGCCTCGAGGACGACGCCACGGGCCCGTCCCTCAGGATTGGCCACCAGCTCCTCGACGTCAGCGACGACGATCAGCTGCTCGAGAAGGTCGTCGATGCCCATGCCCTGCAGGGCCGAGACCTCGACCATGATCGTGTCCCCGCCCCACTCCTCGGGCACCAAACCGTGCTCGGAAAGCTGCTGACGGACCCGGTTTGGGTCAGCGTCTTCGCGGTCGACTTTGTTGATGGCGACGACGATGGGTACGTCGGCCGCCTTGGCGTGGTCGATCGCCTCGGCTGTCTGGGGCATCACGCCATCATCCGCGGCGACGACGAGCACCGCGATGTCGGTGGCCTCCGCCCCCCGGGCACGCATGGCCGTGAACGCCTCGTGACCCGGCGTGTCGATGAAGGTGATGAGGCGGCCGTCCTTGACCACCTGGTAAGCGCCAATGTGTTGGGTGATCCCGCCCGCCTCGCCACTGACCACGTCGGTCTCCCGGATGCGGTCGAGTAGCAGCGTCTTGCCGTGGTCGACGTGACCCATCACGGTGATCACCGGCGGCCGGTCGCGCAGTGCATCCTCGTCTTCGTCACCGGGGTCCTCACCGAGGAGCCCTTGCAGCTCGACCTCTTGCTCCTGACCAGGATCGACGAGCAGCACCTCGGCGCCTACCTCGACCGCGAAAAGCTCGATCATGTCGTCGGTGAGCGATTGGGTCGCGGTCACCATCTCGCCCTGCTGGTACAAGAATCTGACTACATCGGCCGCACTCCGGTTGAGCTTGGGGCCGAGTTGCTGCGCGCTCGAACCGCGCTCGACAACGATCTCCCCTTCGGGAATCGGTGCCTCGGAGCGGCTGTACGTCGTCGCCTGGGTCGGCTCCAACTCCTCGAAGCTGCGCCGGCGCCGGCGACGGCGCGGCGGACGGGGCCGGTTCTGACCCGGGCCACCACGTCCTGGCGGGCCCCCTCCAGGGCCACCTCTGCCACCCCCGGGGCCACCGGGGCCCCCGGGCGGACGGCCAAACGCGCCACCGGGGCGATCGGCGCCAAAACCGCCGGGACGGCCAGCTCCTCCGGGACGGGCGGGCGCGCCAGCTCCGCCGGGACGCGCGCCTTGGGCTGGGCGGCCAACGCCGCCGGGACGGCCGGTGCCCGCGGGACGAGTTGAGCCGCCCGGGCGGGCGCCAGGAGCAGTGCCGCGCCCCCCCAAGCCAGGAGGTGGAGGAATGGGTTTGCCGCTGGCCGAGCGCCGGAAGCCCGGCGGCGGAGGGATGGGCTTGCCGGTTGGCGACACCGGCTGACCCGACGGCTCGTCGCCGGGGAGCGCGGGTACGCCGCGCTCTGACGGTGCAGCGGGCGCCGACGGTGGCGCTGACGCGGCAGCCGGTGCCTCGGCCGGACGGGGCGGCGCTGGAGGATCGGCCGGAGCGGGCGGCGCTACAGGCGCCGGCGTGGCGGCAGCCGGGGCCGCTGGGACCGCCGGGCGCGGCGGCGGAGCCGGGGCCGGTGAAGGAGGAGCGTGAGGCGCCACCGTGGCGGCCGCCGGACGGCTGGCAGCCACGTCGGGCTGCTCAGAGGCGGGCCGGCTGGTGACCAACCGGTGAGGCGCTTCGGGCGTTGACCGGCTGGCGCCCCGATCCTGACCGCTCGTACCACCAGAACCCAGATCTGCTGGTGGCGCCGACGATTCGTCACCAACAGGCGGTCGCCTACGACTGATCGAGGCCGGCTTCGGCGCCGGTTCCTCAGGCGGTGCGACCTCGCGTTTTAGGCCCTCGCGCTCAGCCTTGCGGCGGATCCTGTCGGCTTGGGCATCCTCGATGCTCGAGGAGTGACTCTTGACGCCGATACCGAGCGCGCTGCACAAGTCGAGCGTCTCCTTGTTGGAGAGCCCGAGCTCTCGTGCTAGCTCGTAGACCCGGATCCTCGGTGCCAAGTTGTTGCCCAGCTCCTCTCGATATTGCTTTTACTGAGACGTCTTGTGCTCTTCGTGTACCGGTCACGCCCCGCCGCCGGTCATTGCCTGCTCTCCTCTATCCTCCCACGCTCGCCGAGGTGCTCTCGCAGCCCCGCCAGGGCTTCTGACGAGACCGGTGTGCGCAGCGCCCGGGCAAAGGCCTTTCGCCCGTAAGCCGCATCGAGGCAGGATGGAGACTCTCGGCAGAGCCAAGCTCCCCGACCCGGCAGCGTGCGCCCGACTTCGAGCGTTCCATTGGGCCGGGCCACGATCCTGACCAGATCAGTCGGGTCGGTGGCCCTCCGGCACCCAATACACGTGCGTGAGGAGGTTATTCCTTTGCCTCCCCCGGTTGAGCCGGTGCCTGTGCTTCGGCGGCGACCGGAGCATCGGCGGCGACCGGAACATCGGCCGGAGGCGGGGGTGGGGGTGGCCCGTCCTTGGTTTCGCCGCCGGGCTGCTGGGACCACTCATCGGCCGAGAGGCTTTCGCCGCCCTCGGCCGGCCGCCACACCATGTTCCCGGCGTCGTCGGTGATCCACTCGCCCTGGGCCCATTCCTCACCGGCGTAACCGGCTTCGGCTTCGGTGTGTTGGGTCTCGCTCATGATGTCGACCCGCCACCCGGTGAGCCTGGCGGCGAGCCTGGCGTTCTGGCCTTCCTTCCCGATGGCCAGCGACAACTGGTAGTCAGGGACGATGACCAGGGCCGTGCCGGAGTCCTCGTCGATGCGGACCTGGCTGACACGCGCCGGCGACAGGGCCTTCATAACGAACTCCGGAGGGTCGTCGGAGAACGGGACGATGTCAACCTTTTCGCCCCGTAGCTCGTTGACGACCATACGCACCCGGGCGCCTCGGGCCCCGACACAGGCACCTACCGGGTCGACATTCGAGTCGTTCGACCAGACCGCGATCTTCGTGCGATGGCCGGGCTCTCGGGCGACCGCCTTGAGCTCGACGACGCCATCGTTGATCTCGGGCACTTCGAGCTCGAAGAGGCGCTTGATGAGCCCGGGGTGCGTGCGACTCACGACGATCTGCGGGCCCTTGGCCGTCTTTCGGACTTCCACGATGTAGGCCTTGAGGCGCGCGCCGTGCTCATAGCGCTCGTAAGGAACCTGCTCGGCCTGGGGAAGCAATGCTTCCACCCGGCCTAGGTCGAGAAGGGTGTAGCGCTGATCGTTCTGCTGGATGATGCCGGTGACGATGTCGCCCTCGCGGCCCTTGTAGTCCTCGTACTTCATCTCCCGCTCGGCCTCGCGGATGCGCTGAAGGATTACCTGCTTGGCCGTCTGCGCCGCAATTCGGCCGAAGTCCTCTGGGGTGTCCTCCCATTCGCGGGTGACGTTGCCGTCCTCGTCGAGGTCTTGGGCATAGACATGCATCTCCCCGGTGTCGGGGTCGATGGTGACGAATGCCTCTTCGGCGGCGTCGGGCATGCGCTTATAGGCAGAGACCAAGGCGTTGGCGAGTGCCTCGAGCAGGATCTCGATCGAGACGCCCTTCTCGCGCTCGATGACCTGCAGCGCCTCCATCAAATCTAAGTTGGAACTCACTTCTTGCCTGCCTTCTGTCTGGGCGACTGCTTGGGGGCGGGCCAGACGAACTTGGTGCGGGCCGACTGGATGTCGACGTAGGCGAGGTGGTTGCCAGCGACGACGATGCCCGTATCGTCGGCGGACTCGAGAATGCCGTCAATCCTGCGATCGGTGGCCACCCCCGGCTGCAGCTTCACAGTCACATCCGTGCCAATTGCACGCTCGAAGTGCACGGGCGTGCGCAACGGCCGCTCCAGGCCAGGGCTCGAGACCTCCAAGAGGTACCGGCCGGCCACAGGATCAGCGCGATCGAGTTCGGCCGAGATCCGGCGCGTCGCTTCGCTGATGGTGTCGATGTCGACGCCACCTGGGCGGTCGACAGTCACCTTCAGGACCGACGCCTGCTGCTCGACATCGAAGACTTCGACGCCGTCCTGGGCGAGAACGGGTTCGATGAGCTGGCGAACGCGACTGCTGACACTGTTCTCGGTCACCCTCACTCTCTCCCATCTCTCGTCTGTGTCCGGACAAAGAAAAACGTGGGCCCCGGCCCACGCCTTTCACCACCCTTTACTCGTACGACCGTGAAGCTAGAGAGTATAACTGCAAACGCCTACTTGGGGGTGCCGACCTCCTTGTGGATCAGCTCGATCGTCTGCTGCACGGCGTTGGGATCGTCCCCCTGAAGATCGAGCAACTCCCGCCGATCACGCTCAGCCTCCGCGGCCGCGCCGTGGTCGGCTGCCGCCAGCCGTGCCTCGGCCCCCTCGGCGACGAGCCGCTCGGCCTCTTCGACCAGCGCCATGACCATCTCCGCCTCGGGCACGACCCGCACCACTTGGCCCTTCACGAAGAGATGGCCACGACCCCGACCCGCGGCTATACCGAGGTCGGCACTGGCTGCCTCCCCGGGCCCATTGACGACGCAGCCCATCACCGCCACCTGGATGGGCAGGTTGCGCGCCTCGAGCGCAACCTGGGCCTCGTTGGCGACCGCGATTACGTCGATCTCGGCTCGTCCGCACGACGGGCAGGCAATCAGATCAAGCCCCTTGCGCTCGCGCAGTCCCAGTGCCTCGAGGAGCTGTCGGCCGGCGCGCGCTTCTTCGACGGGTTCGGCCGTGAGGGAGTAGCGGATCGTGTCGCCGATGCCTTCGGCCAGCAGCGTGGCGATCCCGGCGGTGGCCTTGATAAGCCCCTGCGGTGGTGGGCCAGCCTCGGTCACGCCGAGGTGAAGGGGGTGATCGGTCACCTCCGACAGCTGGCGGTACGCCTCGATCATGAGCGCCACATCGGATGCCTTCACGGAGATCTTGACGTCGTAAAAATCGACCTCCGCGAGGTAGGCCAGCTCTCGCTGGGCGGATGCGACCAGTGCTTCGGGAGTGATACCGCCGTGCTCGCTGACGATGTCCTTGTCGAGGGACCCGGCGTTGACACCGATGCGGATCGGGACCCCGCGGTCTTTTGCCTCGGCGGCGACAATCTTCACCTCTGACGCCTTGCGGATGTTCCCGGGATTGAGCCGGAGACATTGCACACCCGCGTCGAGGGCCGCTAGGGCTAAGCGGTACTGGAAGTGGATGTCGGCCACGATGGGCACCGGTGATCGCGGAACGATACGGGCGAGGCCCTCGGCGGCGGGCACGTCGTTGCAGGTGCAGCGCACGATGTCCGCGCCGGCGCCGGCCAATGAGTAGATCTGGGCCAGGGTGCCGTCGACATCCGCCGTCTTTGTTGTCGTCATCGACTGCACACTGATCGGCGCTCCCCCGCCGACCGCGACCGGGCCCACGTGGACCTGGCGTGTCGCCCGCCGATCAACCATTACTGGAACGGATTCGCGACGGGATTGAAGATGTCGAGATAGATCGACGTCACGCCGAGGGCGAGCATTACCACGAGCACCACTGCCGTGACCGGCATCATCTTGCTGACATCGGCGTGGTAGCGCCGCCCGTTGCGAGAGCGAATCTTCTCGTAAGTCGCGATGGCCACGTGACCGCCATCGAGCGGAAGCAGGGGCACCAGGTTGAAGATCCCGATGAACACATTGAGTAGCACCAGGAGAATGATCACCTCGAAGGCTCCCGTTTCGGCGGCCTGACCGGCAAGGCGGCCGACGCCGACGATCGACACCGGGCGCTTCTCGTTGGCCGAGGTGCCCGGCGCGGGGTTCGCTTCCTGGACCGGCTTGTCGCCCACCAAGAGCCCGCCGTAGGACTCGAGCGACGAGGGGGAGAAGAACGATGCCAAGCCCTTGACCGACTCCACGGTCAGCTCACCGAGTTGCTCTAGCGACCTTCCGGCGGCCGACAGCGGGTTGGTGGTTTGGACTTCAGCCTGATGGCCGACTCCCAGATATCCGACGCGTTCGCCCCGGGGATTGACGTCGGCCGGCTTGGCGACGAGCGTCACCGACGCACCATCCCGTTGCACCACGAACGTCAACTCCTGACCGGGATGATCTCGGATGTACGGCCGCACGCTGTCCCACGTCTTGGCCGGGCGGCCATCAACCGAGAGCACCTTGTCGCCGACTCGGAACCCGGCCTGTTCCGCAGGGCTGTTGGCACTGATCTCACCGATCTTGGGCGAGGGAGCATCGAAGTTCGGCACGCCGACAACGGTCCACAGCAGCATCAGGAGAAGGAAGGCGATGGCGAAGTGGGTGAAGATCCCAGCCAGGGCGACAGTTACCCGAGCCCGGTAGGACTGCTGGCGGTAGGTACGCGGCTCGTCCTCGGGATCGACGTCTTTCTCCATGTTGCTCATGCCGATGATCTTCACGTACCCCCCGAGGGGGATCGCCTTGACCCCGTACTCGGTCTCGCCCTTTCGCACTGACCACAGTCGGGGTCCGAATCCGAGGAAGTACTCGGTGACCTTCATCCCGGCGCGCTTGGCGGTTACGAAATGGCCGAACTCATGCAGCATCACAATGGCAATCACAGCGATGACGAAGGCGGCAATGGCAAACGTGCCGGTTATGACCGACAGTGCGATCAACGCAGCAACCGAAACCCCGAGCCGGAGCAACTTCTGGACGTGATGGTCATCGGTGGCCTCGGAGTGGTCCGGCGCAGGTGCCTCGGGGTGGCTGTTTTCGACTGTCGTCACGCTGCAGCTCTCCGTTTCGCTGTGTGTCGTGCCCGTCCTCGTGCCCGCCGATCGGCCTCGATCACGGTCTCGACACTGTCTGCGTCGGCACCATCATGACCTTGCAGCGTGTCTGCAACTACATCGGCAATTGCAGACCACGAGATGAGCTCCTCCAGAAAGGCTGCCACAGCTATCTCGTTTGCGGCATTCAGCCAGGCTGGCGCGGTGCCGCCAATGCGACCGGCCTCGTAGGCGAGGCTCAGGCACGGGAACGCGACGAGATCTGGCCTCTCGAACTGCAGGGCGCCGGCGGTAGCCCAGTCGATCGATCCGAATGGCACGGTGGAACGGTCGGGGTAGGCAAGGGCGTAGGCAATCGGCAAGCGCATGTCGGGTTGCGAAAGCTGGGCAACCGTGGCGCCATCGGTGAACTCAACCATCGAGTGCACGATTGACTGGGGATGTACGACAACGTCGATTGCGTCGTAGCCGATGCCGAACAACTCGTGCGCCTCGATGACCTCGAGCCCTTTGTTCATGAGCGTCGACGAGTCAACGGTGATCTTGGGGCCCATGTTCCAAGTCGGATGGGCGAGCGCGTCGGCAACCGTCACCGAGTCGAGGTCGGCGGGCGATCGGCCTCGGAAGGGTCCTCCGCTAGCAGTCAGGACGATCTTGGAGACCTCAGCGGGACCGAGCCCGGCGCGCAGGCATTGATGGACGGCGCAGTGTTCGGAGTCGACGGGCACGATCTCCGCCCCGGGCGTGGCCCGGGCCCGCTGAACAACCGGCCCGCCGGCAATGAGTGATTCCTTATTGGCCAAAGCGAGGCGGGTACCGTCCTCGAGTGCGGCGAGCGTGACGGGCAACCCGGCAAATCCCACAACTGCGTTCAGGACAACATCGGCGCCAACCGAGATCGCAGCGAGGGACTCCGGGCCGGCCAGGACCTCAACCCCGTCGGGCACCTTGGCGATCAGTTCGTTGACGAGCCGGGCGTCAGCGACGGCGACCCGCTCTGGTCGCAGGAGTCGTGCCTGCTCGGCAAGCTGATCGACGGATTGGTTCGCCCCGAGGGCGATGACCTGATACTGCCCCGGCTGGGCGCGAATGACGTCGATCGCCTGGGTGCCGATCGAACCGGTCGACCCGACGATGCTGACCGTGCGCACGCTCAGGCCAGGACGCGCAACAGGTAGTAAGTGGCCGGCATCACGAAGAGCAGCGCGTCGATGCGGTCGAACACACCGCCGTGGCCGGGCAGGAGCGTGCCCATGTCTTTGACCCCGAGATCACGCTTGATCATCGACTCACAGAGATCCCCGAGGGGGGCCGCCACCGCCACGATCACGGCCAGCCAGAATGCCCGGCCGGCATTCCACGGATGGATCCCCCGAACGACAACGAGGCTCACGATCAGGGTGGCGAAGGTGCCGCCGACGAGACCTTCGATGGTCTTGTTGGGGCTCAGCTCGGGCGCCAATGGCGTTTTGCCGGCCCAGCGACCGACGAAGAAGGCGCCGATGTCGTAGGCGGAGGTCGCCAGGATTGCACCCAGGAGTATCCCAATGCCGTTGTCACCGGCGACGCCCAAGATGAGTGCCGCGAATGAGCCGAGAAAGCCGACGTAGAGAAACCCGAGTGCGGTGGCGCCGACATTCATCGTCGGCCGCGCGCGGACAACGCCCGTGAGGTACCAGAGCAGGGAGAAGATGAAGAAGAGTGCGAGCACGAGGGGATACGCCTCCTCGCCACGCCAGTAGACGGCCGCAACGATCGAGGCGGTGGCTGCGAGTCCGAGGAGTGTCGCCGGGTGGTACCCATTCGTGCGCATGCCTTGATACAGCTCAGCCGCCGCCAACACGAGGCCGACGCCAACGAGGAAAGCAAGCGCCCCCGGGCCGATGAGGGCCGCGACCAGCACGACGGCCAGAGCCACTACGCCAGTGATGACGGCCGTCGGGACGTCGCGGGGCGCCGATGGCGGGCCGCCGGGAAGGGGGCCACCGTTGTCGCCGGCAACGGGCCGGCGTCGAACCCTTCCTGACGCGCGACCAAACGGCGGCAGGGCGACATCCGGGTCGTCGTCGATCTGCGACATTTGAGTGTCGGCAAGCGTCGGTGGCGCCAGGAACTGGTCCTCATCGTCAGGGTGCACCGCTCGGAGCGCTCCCGAACGCGCCGGGTCGTCGAGGACTGACTCGCCGAAATCGGCGTCGTCCCAGTCGGTGGGCTGATCACGCCAGCGGGGCCCGGCCGACAATGTCGACCAGGCCATCAAATCGTCATCGGATTCCTCGGAGAGGTCATCGCCCCGCAACCTGGCGTGCTCGCCGGTCGGCGGCTCCGTCCAGTGCGGAAGCTCCGTGGCACCTGTGCCCGGACCACTCGGCGTGGACGCCGGCATCTCCCCGGCTCCGCCGTCGCCAGGATGGTCGGCGGCGACATAACGGGGTGCGTACTGAGGCGCGGTCTCCGGCTGGGACGGGGGCGGTTGCGTCTCCCGCCGATTGTCGACGATGTCATCCCAGGAACTGCCCTTCAAAAGGGGCTCCTCCGGAGGTGCCGTCATCGGCCGGCGGGCTACGGCCGGAACGACGGGGGGCTTGGCAACTGCCGTTGGGTCAGCGCCCGGGAACCGGAGCGACGGGCGTGGACCAGGCGGCGGTTGAGGGACGTCACCGAAGCGGGGAGCATCACCTGGCCGGCGATTGGCGACTTGTCCGGCCTCGATTGCCGCCGCCGCCTCGTCGGCACCAATGATGCGCACCCCTTCGGATGCAGGTGGCGCGCCGGGCGCGCCCCGGCCCGGCCGGGCACCAGAGCCAGGAACCGACCAGGGGAACTCGGGCTCTTCCTCGGCGTCGTCGAGCACCGGCTCGCGCCATGGCGGACCGCCTGCTGCCGTCGGATCTTCGGTATCAGTGATGGCCGCGCACCTCCTTGAGCTCAGACTTCGAGCAGCTCCTGTTCCTTGCGCTGCAACGTGCGATCTATTTCCGCCACCTGTTCGTGGGTAAGCCGTTCGAGCTCCTTCTCGGCGCGCTCCAGGTCGTCGGACGAAATGTCGCCATCGCGTTCGAGGGCCTCGAGCTCATGGCGCGCCGCCCGGCGCAAGTTGCGAATCGCGACCCGGCCCTCCTCAGCCTTGTGGCGCACGACCTTGACGAGCTCTTTGCGTCGCTCCGACGTGAGTTGTGGGAAGACGAGCCGGATCACCTGTCCGTCGTTCGATGGCGTGATGCCGACGTCGGAGTTCTGGATGGCTTTCTCGATCGCCTTGATCGCGGTCTTGTCGTACGGCGAGATCACGAGGACACGCGCTTCGGGCACCGAGAACCCCGCGATCTGCTGGAGC
>DATLEI010000043.1:0-15992 GCA_035525375.1 Acidimicrobiales bacterium
ATCAGGCGCTCCTCGGTCATCTCCCGCACCGCCGACGCCGGGGCTTCCTTGGTGTTGCCGCTGTCGCGGACCCCGCCGTAGGGCATCTGGTCGGCGCGCCAGGTGGGTACCTCGTTGATGAGCACGGTCCCGAAGTGCAGATATCCGGCCGCCTGCATGGCCGCGCCGATACGCGCCGTGAACACGCCGGCCTGCAGCCCGTAGCGCGTGTCGTCCGCGAGCCGGATGGCCTCGTCGAAGTCGGTGAAGGCCTGGATGGCTACCACGGGACCGAAGACCTCATCACGGCACACCTTCATGTCGGGCGTGACGTTGCGCAGCACGGTCGGCGCGAGGATGCCGTCGCGGATGTCGCCGCCGGTCAGGATCTCGGCTCCGGCGCACACGGCCTCGTCGATCCAGGCCTTCACCCGGTCACGGTCGTCGGTCGTGATGAGCGCGGACACGTCGATGTCGTCCTCGAGCGGGGCCCCGAGGACCAGCTCACTGGCGAGCTTGGTGAGTGCGGCGCAGAACTCGTCTGCCACATCGGCGTGCACGTAGACCCGCTGGGTTGACACACAGGATTGGCCGGCGTGGGCGAATCCGGCGACTGAGATAGTGCGCGCCGCTCGGTCCCAATCCCCGTCGGCGTCGATGATGACCGGGGAGTTGTTGCCGAGTTCGAGCGCCACCTTCTTGCGCGGCGCCCGCGCCTTGATGTCCCACCCCACAGCCGATGAGCCGGTGAAGCTGATATAGGCGACATTGGGGTTGGCGACGAGAGCGCTGCCCACCGTGCTACCGCTTCCCGTCACGACGCTGAGATGACCGGCGGGGAGCCCACAGTCTTCGACAAGCAACTTGGCGAATGCGATAGAGGTCAGCGGCGTCTGGCTCGCCGGCTTCAACACGACCGGGCACCCGGCTGCTATCGCCGGTGCGACCTTGTGGGCGACGAGATTCAGGGGGAAGTTGAACGGCGCGATCGCGCCGACGACGCCGATAGGCAACCGCAGGGTGAACGCCAGCTTGCCCTCGCCGACCTGGGCCGCGTCGACAGGGATCATGTCGCCGGCGAGCTTGCGGGCCTCCACGGCGGCAAAGGTGACGGTGCTGACGGCGCGCCGGGCCTCGACGCGCGCCGTCTTCAACGGCTTGGCCGACTCGGCCGCAATGGTGCGGGCAAAGTCCTCGGCGCGCTCAGCCAGAAGGCGCGCCGCGGTGTCGAGGATCTCGGCGCGCCGCCAAGGGGGGAGTCGCTCCTCGTCGAGCGCACGGCGCGCCGTGGCCACGGTGCGGTCGACATCCGCCGGCGTGCACCTCGGCACCCGACCCACCTCACTGCCGTCGAAGGGCGACCGGACGATCATCGTGTCGTCAGACATGCCGCTGATGCTACGACCGCGCCCGGTGGGCGAGCATCGCCGTGACCCGGCCGGCGGCGTGCTCGGCCTGCTGGATGCAGGACGCGATCCCGAGACCCCGGTAGGCCGCGCCGGCGACGAGTACACCGGGGAGAGCCGTATCGAGGTCGACCTCGATACGGTCGACCCGCTCCTCGTGGCCAGGCTCGTACTGCGGGAAGGCCTTGGGCCAGCGGCTGACCAAAGACGTGACCGGCGGCGCGGTCACCCCGACGGTCGCGACCAGTTCCTCGTGGAGGCGGGCAACCAGATCATTGTCGTCGAGGTGGATGGCGCGGTCGTCGCCGAACCGTCCGGCGGACGGACGCAGCATCACCAGACCGGACGCGCCAAGTGCGGGCCATTTCGTCGTCGACCACGTACACGCGGTGAGCAACTTTCCCTCGGCCCGGGGCACGAGGAAGCCGCTGCCATCAAGGGGCCGCGGCAGCGCGCGCGGCTCGTAGCCAAGGGTGGCGGTCACAACTGAGGCGTAGCGGATGGCCTCGAGTTCCTCGGCCGCGCCCGCGCTCGACCCACGAAGAATCGACGCAGCCGCAAAGGCGGGCACGGTGATCACGACGGCGTCGGCAACAACGTCGGGACCCGGCGCGCACACCACTCGCCATCCAGACGCCTCGGGCAGAACAGTCGACACCCGGGTCCCGGGGCGCACCTCCGTGGTTCCCAGGCTTTCGCGTAGACGATCAACCAGGCGCTCCATCCCACCCGAGATCGACTGGAAGACGGGACCGTCCGGCGCGCCCTTCGCCTTCTTTTCTCGGCGAAGGCCCAGCACCAGGCTCCGATGGCGGTCGACAGCAACCGACAACTGGCGCGCCGAGGACCGCAAGCTCAGGTTGTCCGCGCGTCCCGCATTGATGCCGCCCACCAGCGGCTCCACCAACAGCTCCAGGGCCTCCCGTCCGAGCCGCCGGACGATCACATCGGCGACCGACGGGTCGGCGCCGAATTTCCCCCGCGGCAAGGCCACGTCGAGCAGGGCGCGCGCCGCGCCGCTCGTTGAGAGGATTCCAGACTGGAGCAACGGCCGGAGTTGTGTCGGCACGCCCAGCACGAGACCCGCCGGCAGTGGACGCAACCGGCCCCGGCACCACAGGTAGGCGCGACTGCTCGACGGGGACACGAGGTCGTCCTGTAACCCGAGTTCGCGGCAGAGGTCGGTTGCCCAGGGCACGCGGGCGAGAAAGGTGTCGGGGCCGGCTTCGACGGCGACACCGCCCAATTCCGCCGTCTGGATCTTTCCGCCCAGCCGGCTATCGGCCTCGACGATCGTCACATCGAGCGGCGCGTGACCGGCGGCCTTCAGATACCACGCCGTTGCCAACCCGGTGATGCCGCCTCCGATCACTGCAACCCGAGGCCGCGGTGGCGCGTCGATCACTGGCGCAGATGTGCGGCGTGAGCAGCAACCACGCCGGAAAGAGTTGTGCAGAAGATCGGGTCGTCGTTCAACGACGCTGTACGAGCGAAGGCGATTCCCAAGTTGGCGGCGGCCGTGGTCGCCTCTACGTCGAGGTCATAGAGGACTTCCAGGTGGTCGGAAACGAATCCCGCGGGACAGACCACGACGCCACCCGCGCCGTCCGCCGCCAGCTGAGGGAGCACGCTGAGGAGATCGGGACCGATCCAGGGTTCGGGCGTGCGGCCCGCGCTCTGCCAGGCCACGTGGTGTGCGGCGAGACCCAAAAGGGCGGCAACCGCCTGCGCGGTGGCGGCCAACTGATCGGCATACGGATCACCCGTGCCCAGGAGGCGCGCCGGCAGGCTGTGCGCCGTGAACACGACTTCGACCCGGCCGCATGGTCCCAATGAGGTAACGGCGTCACGCACCCGGTCGGCGAGGAGCTGCAGGTACCCGGGTTCGAGGTGCCACGACTCGACGAACGTCATCTCCAGCGCGCCGCCCTCAACCTCGGGGGTGGCGCGCGCCCGTCCCGCGTATTCACCGATCGACAGCACCGAGTAATGGGGCGCCAGCACCACTCCCACCGCTTGATCAATCCCGAGGTCGCGGAGGTGGGCTATGCCGTCCTCGATGAAGGGCGGCGCGTGCTTCATTCCCAACTCGACGTGATACCCGCCGCCCAGCGCCGCCTGCAGCCCCGCAGCTTGGGCTCGGGTGCGCTCGAGCAACGGCGACGTCCCGCCTATGGCGTCATATCGACTCCGCAACTCGGCGAGAAGCTCAGGGGTCGGCGGTCGTCCCCGCCGCACATGGGTGTAGTAGCTCTCAATGTCGTCGGGCGATGCCGGCGTGCCGTAGGCCATGAGCAAGACGCCCGTAGGCGGTGGAGTATCAGTCGCCAAGGTCTCGGGAATGCACCAGGTCGACGACTCGTCGCAACGTGTCGGGCGATGTCTCCGGGAGCACACCGTGACCCAGGTTGAACACGTGACCCGGACGGCCCGCATTGCGATCGAGCACGTCACCCACTTTGGCCGACACAACGCCCCATGGCGCCAGGCAGGCCGCGGCATCGAGGTTGCCCTGCACGGCGACGTCAGCGCCGAGGCGGTTGCGCGCCGCGTCGAGCGGAACCCGCCAGTCGACACCAACCACGTCAGCGCCGGCCGCTGCGAGAAGCTCGAGAAGTTCGCCCGTGCCCACGCCGAAATGGATGCGAGGTACGCCGAGTCCCTCGAGACCAGCGAAGATCCTCTGGCTTGCGGGCAGCACGTAGCGCCGGTAGTCGTCGGGGCTGAGCGCGCCGGCCCACGAGTCGAACAGCTGCACTGCGGCGCACCCGGCCTCCACCTGGGCCCGTAACGACGCCAGCGCGATGTCGGCCAGCGCCTCGACGAGGCGAGTCCACGTCGTCGGGTCGCTGTACATGAGCGCCTTGGTGCGGGCGTAGCTCTTGGAGGGGCCGCCCTCCACGAGGTAACTGGCAACAGTGAACGGTGCGCCGGCGAAACCGATGAGGGGGACGTCGAGCTCCTTGACCGCCAAGCGCACAGTGTCGAGCACGTAGGGGACGTCGGCCTCAGGTTCCAGCGGACGCAGGCGCTTGAGATCGTCAGCACTACGGAACGGCTCGTCGATAACGGGTCCCACGCCGGCGCGCAGCTCGAGGCCGACACCGAGGGCCGCGACAGGCACGACGATGTCCGAGAACAGGATCGCGGCATCAACACCAAGGCGGCGGACCGGCTGCGCCGTCACCTCGGCGGCCAGCTCAGGATTGCGGATGATCTCGAGCATGCCGGCGCGCTCTCGGATGGCGCGGTACTCCGGCAAGGAACGTCCGGCCTGACGCATGAACCACACCGGCACCCGCGCCACCGGCCGCCCACGACACGCGTCGAGAAAGGTGTTGGTGGTAGGGCCCGGGCGCACCCGCTTGACGTTAGCGACGCGAAAGCGAGGCCAAGTCGCGCCACTAGAGTCCTGCGATGGTCGACGAAGATTTCGCAGCAGAGTCACTCTCGGATAGGCAGCCCGGCGGCGTAACGAAGAAGGCCGCCGCGCCTCGGAAAGTGGCCACCACGAAGAAGTCCGGCGCGGCCAAGAAGGTCGGCGCACCAAGGAAGGCTGCAGCAACCACGGCCGGCGCGCCCAAGAAGGCCGGCGCTCCCAAGAAGGCTGCGGCAACCAAGAAGGCAGTAACCAAGAAGGCGAGTTCGGCAAGGAAGGCACCGGCCAGGAGGTCCCCGGTCAGGGAGGCCGCGCCCCAGGAAACGTCGCCGTGGGCAGCCGCCGACTTCATCGACGAACACGACGACACCGACGCTGCGACCGACGCGACCGTCGCGACCGGCCTGACGAGCGAGGAGCCGCTGCCGCTGCCGCCTCCTCCTCCACCGCCGGAGCCACCATCAGTGTCGCCGGCATGGGGATCACCAACCACGACGCCGCCCCCGCCTCCTCCACCGCCGGGTCCTCCGTCCCAGCAATGGCAGCAGCCCGGGTACCCGCCCGCGCCAGCACAGAAGCAGCGCAAATGGCTCGTGCCGGTACTCGTCGGCGTCGCTGCGCTGGTGATCGCCGTGGGTGTCCTCATCGCCGTCCTGGTCCTGACCGACGACGACGACTCGACGACATCGACGACCAGCCCCACGATCTCAGAACCAGACACGAACTTTCCCAGCGACAGTTCGAGCGGCAATATCGATGCGCTGTTCGCTCCAATCGAGGGCTTCACATTCACAAGCGCGCCGGAGCTCGGTGACGAGTTTCGCAACCAGATGAGCGCCGTTCCCGGCCTCGACAAGCTCTTCTTGGACGCGGACGGAAAGCGGGTCGAAAAGGATGGCGAAGATGTAGCCATCGTCATTGCCGTCGAGTTCTCAGAGAGCATCGGCAGCGACTCCTCTCTGGCGTCGGGGTTCAGCGCCGGGGCAACGGCCGGCGCCGACACAACCGAGAAGGTGTCAGTTGACGGGCAGGACGCGACCTACTTCGAGCGCGGTGGTACTCGGGGCTACGCCTTCGTCGTCGACGGCTTCGGCGTCATCCTCGCCGGAGGCGCGAGTCAGTCGACCATGAAAGACCTGGCCAGCGGCGTCATCAGCAATGCGGGCGGACCCGACTGAGCGGGGATTGCTCCCTCCCCGCAGTTTGGGGCACTACTCTGCTCCACCATGCGCCGGCGGCTTGCAGGACTCTTATTGGTGCTGTCGATCGTCACTGGCATGGCCAGCCCGGCGACGGCCGCACCGCTGTTCGAGAAGGACGTCAACCTCGACGAGTCGAATCGACTCCGAGACATCCTCGTAGCCCACGGGATCGACGTCGTGATGACCCGCGCCGGTGACGAGAACCCTGCGCTGGTCGACCGGGCCCACCTGGGTGGCGAAGGTGACCTCTTGGTGTCGGTACACAACAATTCGAGCGGCAACCCCTCCGCCCACGGCAGCGAGGTCTACGCCCAGATCGGCAACGACCAGAGCATGCAGTTGGCCGAGAACATCCTCTCTGGGATCGTGAACCGGGCGGGTACCACCTCTCGTGGCGCGCTGACCCGCGCCGGCGAGCGCGGCGACTACTACTCGATCCTGCGCAATAGTCCGGTGCCCGCCGTAATCGTCGAGGGCGCGTTCATCTCCAACCCCGACGAGGCGGCTGCACTTGCATCACCCGACTTCCGCCAGCGTCTGGCCGAGGGAATCGCCGACGGCGTGATCTCGATGGTCGGCAGCGCGCCCGCCCTTGGCAATGGGCCGACGCCGACGTCCGCCCTCCTAGGTGGCCTCTTGACCGCCCCAGCGGGCCTCAGCGCGGCGCGTTCGGGTGGCGGCGTGCGCCTGTCGTGGGCTCCAGTCGGACTCGCTGGTGGCTACGAGATCTGGAAGGACGGCGGGCTGATCGGCACCTCCACCAGCTCCGCCTTCAACGATCCCGCCTTCGGTGGCGGCCGCCATCACTATGAGGTGCGAGCGTTTCTGGGGTTGGGCGACCTCCGGATCGCCGAATCTCCGTCTGCTTCCGTACAGATGGCATCAGCCCGGGTGGTTATCGACCCCGGTCACGGCGGCGTCGATTCCGGCGCGGTCGGCGACGCCTAGACCACCTCAGTCGTCGCAAAAAGGGCGGCCACGGCGAGGCCGGCCAGCACGACGTTGCGAATGATGTCGACGCGCGAGATCGGTGTGCGGCGCGCCGCGCCGAAGCAGTTGCACGGCGCGGTCACGCCCGAGGCGATCGCTCGCACGAGGACTGCCGTGAACCCGGCAAGGAGAACGAGCGCAGCCCCGCCGCCGGCCCTCGGTACGACAATGAGCGTTACCGACAAGGCGAGCTCAACCACCGGCACTATTCGCGCCAGCATGCGTGCCGCCGGTAAGTGCAGGGCAGCGAACCCCGCATCGGTCTCGCCGGGCCGAGCCAGTTTCACCACCGCGGCGCGCACGAACACCGCCGCCAGCACCAAGGCGCACACATAGCCAAATCCGCCCACAACCTCAGTGTGCCAAGCTTGGCGAGCACGGGAGCTTCGGCGAGGGCCGGGCTGAGAGGGCGGGCACCCGCCGACCGTCAGACCAGCTGGGTAATGCCGGCGAAGGGAGAGCGTGAATGACGAACCGCCAGAAGGTCCACGTCGAGGGCCACAACGGGATTCGGGTGCCAGCCACGGAGGTCAAGCTCACCAACGGTGAGAGCTTGCGCCTCTACGACACCAGCGGCCCTGGCAGCCATCCCAAAGAGGGTCTACCGCCGCTGCGCCGGGAATGGATTCTCGGGCGCGCCGACGTCGAGGACTACGAGGGCCGTTCGACCCAACTGCGAGACGACGGACGCGCCGCCGTCCGGCGCGGCACCGACCCAAATGTCTTTGTCCGCACCGACAACCACAAGCCGATCAAGGCAATGGCCGGTCGGAACGTCACCCAGATGCACTATGCCAAGCGCGGTGAAATCACCCCGGAGATGGAGTTCGTCGCCATCCGCGAAGGCCTCGAGCCTGAGTTCGTGCGCGCCGAGATCGCCCGCGGTCGGGCCATCATTCCCGCCAACGTCAACCACCCCGAGTCGGAACCGATGGCGATCGGCACGAAGTTCCTCGTCAAGATCAACGCCAACATCGGCAACTCGGCGGTGACGTCGTCGATCGAGGAAGAAGTCGAGAAGCTGACGTGGGCCACCCGCTGGGGAGCCGACACAGTGATGGACCTCTCGACCGGCGCCGACATCCACACGACCCGCGAGTGGATCATCCGCAACTCACCGGTGCCGATCGGCACAGTGCCGATCTATCAGGCGCTCGAAAAGGTCGACGGCGAGGCCGCCGCGCTCAACTGGGACATCTACCGCGACACGATCATCGAGCAGGCCGAGCAGGGCGTCGACTACTTCACCGTGCACGCCGGCGTGCGCCTGGCCTATGTCCCGATGACGACCAACCGGGTGACCGGCATCGTCAGCCGGGGTGGCTCGATCATGGCTGCATGGTGCCTGGCCCATCACACCGAGAGCTTCCTCTACGACCACTTTGAAGAACTGTGCGAGATCATGGCCGCCTACGACGTGGCCTTCTCCCTCGGCGACGGGCTGCGTCCGGGATCGATTGCCGATGCCAACGACCAGGCCCAGCTGGCCGAACTGGCCACGCTCGGCGAACTGACCAAGGTGGCGTGGGACCACGACGTGCAGGTGATGATCGAAGGCCCCGGGCACGTGCCGATGCACAAGATCCGCGAGAACATGGACCTGCAACTCGAGCTCTGCCATGAGGCGCCCTTCTACACACTCGGCCCTCTGACCACCGATGTCGCGCCGGGCTACGACCACATCACCTCGGCCATCGGCGCGGCCATGATCGGCTGGTACGGCACGGCCATGCTCTGTTACGTCACCCCGAAGGAGCACCTCGGCCTGCCGAACCGGGCCGACGTGAAGGAGGGCGTGATCGCTTACAAGATCGCCGCCCATGCCGCCGACCTGGCCAAAGGTCACCCCGGCGCGCAGGCCTGGGATGACGCCCTCTCCAAGGCCCGCTTCGAGTTCCGCTGGGAGGATCAGTTCGACCTCTCACTCGACCCGGAGACGGCGCGGGCCTACCACGACGAGACATTGCCGGCCGATGCGGCCAAGGGCGCCCACTTTTGCTCCATGTGCGGACCCAAGTTCTGCTCCATGGGCATCAGCCACGACCTGAAAGCCACCCAAGCGTCCCAATCCGCGGGGTGAAACTCGGGTTGGACGTCTCGCAGCACCAGCTGACGTGGCCGCAACTGCTCGAGCGGGTTCGATTCGCAGAGGACGCGGGCTTCGACGGCGTGTGGCTGTTCGACCATTTCAAGGCCCTCTACGGCGATCCCACCGGCCCATGCATGGAGGCGTGGACGCTGATGGCCGCGCTCGCTGCCGCCACCGAACGCATCCGGTTCGGCGCGCTCGTGACCGGTGTGACCTACCGCCACCCGTCGATCCTGGCGGCGGAAGCGGTCACCGTCGACCATGTGTCGAGCGGCCGGCTCGAGATCGGCATCGGCGCAGCCTGGTTCGACGGCGAGCACCGGGAGCTCGGTATCGACTTCCCGGCCGCGCCGGAGCGTGCCCATCGCCTGGAAGAGGCAATTCAGGTCATGAAGGCGTTGATGACGACGGACGGCGCGAACTTCGACGGGCGCTATTACCAACTCGACGACGCGACCTACCGGCCCCGGCCGGTCCAGCAGCCCCATCCGCCAATTTGGGTCGGCGCCGGCGGAGAACGGCTCACCATTCCGATCGCGGCGCGCCATGCCGACGTCTGGCATGGCTTTGGGTCGGTGGACACGCTGATCCGCAAGTCGGCCATCGTCGACGAGCACGCTGCACTCGCCGGTCGAGATCCCAGCGAGATCGCCCGGTCCACGAACCTCTCGCTGTCCGAGCCCATCAATGAGGTTCGCGATACAGCGTTGGCCGTTCAAGACGCGGGCTTTTCCTACCTGATCGCCAGCTGGCCCGCAGACGGCCAGCCGCGTGTCGAGGAGTTCCTCGGCAAGGTCGCGCCGGAGCTGTCCTGAGCGCGAAGCCGCCGGCAAGCACCGCCGGCGATCAGATCGGCGTGGGCGTCATCCAACTCGACACCCTCCTCGGGGGTTGGGAACGGGTCACAGCCGGTTATCTCATCGAGGGCCCGGATCCGGTGCTCGTCGAGACCGGCAGTCAGTCGTCCGTCCCATCGCTGCTCAAAGCGCTGGAAGCACACAATCTTGGAGCCGCCGACCTGGCCGCGGTCGTCGTCACCCATATCCATCTCGACCATGCCGGCGGCGTCGGCGACGTGGCCAAGGCGTTCCCGAAGGCGACGGTGTACGTCCACGAGAAGGGGGCGCGCCACCTCGCCGATCCCAGTCGCTTGGTGGCTTCCGCCGGGCTCGTCTACGGCGATCTCCTCGACAGCCTCTACGGCCGCCTGGAACCGACGCCGGCCGATCGCATCAAGGTGCTCGCCGACGGCGAGGAGATCCAGGTGAGTCCGACGCGCCACCTCACGGCCGTCGACTCCCCCGGCCACGCCAAGCACCACCTCGGGCTCCACGACTCCGAGAGCGGGATCCTGTTCGTGGGCGACGCGGTCGGGGTGCGGCTCCCCGACGTCGGTGTGCTCCGGCCCGCGACCCCGCCGCCAGACTTCGACCTCGAGCTTGCGGTGTCGTCGCTGCACCGCTTCGCTGAACGACGGCCCCAGGCACTCGCCCTCGCCCACTACGGCCTGATGCCCGGCGCGCCCTCGGATGACCTGGCCGAAGCCGAGGAGATTCTCCGCAGTTGGGCATCGGTTGCTGAGGCCGCCTGGCAGCGAGACGGCGACGTCGAGCGCGCCCTCGCCCACGCGTTCGGCAACGACATGGCAGGAGTCGACGACGAGTCTCGGAGCCGCATGGAGACGCTCAACGGCATCCACGCCAACGCCGACGGCCTCAAGCGCTGGCTATCGACTCGCGCCGACTCGACCGACGCCAGCATCTGATCGACCAGCGGTAGCCTTTGTCTGTGCGTCAACGCCTGGCCGTGCTACTGGCCGCAGGCTTCGTCATAGCAGGGTGTGGCTCCGGCGGTTCCGACTCTCGGCGCACCTCGCCTACCACGGCGCGCCCCCCGGAAGCGGTGACGACGACCACCATCGCGCCGCGAACCAACGTCGTGGCCCAGGCCAAGATCCCGGCTGTCCCCATATTCGACGCTCCCGACCAGCCCGCGCCGGCGCGCACGATGGAGAATCCGGGGCCGGGCGGCGACCCCCTCGTCTTCCTCGTGAAGGAGCAGCAGCCCGATTGGCTCAACGTCTATCTGCCCGTGCGCCCGAACGGGTCTACCGGCTGGGTGCATTCCGCCGACGTCGACCTTGCCACCCACGATTTCCGGATCCTCGTCGAGATCGGGGCCCACCAGATCACCGTGTGGAAGGGCGAGGAGGTCTTCGACCAGGAGCCGATCGGCGTCGGCACCACCGACACCCCCACGCCCGGCGGGCTGTACTACACCGCCCAGCTGAAACAACCCGTCGACAAGCGAGGCCAGCCCATAGCCAACGGGCCCTATGGGCCCTACGCTTACGGTCTGTCCGGGTTCTCCGACGTCCTCGTCGACTTCGCCGGCGGCGACGGCATGATCGGGATCCACGGCACCAACGACCCCTCCAGCATCGGACGAGACTCCAGCCATGGCTGCATCAGAATGAGCAACGAAGGCATCACCAAGCTGGCCGAGAGCCTGCCCCTCGGCGTGCCGGTCGAGATCCAGCCGTGAGCCGGCGCGCAACGTTGACGGTGGCCGTGCTGGCCGCCCTGCTCGTGGTCGGCGGTACGGGTGTGCTGATCGCCAGACAAGCGGACGACAAGCCCGCGCCGGCCGCGGTGGTGACAATGCTCCCCGGACCCCAGCCGGACCCCCTGGTGATCCAGGTCGAGACGACCGAGGCGCGGGTCGTGGCAGAGGCACCGGCAACGACCGCAGCGCCGGCGACAGCTGCGCCGGCCGCGCCTGCCGCGACGGTCGCGCCGGAACCCGACTCCGGGCCGGTCACACCCCGTAACGACACCGGCTCGGTCTACGCTGCACTCGGCACGTGGGTCGACGTCTTCGACTGGGACCCCGACCACACCAACGGGAGCCCCCGGATCACACCGTCCGCCGTGGATCGCATGGCTGCCGTCGGCGTCAAGACGCTGTACATCCAGGCCGCCCGTCCTGAGGACGAAGCGTCACCCGGTGACCTCGTTCACCCCGAGATCCTGTCGTCCTTCATCCAGCGAGCCCATGCCAACGGGATCGCCGTGGTGGGCTGGTACCTCCCCCACCTCTCCGACATCGCCGACGACATGCGGCACCTGCAGGCCATGATCGACTTTGCGCCGGGTGGGCAGCGGTTCGAGTCCATCAGCCTCGATATCGAGTGGCGCAACAGCGTGCCCGATCATGACGAACGGTCAGCCCGCCTGGTCGACCTGTCACAGCGCTTGCGGGCCGCGGCGAGCGGTGGAGGCATGTCGGTCAGTGCCACGGTGATGCCGCCCGTCGTGACTGACGTGATCAACCCTGCGTTCTGGCCCCGCTTCCCCTGGAACTCGATTGCCTCCCTCTACGACGTGTGGCTTCCCATGAGCTACTGGACGAACCGCAGCGACGACTCCCCCTACCGCGATGCACATCGCTACACGTCGGAGAACATCAGCCTCCTGCGCGCCAACCTCGGCGACCCCGGCGCGCCGGTGCACCCCATCGGTGGCATCGGTGACAAGGCGACCCTGGAGGACTACCAAGGCTTCATGGCCGCATCCAGCGAACAGGGCGCGATCGGTGTCTCGATCTACGACTTCGGCACCACCGCAGCCGACGCCTGGCCCATCCTCCGGGGCTAGCCCTGCGGGGCTAGGCGCCCTGGGGGCTGATGCGCAGGCCGAGTTCCCTGAACTTCTCCAGCGGCCGGTCGTAGCCACGCTCCAGATGGTGCACGCCGTGGAGCACTGAGGGGCCCTCGGCGGCCGCTGCCGCGATCACATAGGAAAACGCGCCGCGCACGTCGGGCATCAGCATCTCCGCGCCGTGCAACTTCGACACCCCCCGCACCACCGCGGAGTGCTTCCAGCCGCTTTGCTCGAACCGACAGGTTTGACCGACCAGACACTGCTCGAACAGCTCCACCTCTGCGTTCATGGATCGCAGCGCGTCGACATAACCAAGGCGATCCTCGAACACGGTCTCGTGCAGCACCGACATCCCCGAGACCCGTGTGAACAGGACCACCAGGGGCGGGTGCCAGTCGGTCATGAACCCCGGATGGGTGCTCGTCTGCACGGCTGCAGGCAGCAGCTCGCCGGCCTCAGCCGCGATCCCCTTGTCGTCGATCTCGAAGCGAGCGCCCATGCGCTGCAACGTCGAGATGGCGGTCACGAGCCGGTCCTGGGCGCACCCGACGATGCGCACCTTGCCACCTGTCGCTAGTCCGGCGGCGAGGTAGGAGAAGGCCTCGATACGGTCACCACCAAGGCGTTGACGTGCACCCGAAAGGCGGGGGACGCCCTCGATGATGAAGACGCGGTCTGGCTGGCGTTCGATCCGCGCACCCATGCGCTGCAGGAACAGGGCCAACTCGACGACCTCGGGCTCAACGGCGGCGTTCTCCAGGGTGGTGCGACCGTGGGCGACGGCCGCAGTCATGAGCACCGTCTCTGTCGCGCCGACGCTGGGGAAGGGAAGCCGGATGTGCGCGCCCCGCAGTTTGGTCGCCCGGGCCTCGAGTCCTTCCGGGGTCAGCTCTATCTCCGCGCCGAGCTGGCGGAGAGCGTCGACGTGGTAGTCGAGCGGTCGAGGGCCGATGCGGTCACCGCCGCTCAGGGGCACGAAGGCCTCGCCGAGGCGGTGAAGGAGAGGACCGACCATCAGGATCGGAACCCGGTTGAGCCCGGTGTAGGACACGTGGATTCGGCTCTCGCCGAGTGATGCCGGGTCAAGGGTCACCGCATCGCCGTCGACCTCCACGCCGACGCCGATGGACCGGAGCATCGATGCGGTGATGTCGACGTCGCCGATCGCCGGCGCGTTCCGGATCGTGCTCGGCTGCTCGGACAGGAGCGACGCCGCCATCAGCTTGGTGACGACGTTCTTCGAACCGCTGATGCGGACCTCGCCCCGGAGGGGCCCGACCGGCTCGATCCCCCAGGTGGGCATGACCGCCATCTAGTCATCCTCCCACGAGAGCTTGCCTCCGGAAACACGCGCCGCTGCCAGCACAGGCACCTGGCGCACGCCGGCATCGCCCTCCCAACGCACGGCTCGTACGAGCGGCGCGTCATAGGAGTCCTCGACCAGCTCGGCCACAAAGACGCCGTCGACCATGCCCAGCCCCCTGGGCCAGATCTGTACCAGCCATCGGGCGTGGAGGTTGACGACGGCCTTGACCGCGACCTTGTCCATCTCGCCCGCGACCGCGACCTCCTCGATGCTCGGAGCGATCTTCACCTGGGCTCCGGAGACCACCCGGCAGCCGAACCGCTCCTTCTCGAGGGTCACGTGCTGGCGGAACAGTGGCAGGGCGCGCTCCCGGAGGGCTGACTGCAGAAGCCGCTCGTGCTTCTTGTCGAGAAAGGATGAGCTGCGCCACGAACGGTCCCAGCTCATGTTCATTCCCAGTTCGCGTGCCAGGCCGAGCTGCTCGGGCGCCAGGGCTGCGTCCGCGCCGAGGTACTTCTGCATCGACGAGAACAGTTCCGGCGGCATGCCGAATTGGTGACGCCACAGCCGTAGCGCTTGCAGGCACGCGCACGGTTCACCGCCCAGAGCCAGGAGAGCGTTCTCGGCGCTGAGGTCGTGATCCTCGAGCACCAACTTGCCTCTCCGCCATGAGACACGGTGCTCCGTGCCTTCACAGGGGACGAGACCCACTGCCGGTGGGATGTGGTGGTACCAATTCGGGACCCGCGGCAGCGTCAACGTCCGTAGCCCACGATCAGTCGTCGATCTCGACCAGCCGGGCCCAACTCGGCGCGGCCCAGACGCGATCCGCCGACTGTCCGGGCAGGAGCGCTCGGATCAGGCCCACGACGACGTGCATACCCTTGGGGGCGTCCGCCGGCCATGGCGTCTGGCCGTCAGTGAGGACGACGACCACCGACGGGCGGGGCCGCATGCGCGCCGCTGCTTCGAGGCCCGCGCCCATGTCAGTACCGCCTCCACCGATCAGCTGCACCGCGTTGACACTCGAGACCCGGCGCGCCGACTTCACTGCCGAGTCGACGGCAAGCACGCGCACGCTGTTGCGGGCGAGTCCGATCCCCTTCAAAAGTCCGTCCACTTCCGAGAGCACCCGCGCCAGCTGCTCCTCCGACATCGAACCCGACGTGTCACAGATGACCGCCACCTCGGGAACCGGGCGCTCGAGCGCCGGCATGATGACACCCGGCGTGGCGTGGGCCCGGCGCGAGGGCCGCCGGTAGGTGTAGTCGACCCGACCGGTGACCGTGCTCACGCCCTTGCGGATCTCAGCTGCCAGCACGCGCCGCCAATCGACCTTGGGATCGAGCTGCTCCTCGGCCCACCGCTTCCAGCCTGCGGAGAGGCGACCGACGCCCTCTCGCGTGTAGCGCAACACGTCGTTGGCCACCTGGCAGCGCATGAGGTGACGTTCTCCGGGCGGCATGCCGCTGCCCTCGTCACCGCGCAGTTCCCAGTCACGGATGAGCCCGTCGGAACCGCTCCCGCAGTCGGGCTCGCTCTCGGTCTCGGGATGGCGCGCGTGGTAGTACTCCTCGGCCAACCGTCCCGGTGCCCATCCCAACTCCTGGGGGACGATCCGGTCATCGGGCAGACGCAGCCCAGTGCCTATGAGGTCGTCGTTGATCTCCGCATCGGCGGCAAGCGCCCAGTCCTTGGACATCTGGCGCTCGACGCCGATGTGGCGGGCCCGGTCGGCGTGGTCGCGCACGAGGTGACCGGCATGGTGCACCAACAGGCTTCCGAGCACCTCGACGCTCCATCCGTCGACGACCTCGGGGTCGACGTAGAGCCGCCACGACTCGTCGACGGTGACCTTGCCCAGCCCAGGAGAGGACACGTCAGGGGAGGCGAAGATGGCGGCCGCCAGGTACGGATGGCGCGACACCGCCCACAAGCGAGCGAGCGTCAGCTTGTGGGTGAACGTCTGGCTCTGCTGC
>DATLEI010000050.1:0-3437 GCA_035525375.1 Acidimicrobiales bacterium
GCGGCTGTCGAACAGGACAAGGTGCCGGGGATCAGCCGACGTCTCCGCTACAAGAGCCCCAGGACGACCGGAGTAATAGGTCAGCGGTGGGAACGAGGAGTATCTCTCCGATGCATAGGCCAGCGGCTGGTCGATCGGCCAGGCCGCCGAAGCGAGCTGGCGCCCCACGCTGATTCCGCGGCGCAACGCGACCTCTTCATTGGAGTGGTAGACCAGCGAGAATACGATCGATATCGTTCCGACGACGGCACCCGAAATGACCAGGCCTCCCGGCCGAGACGCAATCGCTTCTCCAAGAGCGGCAAATCCGACGGTCAGAGGCAGCATCAGCCAATAGTTCCAATGGGCGTGGTACGCCGCCCCCGAGAAGAAGACCAGGGAGTACAGGCCCACGGTCACCAGGAGGGCCGTTTCCACCAGGCGGTAGCGCGCCATCCGAATGGCGGCGACGAACGCCGGCGGCGCCAGGATGGCGGTCACCCCGAGCAACGCGACGACGTGACGGCTCTGACGGACGATCGACTCTCCAAGCGTGGCCGTTTCGACCCCGGATTGGTCACCGGCGACGCGCAGCTTGGCGAATTCGAAAACCACGTCCAGCGAGCCGTTGGCCCACAGCAGCCAACTCCACGTGAGCGTCAAGCCGACGACAGCTCCCCACGCGATCGCCGGCGCGGTTGCTCGGCTGGCCACGGTCCGAATCCCGACTGTCGTGAGCACACCCGTCGCCACGACGAGGATGACGCCTTCCCAACTGCCCAGGCACAAGACTGCGGCCAGGACACCTGCCATCCGTGCACTGCCGAGGCCGCGTATGGATCTCACCCATACAAGTAGGTATCCGGCGGCCGGCGCCATCGCCAGCGTCGTCGTGTCCAGCATGGTGCCGAAGGTAAAGAGCATCGGAACGCAAAAGCCGAGGAGGACGCCACATACGGCGATAGACGCCCGCAAACCAAGTTGGAGTAGGAGGCCGTACATCAGAAATGCGGACACCAGCGTGCTCGAGGCAGCGAGCAGCCGAGCAGCCAGCTCAGGGTGTGACGGGATGATGGCCTGGGCGCCGGCAGTGACGAGATAGATGAGTGGCGGATGGTGAGCGTACGTTGCAAATCCGTACGGCTTCTCGGGGCTTCGGGCGCCGAGTCGAGATGCGACGGGATCGTGTCGCAGCGCTCTCGATCCACTCGACCAAGTCGCGCCGTTGTAGCCGTCGCCCGAATCCCCGAATGGCGCTGCGAGACGTCCGCCACCGACCCGAACGAGAAAGAGGAGGGAGAAGGCAGTCAGAAAAAGCAGCCCAACCCAACGGTGCAAGCCTTGCCTGGTCCGCGAAAGATTCATCGTAAGGGCCGTGCGTGTGGGTCGGTGTCGGCGATACCGTATCCGTCGGGGCACGTCGGAGCGGCGCATCGGCGACGCCGGCCCAGAGAAATCCAGGGCCGAGGCTAGTGACTGACGTTGACCGTGAACGTCTCCGACTCACCCTCAGCCATCGCCTCGCGGTCCCAGCGATGCGCCGAAACCTCGGCTCGGTGAGTAGGGAGCCTCCGTGCGCTCAGCGCCCGGTCAGGACATCCACGACACCCATCTCTTCCTCAATCGGACGCGGCGGGAGCTGACTGAACCCAGCGGCAGTGAGGACCCTGCCGACGGCCGGCTGCACGCGCTCGTCCCGAAAGCGTTCCCAGTCCGCTCGGGAGTCCCACACGCCGATGTGGCGGAGCCCAGCTTCGCTGTGGACCACCAGATGGACGATGAGGCCTGCGGGCGTGTCCGTGCCGATCTCGGTCTTCACCCTCTGGTAGAGCTGCTCGTCGGCTGGGACCTCGTACGCGCACGCGTAAGGCACGGTGCTCTCCTCTCTGATCGGATACAGTACTATGTAACCGATACAGGAGTATGTATGGAATGACCCGTCCCGTCAAGCCCCGTCGCAGATACGACTCGACCAGCCGCGTGGAACAGGCCAGTCGCAGTCGGCGGGCCGTACTGGAGGCGGCTCGGCGCTTGTTCCTGGACCGCGGCTACGCAGCCACCACGGTCGCGGCGATCGCCGGTGAAGCCGGCGTGTCAGTGGAAACTGTCTACAAGGCCTTCGGGAACAAGCCGGGCTTGGTCAAGGCGGTGTTCGACGTCTCGGTGGTCGGGGACGACGACCCCGTGCCCATGCTGCAGCGTGACCTCGTGCGTCGCATTCAGGCGGAATCCGATCCACGCCGGAAGCTGGCGATGTACGGCGCACACTTGAGCGAGAGCGCCCCCCGTTCGGTCCCCGTCCAACTCCTGGTGCGGGCGGCGGCCGCAAGTGATGTGGGGGCGGCAGGCGTCTGGGAACAGATGCTCACGGAACGTCTGACGGGGATGACCCAATTCGCCCATGAACTCCACGAGCAAGGTCACCTGCGTGGGGACGTATCGGTCGACGACGCTCGAGACGTCCTCTGGACCTACAACGCAGCGGAGCTGTACGAGCTGCTCGTGATGCGGCGCAGTTGGACCCCCGATCGTTACGGCCGTTGGGTTGCCGACGCGTTGGTCGCCGCCCTTCTCCCCTGAGGTCTGCGATCAGGCCGCGACGCGGTACCGGAGGTAGATCACCCCGCCGCTGAACCGTTGCTCGTCGATCAGCTCGAGGTCGACGCGTATGTTGCGCGGCAGTGCGGGCTTGCCTCCACCGAGGAGGACGGGGCCGATGAACAACCGGCACTCGTCGATCAGCCCGGCGGCGAACGCCTGCTCGGCAAGATTTGCCCCGCCGATGGTCAGGTGGCCGGGGGCGGAGGCCTTCATGGCTCGGATCGCCCCGGCGTCGAAGCTGCGTTCCAGCCGAGTCTTGGCGGTCACCACCTCCTCAAGCGTTGTCGAGTACACGACCTTGTCGGCCGCCTGCCACATCTTCGCGAAGTCGGCCCTGAGCTCCGACTGGGCACCCAGGTCAGGGTCCGTCTCCCAGACGGCCATGGTCTCGTACAGGCGCCGGCCGTAGAGGTACGTGCCGGCGGAGCGCTCGAGGCCCGTGATGAACGAGAAGAAGTCGTCGTTGGGGGCGGTGAAATCGAACCTGCCGCGGTCGTCCTCGATGAAGCCGTCGAGGGACACGTTGTATGTGTAGATCAGGTCGGCCACGGTGCGCTCCATGATGACGTCGACGGTGTCTTGCGGTAGCTGGTCTTCAGCGGCCCGTGTTTGATGGACACCCCGTAGGTCTTCCGCCCGAGCAGCGACGCCTACCTGCGGCGTCCCCGACCGGTGCGGCGGCCGAGGCCCGCGTGTCGCACGGCGCAGGTTACCCTCCTCTTCGGACGGCTGGACGGTGCCAACGTGGAAGACGACAACCGAACCGCGCTGGTCGAGGTCATCGACCTCGCCGTGTGCTTCGGCGGCGAAGTGGAGGCGCTGCGCGGGGTCAGCTTCACGCTCCGGCGCGGCGAGAC
>DATLEI010000051.1:0-5096 GCA_035525375.1 Acidimicrobiales bacterium
CGGGGTAAGCACGAACAGACAGATCCAACCCTAGGACGGCGGCGATGCGGGTCGCGACCAGGATGGAGAGCGACGCAAACCTCGCTCCCTCGATACGGGTGTAGGTAGGTCGCCCGATCCCCGCTGCCGTGGCGACCTGAAATTGGCTTAGACCGATCGCGAGGCGCTTCTGCCGGAATTCATCCGCCAGGCTCGCAAGCGTCTTTCGAGCGCGGGCCGCAGCGCGTTGTTCCAGACGTTGGACCGTTGGCATATGTCTGCGAGGGTAGGCGCGAGTAGTTATCGCCCGATCACCCCTGAGTTACCGCGAATGTTCCCACCAGATACCACTGGGAGAAAACGAACCGCGAGGTGCGCGTGAATGCTGTTCCAACGCGCCCATGGGCTGTCCTTCCAAGCATGGATGAGCCGCCAACTCGCCGCTTGCCACCGACTGTCACGTTGCTCAACCCCGTCTCTGCCGCCGGACCCCGAAATGCGTCGAGTGGTATCCACCAGAAACATTTGGAGCGTGGTGGGGGCAAGAATCCCGTGGGGAACGTGGAGAGGCCGGAGGTCCTGGTGGACCTCCGGCGTCACACAGGGGTCGCCAGCCGGGTAGCCGAGAGGGAAGCTCCCCAGTGGCGGGTAAACGAAGGGGTTTGCCTAGCTGGCGCTTGGCTCGGGCGAGGCGTCGGGCCGCGCATTGGCATCATCCGGGGCCGGGACCCACATGCCGGGACCGCCGGGGCCGCCCGGGCCACGTCCGTGGCCGTGCCCACCGAGGCCGCGACCATCAAACTCGCCGTCGGGCCCGTCGAGGAGCCGGCCACCGAAGGGGCCGACTGACTCCAGCTCCTGGAGCGTGATCTGCCCGTCATCGAGGATGGACTCGAGCTCAGAGAACGGGTTGTCCGCCGGCAACTGGGCAATCTCGTCGGCAGAGATCACGCCGTCCTCGAGGAAGGCCCTGATTTGCTCGGCCGTGGCCTGCCAAGTCTCGCGCTGAGCTTCGAACTCGGCGTGCTTCGCCTCGGCTTTCGTGGTGAGGGCCTCGGTGATCGAGTCGGCCTGGGCCTGAGTGATCGTGCCCGCGTCGACAAGCTCCGTCAGGACCTCCTCCAGCAGGCCGCCCTCGTGCCCGAAGCGCACCTCGCCCGTGGTCGGAGCGGGTCCTGTGTCGGAACCGTCGGCATCGAACACGCTGACCGCGCGATCGACAACGCCCGGAGCGGCGGCGGCGACCGTGGCTCCGGCGACCAGCAGGAAGCCTGCCACCGGCAGCCAGATCAGTCTCCTCATTGAGCGTGTACCTCCAGGTTTGTTGAACCCCGGACCGAATGGTCGAGTGGGTCGCTTGGCCCCGCCTGTCGGCCCGCTGGAGGTTTGCTGTGAATACGGCCTCACGGCCGCCCAGGATCAGAGCTTGCGGATGAGGGTCACCCCGTCGCGAATCGGGAGCATCGCGCACTCGACCCGTGCGTCGGCGACCACGATCTCGTTGAAGCGCTTGATGCCGACGATGTCCGGGTCGTTGGCCTCCAGATCGAGCACCCTCCCCGAACGCAGGACGTTGTCCGCAACCATGAGGCCGTTCGACCGGAGCACGGACAGCGAAGCCTCGTAGTAATCGGGGTACGAGCGCTTGTCGGCATCTATAAAGACGAAGTCAAACGGACCCTCGAGCGAACGAACGGTTTCGATCGCCGGGCCAAGACGAACCTCGATCATCGACGCGAACGGCGAGCTGGCGATATTGCCCCGCGCAAACTCGGCGTGCGCGGGGTCAACCTCGCACGACACGATCCGACCGTCCGCGGGCATGGCGGCTGCCATCGCCAGCGCCGAGTAGCCGGTGAACGTGCCGATCTCCAGAACACGTCGCGCGGCAATGGCACCGACGAGCAGGTTGAGGAACCGACCCTCCAGACGACCAACCATCATCATCGCCATCGGCGAGAAGTCGCGGGTCGCTGCCGCAACGTCCAGGAGGAGCTGCGGCTCCGGTGTCGTGTGAGCTTCGGCGTACTCCTGGATAACAGGATTCGTGATCTCAGTCATGTGCGGATAGTCGCACGAGATACGCCAAATCGGCGGGTTGCGGGCCGGGCACCCAAGTGGACGCAGAAGGCGCGCTGTGACGGCGATGGCGACCAGTGGCGATGAGGGACTGGCACTCGTTTTCGCCCTCATCGACGACCTCGTCGCCAGCAACGGCACGAGCCCGGTGCTCCGCGTCAGCGTCGGTGCGCCGGGGATCGTGGACCCACGAACCGAAACCATCCGCTGGGGCGTGCACCTGGGCTGGACGAACGTTCCCCTCGGCCGGATGATGAACGGATGACGCTCCGCGACGAGATCTGCGAACAACCCGCTGCGCTTGCTCGACTCCTCCATGGATCGGCCGGCGTCATGGCTGAGATCCGGGCAGCGGTCGTCGATCGGCCGCCTAAGTTCGTCGTCATCGCCGCGCGCGGTACCTCGGACAACGCCGCCCTATACGCGCAGTACCTGTTCGCAGTGAGAAACGGAATCATCACCGCTCTGGCGACGCCGTCGACGATCACCCTGTACGGCGCGCGGCCCCAAATGGCCGAGGCCCTGGTCATCGGCATCTCGCAATCGGGCGCGTCGCCAGACATCGTTGCCGTCATCGAAGAGGCGCGGCGGCAAGGGGCGCTGACCATTGCCCTGACCAATGCGCCGGAGTCGGCGCTCGCGCAGGCCGCCGCGATCACGGTCGATCTCCAGGCCGGCCCCGAGCGGGCGATCGCCGCCACCAAGACCTACACCACCGAGCTGCTGGCGGTTGCGCTGCTGTCTACGGCGCTCAAGCCGGCGACGGCCCAGGAGTCGGCCGACATCTGCTCCGTCCCCGAGTGGGTGGCTGAGGCGCTGTCGGTTGAGCCGGTCGCCCAAACGCTCGCGTCGGGCCATGCCCAACGCGACCACTCGATCGTGCTCGCCCGAGGCTTCGCCTACGCGACGGCGCGCGAGTGGGCGCTGAAGTTGCAGGAGCTGGCGCAGGTGTCGGCCTTCCCGTTCTCGGCGGCTGATTTCGAGCACGGACCGTTGGCCTTGGCCGAGCCTGGCCTGCCGGTGCTGGTGGTGGCCCCGGCTGGTCCACCGCTCGACGCTCAGCGTCACTTGCTGGAGCGGCTGAAGGCGGACCTCGGGGCGCGGCTGCTGGTCGTATCGAACGACGACGAGGCTCTGCGTATCGACGAAGGCCTGCCGATCCCGCGGGGCGTCAGCCCGTGGCTGTCACCGCTCGTGGAGATCATTCCGGCGCAGCTTTACACGTACTACCTGACGATCGCGCGCGGCCTCGATCCTGAGGCGCCGCGAACCATCACCAAGGTGACCGAGACCCACTGAGGACGGCCCCAGACACCAGAAGACCCACACTCCGGGAACGAGTGTGGGCCGTCGCGCCAAGGGTAAGGCGATCTAAGGGTGGGCAACTGACACGAGTCGCTCGCTACCCCGGATCACCCGGTTCTGCCGGCCCGCGTGTCGCTGCTGATGTTGCCCGACCTGGGCACGGAAGCGAGGTTCGCTGCGCCACGCGACAGATCCGCGGTTGCTGGCAGGCCCTTGGTAGCCACGGCTACCAACGGCCTCCGGTCTGGCCGATCTAAGCGGCGAGGGCGGTCTTTCGACACTGGGCGCTACCTCTGCTTTCCCGTTGATATTACGCCCAACCTCCAAGAAGAAACGCCTTTCAGGGACATAACAGATCACCGACCGGCCTCGGTCACGTCGCGGTACCAACGCGCGCTCGCCTTCGGGGTCCGAGCGAGAGTGTCGAAGTCGACGCGGAAGACCCCGAAGCGTTTGCCGTAGCCGAAAGTCCACTCGTAGTTGTCCATCATCGACCAGACGAAGTACCCCGTGACCGGCGCACCGCCGTCACGCGCATCGGCTACCGCACCCAGGTGGCGCGCGAGGTAGCTGATTCGATTGACGTCGCGCACCTGGCCATCGGGATCAACCTTGTCGTCGTAAGCGGCCCCGTTTTCGGTGATCACGATTTCGCGCGGCGCATACTCGCGCGTCAGGTCGAGCAGCGTGTCAGTGAGCCCGCGGGGCTGAACGTGCCAGCCCATTCCTGTCGTCTCGACCCCCACAGGCGTGTAGACCTCCCAGTCGAACGGCTCCTCGGAGCGCGCCCGAACGTTGTCCTGGCGGTAGTAGTTGAGGCCGAGAAAGTCGAGCTTGCCGTCGGGCGGCGTGTCGAGCTCAACCCCCTCGAGGTGCCCGGCTGCGGCGTGCGCCTCTTTGCCAGCCGTCGGATAGCCCCGCCCAAAGAGCGGGTCAAGGAACCACGCATCGCGTGTGACGCTGGCCTCGGCCGCGGCTCGGACGTCGAGATCGGAATCGGTCGCCGGCGCGATCCGGTTCACATCGAAGGCCACGCCGACGCGTGCCGAGTCAACGGCGGAGCGGATCACGTCTCCGGCAGCGGCGTGGGCACGAAGCTGGTTGTCGGCCACGCGGATAGCCGTCGGCCAGTGGCGAATCCCCGGGGCGTGGATGCCATCGGCGTGGCCCAGGAAGGCATAGACGGCAGGCTCATTGAAGGTCATCCAATCGCTTACGCGATCGCCCAGCTCGTTGGCCATGAGCGCCGTGTAGTCCGCGAACCAGCCGATCACTTCGGGATTGGCGAACCCGCCACGATCCTGGAGCGCCTGGGGCAGGTCCCAGTGGAAGAGATTGACGGTCGGGGCGATGCCGGCCTCCAGAAGCGAGTCGACCAGGCGCTGATAGAAATCGATGCCCTTGCGGTTGACCTGCCCGACGCCGGTGGGCAGCACGCGCGGCCAGCTGATGCTGAAGCGGTAGGCGCGGGCGCCGTGCTCCGCCATCAGCGCCACGTCCTCGCGGTAGCGGTGATAGTGGTCGCACGCGACCTCGCCGGTCTCGGCGTTGACGACCGCGCCGGGCTGGCGGGCGAACGTGTCCCATATCGAACGGCCGCGGCCATTCTGGGCCGCTGCGCCCTCGATCTGATAGGCCGAAGCCGCGTAGCCCCACACGAAAGCGCGCGGGAAGCGAAGGCCGACCTCGCGAGCCGAGTGCTCTTCAATCACCCGCGGATTATTCACGCCAAG
>DATLEI010000033.1:0-16867 GCA_035525375.1 Acidimicrobiales bacterium
CGAGGGTCGCGGACTCCTCGATGGCGCCGATGCGGGCTGATACTCGGTTCGCAGTGTCGGTCATGGGTGCGATAGTGACACGCGATGACTTCTAGTTCCCAAGAAATCCCTGACATTCGTCTGCCGGCCGACCTTTTGCCCGCCGACGGGCGGTTCGGTTCCGGACCCTCCAAGGTGCGCCAGGATGCGCTCGAGGCCCTCGTCGCGGCCGCTCCGGGCTACCTCGGTACGAGCCACCGGAACGCAGCCGTGAAGGCCGTGGTCGGCCGAGTACGCGCCGGGCTCACCGAGCTCTTTTCCCTTCCCGACGGCTACGAGGTCGTGCTGGGCAACGGCGGGGCAGCGTCGTTCTGGGATGTCGCCACGTTCAGCCTCATCCGCAACCGCAGCCAGCACGCGGTGTACGGCGCGTTCTCGAAGTCGTTCGCAGCGGGGGTGAAATCGGTGCCCCACTTGGAAGACCCCGATGTGATCGAGGCGGAGCCGGGGAAGCACGCCGAGCCTCAGCCCGCGCCGGGCATCGACGCGTACGCCCTCATCCACAACGAGACGTCAACCGGCGTGGCCGTCGACGTCGTTCGGCCGCAAGGCGCAGCCGACGGCGCGCTCGTGCTCGTCGATGCCACCTCCGCAGCCGGTGGCATGCGAGTGAATCCCGGCGATTTCGACGCCTACTACTTCTCTCCCCAGAAGTGCTTCGGATCCGAGGGCGGACTCTGGCTGGCGCTTTGCTCCCCTACCGCGCTGCAGCGCGCCGAGGAATTGGCGTCTGAGCGCTGGGCACCCAGATCGCTGAGCCTGTCGGTCGCCGCCGATCAGTCGAGGAAGGACCAGACCTACAACACCCCCGCGCTGGCGACACTCTTCCTCATGGCTGACCAGATCGAGTGGATGCTCAGCGGTGGTGGGCTGGAGTGGGCGGCGGCTCGCAGTGAGAGGTCGTCCGACGCCATCTACCGCTGGGCGGAGGCCTCGCCATACGCCATGCCGTTTGTGCAGGATCCTGCCGAACGCAGCCCCGTGGTGTGCACCGTGGAGTTCGATCAGACCGTCGATGCCTCGCGGGTTACGAAGATCCTGCGCAATAACGGCATCGTCGACACCGAGCCCTACCGAGGCCTCGGCGGGAACCAGCTACGGGTCGCCGTCTACCCCAATGTCGAGCCTGACGACGCCGTCACCTTGACGATGGCGATCGACCACATCGTCGCCGCCATCTACTAGCCGCCGCTGACGTCTTGGGGCTTCGCCTTACCGGCCGAGATCCACGGCATCAACGAACGCAACTCGGCGCCGACCTTCTCGATCGGGTGCTCCTGGCCCTTCCGACGGAGTTCGTTGAAGCGGGGGCGGCCGGCCTTGTTCTCGGCGATCCACTCCTCGGCAAAACGGCCGTCTTGGATCTCGTCGAGGATGCGACGCATCTCGGCGCGCGTTTCGTCGTTGATGATGCGCGGCCCACGGGTCAGGTCGCCGTACTCGGCGGTGTCGGAGATGGAGAAGCGCATGCCCGAGATGCCGTTCTCATACATGAGGTCGACAATGAGCTTCAACTCGTGAAGGCACTCGAAGTAGGCCGACTCCGGCTGGTAACCGGCGTCGACGAGGGTCTCGTAGCCGGCCATGACCAACTCGGTGATCCCACCGCACAACACGACCTGCTCGCCGAAGAGATCCGTTTCCGTTTCCTCCTCGAACGTGGTCTCGAGGACCCCGGCGCGCGTCGCGCCGATCGCGTGGGCGTACGACAGCGCGAGCGCCCTGCCTTTGCCCGACGCGTCCTGGGACACCGCGATGAGCGAGGGCACACCGCCGCCCGCCTCGAACGTGCGGCGGACGAGGTGCCCAGGGCCCTTCGGCGCGACCATCCCGACGTCAACGCCAGAGGGGGGCCGAATCAACCCGAAACGAATGTTGAACCCGTGCGCGAAGAACAAGGCGTCGCCATCGGACAGGTTGGGCTCGATCTCAGCTTCATAGACGGTTTTCTGCTCCGTATCGGGAAGCAGGATCATGATCAGATCCGCTTCCGACGTCGCCTGGGCGACCGACATGACCGGCAGCCCTGCGGCTTCCGCCTTGGCGACAGAGCCGGAACCTTCCCGCAAGCCGACCCGGACGTCGACACCGGAGTCCTTCAAGTTGAGGGCGTGGGCGTGCCCTTGGGAGCCGTATCCGATGACCGCGACCTTGCGGTTCCCCACCAGGTTCGCGTCAGCGTCCTTCTCGTAATACACGTTCGCCATAGCTGCTCCTCTCACACGACCATTGGTTCTCAGACGGCGGACACATCACGCAATCGGGCCTGACGCGCCAGCTTTGGAAGCGCCACCCGGCCCGTGCGCTGCAGCTCTTCTATCCCAAAACCGCGCATGAGGTCTTCGAAGTCGTCGAGCTTCGACGGCGGGCCTGCGAGCTCCACGGTGAGCTGCTCCTGACCCACGTCGAGAATGCGCCCGTTGAAAACCTGCATGAGCTCGATCACCTGGCCACGCGTCTCGCTGTCGGCGCGGAGGGTGACGATCATCAGCTCGCGCTCGACCGAGTTCGAGGGGTGGAGCTCGTCGATCCTCACCACGTTTACGAGCTTGTCGAGCTGCTTCATCACCTGTTCGAGCGGTGACGATTCGACGTCAACGACGATCGTGATGCGGCTGAAGCGCTCCTCGTCGGTGGGAGCCACCGCCAATGAGTAGATGTTGTAACCCCGGCGCGCAAAGAGACTCGACACGCGGGCAAGCACGCCAGCCTTGTTCTCGACGAGAACGGAGAGGATGTGATGGCGCAACTGGGGTTGCACCATCAGTGCCCTCCCTCGCCTTGCTCTGGTCCGAGGATGATGTCGTCGTTCGACGTGCCCGCCGCGACCATGGGGTAGACCTTCTCCCGATAGTCGACCCGGAAGTCGATGACGACGGGGCGGTCGTCGATGGAGTTCGCCTTCTCGATGGCGGCCTCCACCTCCTCGGGTGACTCCACCCGCAAACCGACACAACCCATCGCCTCAGCCCACATCTTGTAGTCAGGCAGATCCGGTGACAGATAGACCTCGCTGTAGCGCTCTTCATAGAACAGTTCCTGCCACTGACGCACCATTCCCAGGTACGCGTTGTTGAGGATGGCAATCTTCACCGGGATCCGTTCGGACGCTGCGGTGACCAGCTCCTGTGCGGTCATCTGGAAGCAACCATCACCATCGATGGCCCATACCGTCCGCTCGGGCATGCCGACCTTGGCCCCGATGGCTGCGGGCACGGCAAAGCCCATGGTGCCCAGTCCCCCGGAGTTCACCCAGGTGTAGGGCTGCTCGAAGTGCCAGAACTGGCTGGCCCACATCTGGTGCTGGCCCACTCCAGACACGACGATCGTCCCCTCTGGGGCGCCGTCGCGCAGCTTCTCGATGCAGAACTGTGGTTTGAGGGCCGCGCCCTCCGACCATTCCTGGTCGTAGTGCAACGGGAAGTCGCGCCGCCAGCCATCGATCTCCGCGTTCCATTTGCTTCGATCGGGCTGTGAAGAGCCGGCCTCGGCGAGATCGTTGAGGGCCCAGATGAGGTCTTCGATCACTAGCCGGCAGTCGCCGACGATGGCGACGTCGGCGCGCCGCACCTTGCCGAGCTCGGCGGGGTCGATGTCGACGTGAATGATCTTCGCTTTGGGTGCGAAGGCCGGAACCTTGCCGGTCACCCGGTCGTCGAACCGGGAGCCCAGGGCGATGAGCAGGTCGGAACGCTGCATCGACGTCACAGCCGTGTAGTTGCCGTGCATGCCCGGCATGCCCAGGCACAGTGGATGCGAGTCTGGGAACGCCCCGCGCGCCATCAGCGTGGTGACCACGTGAATGCCGGTGAGCTCGGCGAGCTGGCGCAGCGCCTCGGCGGCGCGCGCTTTGAGGATGCCTCCCCCGGCATAGATCACCGGCCGGCGCGACATCGCGATCAACCGAGCCGCTTCGCGCACCACGTGGGGGTTCTCGCGGGTAACCGGCTTGTAGCCGGGAAGATCGACTGATTCCGGCCAGTACCACTCCATCTTCGATCGGGGGTTGTTGGGGTCGACGATGTCCTGTGGGATGTCGACGAGGACAGGTCCCGGACGGCCTGTCGTCGCAATGTGAAAGGCCTCGTGGATGACGCGAGGGATGTCTTGAGCCGATGTCACCAACTCGTTGTGCTTGGTCACCGACCGGGTGATCCCGATGGTGTCGCATTCCTGGAACGCGTCGGTTCCGATCGCCGGTGTGGGCACCTGGCCAGTGATGACGACGATCGGGATCGAGTCCATCATTGCGTCCGCAAGGGGTGTGACGATGTTGGTCGCGCCGGGCCCGCTCGTCACCATCGCCACCCCAGGGCGACCGGTTGCGTGGGCGTAGCCCTCGGCCATGTGACCGGCGCCCTGCTCGTGGCGCACGAGAATGTGACGGATCGGAGAATCGATGATCGGGTCGTACACCGGCAGGATGGCGCCGCCAGGAAGGCCAAAGATGACCTCCACCCCTTCCATCTCCAAGCTCTTGATGAGGGCTTGGCCTCCGTTCAGTTCCATCTAGCTCATGCTCCTTCGCTTTGCTGGGGCGTCAACCGTGTTCAGAAAAGAGAACGACCTCCCGGCTGGGAGGTCGTGGGCGCACGCGTGATGTCGGCGTGCGCTAGGTAACGAGTACGAGGACGCGCGTGCGGGACATCAACCAAGTGTGACACGAGGCACCGGCGTGGGCAAGCGGGCGCCGGAAACTTTAACGAGACTCCGAACGTGGGTCGGCGCCTCTGGTGGCCAATGTCGTTTCGAGCGCCTGCACCCGGCGTAGGACGTTCTCGGCCATTTGCACCGTGCGCTGCTGGATATTGCGCGCCTCGCCCATTGCCTGCTGACTCAGCGTCACCTTGGACTTGAGCCCCTCGAGCTGTTGCTGGGCTTCTTGGACCTCCTTCGGCAACCATGCCAACTGGCTCAATCGGCTCTCGCTGCGACTCAGCGCCTCCTCCAACGACACCATCCTGTCGAGTACGGACTGGGCCGCCTGTACGGCGCGTTTCTCGACCGCGTTCACCGAGTTGGCGTTGGCAGAAGCCACCTCGCCGAGTTGGTCAGGAATGGATTCGAGCGGATCCACCCGTTGAGCCAGCTTGCTCACCTCCTCAGCCACCTCCCGTAAGCCAGTGTCATGGGCCCCGCTTCGCCCCACGACGCGCTCGAGGTTGTCCTGAAGTCGGTCGAGCTGACCAGGCAGAGCGTCGAGGGAAGCCAGCTTCGCCTCAACCGGCGCGACTTGGTTGGCCAGTACTTGCCCGGCTTGCTCCATCTCCCGCCGGACGGTCCGTCGCAACGACTGGATATCGGCATTGAGGGACTCGATGGGGCCCAACCGAGCGTCGAGAGCCGAGATCTGTTCGCCAAGGGTGGCTACCGCCTGGATTTGGTCTCGCGTTTCAACATTCACTCGTTCGAGTTCCTTGCGCAGGATCCGCCGTATGGCCCCGTCGCGCGCCTCTGAATCGCCGGCCAAGCGCTCGGCATCCTGCCGCACGCTTCGGCGTACTGCCTCGATGTCGTGGGAGACGCTGTCGAGTGAGCTGAGCTTGGACTCCAGAGCCCCGAGCCGTGCTTCGACGGTGCCCATGTGCTCCGTCACCTGCTCGCGGGCCCGAGCGTCATTGGCGGCGCGCTCAAGCTGGTTGCGGACGTTTCGCTTGATGGCCTGGGTCTCATCTGGGAGTGACTCGAGCGGTCCGAGCCGGGCTTCGACACTGCCGAGCTTCTCGGACAGTTGCGACACTGCCTTGTCGCGGGCCTGAGCGCGGGCCCCGGCCTTGTCGAGTTGCTCTTGCACGGAGCGCCGCAATGCCTGGGCCTCGGCCGGCAGCGTCTCGAGCGAACGCAGGCGCTGTTCGAGGACCCCGGCACGCTCCGACACCCCCGCAACGCTCCGCCCTTGGGCTTTCGACTCGGCCGCCGCCTGCTTCAGTCGCTCGACTAGCTCCTGCCTGATCAAGTCGACATTTGCAGGAAGAGCCTCAAGGGGGGCCAACCGGCCTTCCAGAACGACCATGGCCTCGGCGACGCCCGCCAGAGTCTGGTCGTGGCGCTCGGTTTCCGCGGCGGCGCGCTCGGTCTGCTGTCGCACCTCCTGACGGATGGACTGGGCGTCGGCGACAAGGGCCTCGAGGGACTTCAGACGAGACTCGAACCCACCGATCTGCTCGGCGTTGGCCGCGATTGAGCTCTCATGCCGTTGCGAGTCGCCCGCCAAGGACTCATAGGCGCTCAGTCGCGACTGGACGGCGCGGACGTGGTCGATCGTGTCGGCAATGAGTTCCGCATGACGCTGCGTCTCACCGGCCAAGCCCTCGTACGCGCTCAGGCGGGAGTGAACCATACGGAGTTGATCGGCCGTGCCGGTGATCAGCTCGTCGTGGCGCTGCGACTCGTTCGCCAGGTACTCGTAGGACGCGAGCTGTGACTTGAACATCGCCAGCTGATCGACGGCGCCGGCGATGAGGTCGTCGTGACGCTGATATTCGGTGCCAGCCTGGTCGAGGCTGGCCCGCAGCGCTTGCACATCGGACACGAGCCCTTCAAGGGAACGAACCTGGGCGCCGAGTACGGCGATCTGGCCCGACATCCCCTGGCGGCTGGCGAGCAGGTCGTCGGAGACGCCGTCGAGGCGGTAACGAAGATCACCAATAGACCCCTCCAGCCCGTTGAGCTGCCGCGTCACGGCTGCCTGAACACCCTCGTTGGCTGCGGCGACCGTATTCACGACCCAGTCGAGCTCCGAGCGCAGATCCTGAAGGGCGGGAAGGACACTTGGGGACGGCGCGCGCGTCTCGGCCACCTGACCCGGCGTCGCAGGCGGTCGCCCTGGCGGGGCGGCCTGCGGACGAGACTGGGGCGGCGCGTACGGGGCGAGTAGGGCTGGCGCGGGAGCCACCGATTCGGCGCCCGGCTGTGGCTCAGCGACCTGCGGCGCCGCCGATGGTGGAGTCGTCGGGGCCGCAACCGGCTGGGGCGAAGGCGATACAGGCGGCGTGCGGGCTACCGCCGGAGCCTCGAGAGGGGGCGCCGGAGAAGCCATCGGAGGGGCCGGGGCTGGAGCGGCCGTAGGGGTGTTGGGAGGGGCCGCGGCTGGAGCGACCGTAGAGGTTTTCAGAGGGGCGGCCGCGGCGCCATTGGTGGGCTGGGCCGGGCGCATGGCAGGCCGGGACCCTCCGGGCGGAAGTCGCACCAGGGGCACCGCAACCGGATTCACCTTCCGCGCGCCACGCTGCCAGACCTTCGGGCAATCGGTGAACCGGCCCTCGCAAACCGCCCCACACTTCTCACACGCGCATGATTTCGAACCGGCGACCATGGGCGCGTTGCACCCTTTGCAGATCTCAGAGCCGAACTCGTAGCACCACCCCACGACCGCTGATTCTACGCCCATCACGTGCAGCTTCCTCGCCATTCTTAATGCCCGAGGACGGGCGAAGTACCATGCGGCAATGCCCGACGGCGTCAATGACGAAGCCGAATTTCAGGTTCGGGACTACGTCCTTGTTGTGTGGCGACGGCGATGGATCGTCTTCGTTGCCGTCGTCCTCACCGTCGCGTCGGCTCTCGTGGTGTCATCTCGGCAGGTCGCCGTCTACTCGGCAAGCGCCGACTTCCTGCTCCAGCCCCGAATCACTGACTCCATTTTTGGCGTGAGCAACGACGCAACTCCCGGCGCGAGCAGTACCCAGACCTTCATCGAGACCGAGATCCAGGTGCTCGAGAGCCAGCCAGTTCGCGAGGCAGTCGCCAGTCAACTCAAGCGCGACACCCTCCCACCTGTTTCCGCCAGCGCTATCGGTGACAGTCGAGCGATCCGGGTGAGCGCGGAAAGCACCGACCCCGTGCTCGCAGCCAGCACGGTGAACGCCTACATCGACAAGGACATCGAGTTCCGTCGCCAGCAGCAGGGCGACGATCTGAACGCCGCCAAAGCGCAGCTTCAGCCGAGGATCGCGGCCTTACAGGCCGACATCGACGCGCTGAATGCCCAGATCGGTCGGGCCCCCAGTTTGCAGGCGGAGACCATCAAGGCGACGTTGGGACCCCGCCTTGATGCCCTCGTCAACCAGCAGTCGGAGTTGAAGCGCACCCTTGACACGGTGACGCTCCAAGCTGGTGTCAACACGGGAAGTGCGACTGTCCTTCGCGCGGCGACGGTCCCGACCGGACCGGTCAAGCCCCGACTCAACCGCACGGCTCTAGTCGCCACCTTCGTTGGATTGTTTCTCGGTATCGCCATGGCCCTCGTCGCCGATCAGCTCGACGACACTGTCAAGACCCGGCACGACGTCGAGCATGCTGCCGGTTCCACTGTTCCTCTGCTGGCGATGATTCCGCTGTCACGCTCAACCCGCCCGGGCGAGATCGTGGCCCTGACGAGGTCGAATTCTCCCGACGCGGAGGCCTACCGAAGTCTGCGCACCTCCGTGCAGTACCACGGGGTCGACCACTCGATCGGTTGCCTACAGGTCACGAGCCCGGCGGCGAGCGACGGCAAGACAACAACGGCCGTCAACCTCGCGGTTGTACTCGCTCAGTCGGGCCTTCGCATGGTTGTCGTCGACTGCGACTTGCGCCGGCCGTCGATCCATCGCTTCTTCGGTCTCTCTTCGGAGGTAGGGCTGACATCCGTCGTCGTCGGCCGGG
The DNA here is from genome assembly GCA_035525375.1 of Acidimicrobiales bacterium. Classification (GTDB taxonomy): domain Bacteria; phylum Actinomycetota; class Acidimicrobiia; order Acidimicrobiales; family AC-14; genus JALZBN01. The sequence goes on from DATLEI010000033.1 coordinate 8,686, forward strand.
CGACTTTGTCGGCCGCTCTGCAGCCGGTTCCCGGGGTCCCCAACCTGAGCGTCCTCACGTCGGGACCGCTCCCCCACAATCCTGCGGACTTCGTCTCTTCTCGCCGGGTCGGTGAGGTGCTGGCCTCTCTACGAGCCGAAGGGGCGACGGTCATGATCGACTGCCCACCGCTCCTACCTGTCACCGACGCGAGCATCATGGCATCAAGGGCCGACGCGACCCTGCTCGTCGTGTCGGCAGGTGTCACTTCACGCAAGCAGCTCAAGCGGGCGGTAGAGCTGCTCCGCCAGGTCGGGGCGCCTCTTGCGGGGACGGTCTTCAACCGGGTCACGTCCGGAGGCGCGGGTTACGAGTACGGATATGCCTATTACGGGCGCGAGGGCGGTGGCGGCGGCGGTGGCCGCAACGGCGGGGGTGGTGGCGGTGGCGGTCGTACTCCGAAAACGGCGGCCGAGCCGGCGCGGGCACTGTTCGGGGGAGACGAATAGCGGATTACGGCTGGATCGATGATTGGTGCCCATGACTACGGTAGAGTCTCCGGAGCGGCTATTTCGTGGACAGGGCGTGGCTGGGCCCAATAGGAGCAGGGCGTGATGCGAAGAGTTTTGGCGGTGGTGATTCTCCTGGCGGCTTGGAGTGGCGTCGCGCACGCGCAACCCGATTATCCGCCGACCTCGAGCACGCTGCCCGGCGGCGGCGGCGGCGGTGGCGGTGGCGGTGGCGGCGGTGGTGCCACCACCACGGCGCCCAGGGTTACAACCACGGTCGCCGGTGTCACCACAACGACGGCGCGGCCCGGTGTCACCACCACGACCCTGCCGCCGGGTGTGACCACGACTGCGGCGTCCGCGACCACCACGACCCGTACGCCAGGTGCGACCGGTCAGGCGGCACCTCCGGCTGCCAAAGGCCGAGGCGGGGTCCTTTCGCTCACCGGCACGGGCCTAATCCTCCCGCTCGTGGTCGTCGGCTTGGGTCTTGTGCTGCTCGGGGCCGAGCTGCTCGCAGTCGCGCGGCGACGCCGCATCGTGGGCAACTCCTAACCCGCCGCGTCCCCCATCGAGCTGTAGGTGAGGCACCAGCGCTGGCCGTATTACGTCGTCGTGGTCGTGTGCGCCGTCGCGCTCGGTGCGCTGATCGCCGTATCGGCATACGGCGGCACGAAGCCTCCTGGCCTGGTGAGTGTCCCCACCCCGACGACCACGTCGACGACCGTTGTCGTCGCGCCGACAAGCGAAGCGCCGCCATCGACGCTCACGACGGGTCGAACATCGACGACATCACGCTGAGGGGGCTCACGGCAGCCGCTCGAGCCTGACTGCCACGGTGCGACCGCCTTCGAGTTGGAAGCTTCCGCGCGCCCGGCCGGCCTCGACCAAGTCGATACCCTTGGTCTCAGCGATCCGCCACCCCGCCGGCACGTCGATCTCGATGTCGACATCGTCCGCCATGACGAGGGGCTGGCGGTACAAGCGGAAGTCGTACCAGCCCCCGGGCGACAGGCCAACCGTGCCTTCGAGGTCCAATCCGACCTTGCGGGTGCTGCGCGCCGGAATGCTTATGAACGAGGAATAGGCGTTGCGTCCCAGTTCGCTGGCAGATTCAAACGTGGTGGGCGCGCCATCGAGGTCGGCGCTCACGAGGTTGGTGGGGACATACGCCGAGAAGAACGTGTAGTTCTCGCCCGGCTCGAAGTTCGGGGCGTTGGGTCCGATCACATATCGGGGCAAGCCCTCAGCGGGGGCGGTGTTGTCCAGGGTCACCTCGAGGCGCGCCGACAGTCGAGCCGTCCCCCCGCTCGGCTGGAGGTGTGCCGAGTACTTCACGCGCCGGTGCAGGTAGAAATCGACCTTGCTTGCCACTGCGTTCTGGTTGACAACCAGCATCGAGTCGCCTTGAAGTTGCGGCAGGTCGCCCCCAAGTCCGATCCGCTGCACGAGCGACTGCTCCTCGGGCCGCGTCAGGTAGAGCATCAGGTGGCGATCCCGCACGGCCGACCCGAGGACGAACGCCATGCGGGCCGGCTCCCCGAGGTCGGCCGTGGTCACGCGCTCGACGACCGCCTTGGCCACGTTTCCGAGAAAGTCGATGCGGCCGGTGTTGTCGAACGTCGCGTAGGCCGCCCGAAGCGTGATGTCGACGACGTTCTCAGCCGAAATCGGCTCGGGCCACGGCGCCACCTCCACCGGACCGGTCAGCTGGAGCAGGGCGGCAAGCCCGAAGGGGTCGATGGCAAGCACGCCATCAACGGCTCGGCCGCCCGACTGCGAATAGAGATCAGCGAGGATGGCACCGGCGGTCGGGAAGTCGGGTGTCATGTTGACATTTTGAAGGGCTCGGGCGGGTCCGAACTGGCCGTACCGGGCCACGTACTCCGGCGGCGCATGTAACACTCTCTCGCTCTTCGCCCCCCCGTCGATGAGCTCGGCGATTCGCCCGAACCGATCGAGATGCCCGGCACCGCCTTCGAAAGTGAGTTCCCCGTAGTCGCCGATCAGGCCGCCGGTCGCCCGCAGCTCGGCATTGTTCTGAACCGCCAACAGGTAATGGCGGGCCCCGTCGCTGCCGAGGATCGCAGGCGCCAAGCGAGCCGCGTCCACAACTGCCTGACTGTCCTTGACCGCAGCGGAGAGACGAACCTGGTTGCGATCGATCGTCCGTCGCAGCCCTCCGAGCAAGAAGTCCCGGCGGATGCGCTCCATCCGGTGACTGACGACGCGGAGCGTCTGGTTCGCTTCCTGGAGCTCGACCGCGACCGCTCGAACCTCGTCGAACGCGATCTTCCCGCCGACGATCCGAAGGCGCCCTGATGTGGCGCTGGCACTGACTCGCTGCCCTGCTCGCGCCACCTTCTCGGCCGAGTCGACAAGAGTGCGGAGCGCCCTCAGGTTCGGTGCCACGAGGGGCACTGCCAAGCCAAGTGAGGGCAGCGGGCCGCTCAGACGGCGGTTCGCGGCCTCGAAACCCGTTCTCGCGGAAGCGAACAACTCGGCCGCTGCTCTCGAGTCCCCCTTCCGTTGGGCATCGAGACCTTTCTGGACGGCAGCGGAAGCCGACTCCACTTGCGAGCGACTCATCAGGATTGCCGCACCCGCAGGCACTGCCAACGCGAGAGGAACAGCGACGAGGATCAGGGCGGCGCGCCACGCCCATTTCGGGATTCCGGTTGGCTTCTCGGGGTAAAGGCGGGCTTTTGCCGCCGTGGCGGTCAGGGCGACGACGGCGACAAGGGCAGCCCCGGCTCCGTACGCAGCGGGTACGACGTTGCGTCCGAGCAGGACCGCCACGCCCACGAGGAGCATCTGTACCCCGACGAGCACGGCGATCACGGGTCCGGATGACAGGCCGCTCGCGCCAAGGCACCGGGCCAAATGACCTCCGCGGCCGGTTCGCAGAGAACGCCCCCGCCTGGCCCGAGCCACAGTCAAGGCGGCCAGGTCGATGAGTGGGACCGCGAGAATGAGGAACGGTACGAGGATGGTGGCAGGCACGCCCGTCGCCGTGGGGGCCTCGACCGCACTGGCGGCGAGGACGAAGCCGAGGAACAGGCGACCGGCGTCGCCGACAGGCAAGGAGTCTGGGTCGAGGTAGTGGACGAGGAACGCCAGTGTCGCGCCCACGGTCGCCGCGGCCAGGGTTGCAGTCGCGTCGCTGCCCCCGAACGCCGCAAGGCCAAAGACCGCCACCGCGGAAACCGCGGCGACAATCGCCACCAACCGGTCGTCGTCGAACCTGGCTACTCCCGCCACAGCCCACATGGCGACCGGGAGCCACAGCACAGTGAGCGCGCCATCGAAGACAGCCGAACCTGTGGCTTCGAGGCGAACACCGGCCGCCGAGCAGGCGAAGGCGGCGGCGACGCAAGTGGCGACGAGACCCGCGCCACTTGAAAGGTTCGACCCGTACGCCGCAGTGACGAAGGCCACGGCCATGGCCGCGACAAGCACGATTACGGTTCGGGAAAGGAGTCCGGGCGCAAGCACGGTGCCCGCGACCGTGCCGGCCACGACCGGTAAGGCGCCGAGGTAGGAGGGCCGCGGACGCGGTTCGCCTGTCAGCCGGTTGACTGGCTTCGCTTGGCGGACAGCGCGCGCTGCGAGTAGGCCCACAGTTACGGCAACCGCGAAGGCAGCTGCCCACCTGATCTCCACTGCGACGCCCGATACGGCGGCGGTCAAGCGATGGATGGAGCCAAGATGACCTCCTGCGGCAAGGCTCGCAGGCTACCCGCCCGCCGTCGGCGCAACGCGGCACGCGCCGGTTCAGCTGCGAAGGAACGAGTCGAGGATGCCGCGGGCGCGGGCGAAGTAGAGGCCTTGACGGAAGCCCCGCTCCCCCTGTGGGGACGGGTGGCCGGCGAGTCGTCGGGCCGGCGCGGCAAAGCCCCGCTTCGGGCGGCGCGCCATCGAACGGCCGAGAACCTCGGTTGCCAGCGCCTTCGGGAGCCACTTGCGGCGACCATGGTGGACGAGGAGCGAATCGGGCAGGCGCAGCGACCAGCGCGTCAGCTCGAGGTCGAGCCAGGGCACGCGCACCTCTACACCGAACTCCATCCCGGCGCGATCGACATAGGCCAGTCCGAGGCCGGGGAGGTAGACCCGGAGATCCAACATCATGGCCTTGCGCAGGAACGAGAGTCCCGCCGGAAGGTTGTCGTAGACCTCCTGGTGGCGCTGCCACACCACGTCGTCGGCCACCTCTGCCTCCTCGCACCCGAGGGCCTCGGCGCGGTCACGCGCCGTGCTGTAGGTGCAGAGCTGCATGTAAGCGCGAAAGGGGTCGCGCTCGGCCATGGCCCGAGCCAAGCGGGCGGAGTACTCAACCGAGGTCCCGCCCTTCCCCGTCCGGCGGCCGGCCTCGAGCACGGCCCGTTCGGCCGCGGTTCCGCCGCGTCCGAGTCGGATTCGGTTCACCCATAGGGCCACGGAATGGCGGCGGTAGCCTGCGAACAGCTCATCGCCCCCCTGGCCGGAAAACAAGACCTTGTGGCCTTCATCTCGCGCCGCTCGAGCGATTTGGCGCGTCAGCTCGTAGGCGGGGTCGGCGAAGAGATCGCCGCTTGGGGGAAGCGGCTGGTCTTCGGCGGCCTCGCCTTCGAGGAACTCGACGGGCGTGCCGAAACTGGCTTCAAGGCCGACGACCGCGGCCGCGTCCTCGCTGAGGCGCTCCCCTCCCCCTCCCTCGTCCGCAGACCATCGGATCGTGTACGCCCGGGTCAGGTGGTCCCTGGTCGCCCACCAGATCAGACTGCTGTCGATGCCTCCCGAAGCCATGAGGCCGACGGGGACGTCGGAGAGCAACTGGCGGCGGGCCGCGGCGGCGAATCGTTCGCGCAACTCCACGACGGCCTGGGGGCGCGCGTAGTCGAACTGTTGGCCGGATGCCGGGACGAGAGGCTCGCCGTAGGGATGCTGCGAAGTTCGGCCGTCGACAAAGGTCAGCGCGTGCCCCGGTTCGACCGCTTTCGCCCCCTGGAACGGGGTCCTCGGGTCGGGCACCCAAAGAAAGCTCAGGAACTGTGCCAGCGCTACCTGGTCATGGGCCCCAAGTGGGACGCCGATGGCGGCGAGGGCTGACAGCTCGGAGGCGAACCAGAGCCTGTCGCCCTCACGACTGGAATAGAAAAGTGGCTTCACGCCCAGCGGATCGCGGGCGAGCGTGATTTGCCCGGTCGTCGTGCTGACGACGGCAACGGCGAAAATGCCGTTCAGAAGCGACAGCGCAGCGGTCCCCTCCATCTCCCACAGATGCAGGATTACCTCGCCGTCCATGTCCGATCGAAAGCGATGACCTTTGGCCTCGCACAAGCGGCGAAGCTCGGGTGAGTTGTAGATCTCGCCGTTGAACACCATGATCAGGGAGCCGTCTTCGTTGCTGATCGGCTGGTTCCCGGCTGCGCTGAGGTCAACTATCGAGAGGCGGGTGTGGCCCAGTGCCCACCCCATCCCGGTGGCCGTTCCCTCGGCGTCGGGGCCCCGGTGACGAAGCGAAAACACTGCTCTATCGACGTCTCCTTGACTGACTCCCGGGCCGGCGACCCCGGCAATCCCGCACACGCGGGGCTTACGCGCCGGTGAGGGTCGCCGCGGCTATCAGCGTTACCCGGCTGGAGGCCAGCATCTCCTCCGTCGGAGAAGCGTCGGCTGCGATACCAGGCGCGCCGAGGACAGCGCGCCGGAACTCCGCCATCTGTCGCCGGTGGCCTTTGTCGACCGACCGAAAACGGGTGCTGGCACCGTCGAGGACAACGGTGCGGAAGTCGACGATTGCCGCTGACCGGCCGCGTCCGAGGACCTCAATCCGCTCCTTCTCCACGCCGCGCCGTCCACCGCTCGCATAGGTGATCGCGGCCACCGACCCGTCTGCATACTCGAGGGACACAACCAGGTCTTCGGACAGAAGGCGCTCGCCTCGGCCCGAGCCGCGAGCCGATGCCCCGACGGGGGCCAAGCCGACGATCGCACTGCAGGTGTCGACAAAATGGCAGACCTCCCCGAGGAGCCGCCCCCCCTGGCGCCGATCGTTGTACCAGTGGTCGGCCGCCACCCGGCCAGCGTTGACCCGGTAGGTGACGACCAGCGGCCCGAGCGGCTCTCTGAGCGGGCGACTTCGCCTGCGGTCCGAGCGGAAGTGGTCGGCGACCATCGCTACTGGCGTCGACCAACGCCGGTTGAAGCCGATCCAGAGTTCTCCGGTGCCCTCCCGCCACGCCAACTCCACGTCGTCGAGCTCGGCCTCGCTGAGAGCCAACGGCTTCTCGCAGAAGACGTGCTTGCTGGCGCGCAGGGCGGCGGCGGTCATCGTGGCATGGCTGTCGTGGCGCGTGGCAACCACCACGACCTCAATATCGGGATCGTGAATGACCGCGTCTGCCCCGGCCGCCGCTTGCTCGAAGCCAGCAGACTCGGCGAGCTGGCGCGCCGAGAGTCCCGACGAGGAAGCCACGCTCACGAGGCGGCCGAACCCGGCCGCCTTCAACGCGGGAACGAGAGTGCCGCGGGCAAAGGCGCCAGCACCGATGAGGCCGACGCCCAGGGTCTCCCCTGGCCCGCGGGGGCTCACGGTGACGGGCCGATCAGGGCCGGCGGTGTCGGGGTAGATCAGCTGCACCGCGCACGACGGCTCCGCGCCCGATTCGATGAGTTCGTATGCCGCCGGGGCATCGTCGAGACGAAACGCGTGGGTGACGAGGTCGGCGACCTGGAACCGACCCGCGCTCAAGAGGTCGAGCACGGCCTCGAGGTTGCGACCCTCGGTCCACCGGACGAGCCCCGAGGGCACGTCGACCCCCCAATCCTCGTAGCTCTGCTCGTGGCGGCCCGGTCCGTAGGAGCGCGAGAAACGTATCGTCAGCTCCTTTTCGTAGAAGGGGCGCCTATCCAGGTCGAGGCCGACGTCGCCGAGGACGACAACCGTGGCCCGATCTCGACTCACCGACGCGGCCCGCATGACGGCGTCCGATGAGCTGGTGGCCGCGGCCACGAGCACGGCGTCCGCACCCCGGCCCCGGGACCAGTCGGCCAGCGCGTCGCTCGTCTCCTGCCCGGCGTCGACGAGCGCCAGGGCACCAGTTGAACGGGTGGTGCGGGCCACGACGGGCTCGGCAACGTCGATGCCAGCCACATGACAGCCCGCCGCCTCGGCCAGGCGAACCGCGAGCTGGCCCATCACTCCTAAGCCGATCACGACGACCCGCGCGCCGGGCCCGACGTCCGCGAGCCGGAGACCGTGGAGAGCGACCGAGGCCAGGGTAGCGAAGGCTGCATCCGCGGGAGCAACACCTCCGGGAACCGGGACACAGAGGAGGCCCGGCACCGCCTGGAACTCGGCATGGCTCGCCTTGCCCGCGCCGCCGGTGGCGACGAGCTGGCCGGGCGACACCCCCGCAACCGCCTCGCCGACCTCCGCGGCGATGCCGGCGGCCGAGTATCCCAGCGGAACGTCGTCGGACAATCGGTCGCGAACGGCCCGGGCCGCGGTGACCACGCCTTCGGTGCGGGCCTTCTCCATGACCTTGCGGACGAGGTCGGGCCGGGCCCGAGCCTTGGTCAGGAGGCCGGACTGGGCCAAACGGGTGACGGCCCGCTCCGTACCAGGCGAGATCAGGCTGACCGTGGTGCGAACCAACACCTCGGTGGGGCCGATGGTGGGACGAGGCACGTCGATGACGCGGACAGGCCCG
>DATLEI010000080.1:0-125293 GCA_035525375.1 Acidimicrobiales bacterium
TGGGCTCCCACTGCCCGAAGTCGTCGCGGAAGGAGAAGATCCGCTCCTTGGCCCGGGCCTTCTCCTCGTCGCGCCGGGCGCCACCCAGACAGGCATCGAACCCGTGGGCTTCGATGGCATCGAGCAGCGTTGTCGTTTGCAAGCGGTTGCGACTCGCCCGGGGCCCGGTCTCATCGACAACGCGTCCGCGATCGATCGACTCCTGAACCGAGGCGACCACCAGGCGCTCTCCGAGTTCCTCGACCCGACGGTCACGGAAGGCAATGACCTCGTCGAAGTTATGGCCGGTGTCGATGTGCATGATGGGAAAGGGAAAGGCCGCAGGCCGGAATGCCTTCTCGGCCAGGCGCAGCAGCACCACGGAGTCCTTCCCTCCGCTGAACAGCAACACCGGGCGCTCGAACTCGGCGGCGACCTCTCGCATGATGAAGACCGCTTCGGCCTCCAATGCGTCGAGCTGGCCCAGTTCGTAGCGACCAACGCGGTCGGCTGTCGGCGTCGTCACCTCTCGCCGTCCTGCACCCAGCCGGGGAAGGCTTGCCACACGGTCTCCACTGACTCGGGCAGGCTCTGGCTCTCGGTGGGAACAACGACTTCGGGGTCCAGTGGCGGCTCGTAAGGGTCATCGACTCCGGTCAGCCCCCGCAGGTCGCCGGCCTCTTGGCGCGCATACAGACCCTTCACATCGCGCGCCGCGCAGGTCTCCACCGGGGCCGCCACGTAGACTTCCATGAACCGGTCAGCGTGCATGCGGCGTACTTCGTCACGCGTCTCCCGGTGCGGCGAGATGAGCGAGCACAGCACGATCACACCATTCCGGCTTAGAAGGTGGGCGACGAAACCGACTCGGAGAACGTTTTCCACGCGGTCCTCCTTGGAGAACCCAAGATCACGGGTGAGGTGGGTGCGCAGGATGTCACCGTCGAGTAGCTCAACCCGATGACCTCGCTCGGCCAGCCTCGCTCCGACCGCCTTGGCAAGGGTCGTCTTGCCGGCCGAGGGCAGCCCCGTGAACCACACGGTGAGCCCGGTGGTGGTTCCTCGATCGCGCAAGTGCACCTCAGTGGACGACATGATGGTTTGCGAAGTTCGGACTTGGTGGCCGTAGCCGTCCAACACCCCGATCCTATTCGGCGTATCACCACTCTGCCGCGGCTTGGGCCAAGGCGATGATCGGCACAGCGAGTTCCGGGCGGCAGATGAGAAGGTCTGGCAGCCACGGGTTGGGTTGGTTGTATTGAAGTGGGGACCCGTCGAGACGAGAGACGTGTAGCCCAGCGGCAGTGGCGACAGCCACGGGCGCAGCCGAGTCCCATTCGTACTGGCCTCCGGCGTGGAGGTACACGTCGCCCGCGCCGAGTACGACGGCCATGGCCTTGGCCCCTGCCGACCCCATCGGAACCAGTTCCGCGTTGAGCTCGCGGGCAACATCGAGAGCTACCGCGGGCGGGCGGGTGCGGCTCACGAGCATGCGGATGGTGCCCGGCGTCGGGGGCTTCAAAACAAGTGCCGTGGCCGTGGTCAGTGTCATTCGCTGTGCGGGTAATGCGACCGCGCCGGCAACGAGCTCGCCGTCGGCCACGAGGGCAACGTGCACCGCCCAGTCCGCTCGGCCCTTCTCGGCGAACTCCCGAGTGCCGTCGAGAGGGTCGATAATCCAGACCCGGCGCGACTTCAGACGCACTTGGTCGTCAGCCGCCTCCTCGGAGAGGATGGCGTCGTCGCGGCGCGAGTCGGCAAGGGCGGTTATGAGTACCTGATGAGATGCAGCGTCGCCGGCTTTGCCCAATGCTTTGGGGTCTTGATCGCCGCGCGTCGATCTCAGGTCGAGGAGCACGCCGCCCGCCTTTTCGGCCAGTCGGGCGGCCAGTTCGTGGTCAGTCTCGGGGGTCATCGTTCCGCCATGCTCGCACTAGCCTCGGTCGAGTGGCACAACGAGGGTGGCGTCTCGCGGTAAAGCGGTCGATCGACTGCGCGATCGCATCGATATGCCTCGTTGTACTGAGTCCGTTGATGGCGGCAGTGGCAGCCGCAGTGCGGGCCGCACTCGGGTCGCCGGTGTTCTTCCGGCAGCTTCGCCCCGGTGTGAACGGCGCGCCGTTCACGATGCTCAAGTTCCGCAGCATGACCGACGCCCGGGACGAAGACGGCGAGCTGCTCCCCGACGACGTGCGCCTCACCGGGTTCGGCCGATTCCTTCGATCGTCTGCGCTCGACGAGATCCCGGAGCTGTGGAACGTCGTGCGGGGCGACATGAGCCTGGTGGGACCGCGGCCCCTATTGATGCAGTACGTCGACCTCTACACGCCCGATCAGGCGCGCCGCCACGCTGTCCGTCCCGGCATCACCGGCTGGGCGCAGGTCAATGGCCGCAACGAGTCCACCTGGCCGGCGCGCCTGGCGATGGATGTTTGGTATGTCGACAACTGGAGCCTGAAGCTCGATTTCAAGATCCTGCTCCGTACGCCGTCGTCCGTACTGAAGCGCAGCGGGATCTCCCACCCCGGGCATGCGACGATGCCGCGCTTCGAAGGAGTGGGAGGCGTGGCATCCGATGATCGAGGTCCGACCGTTCGCTGACGCTGACCAAGCTGCCGTCGTCGCACTGCTCGAAAAGTCGATGGGGTGGGACCGGCGCGATGACGATCGCTATGCCCAGTTCTTTGCATGGAAACACGACCAGAATCCATTCGGCCGATCGGCGGCGTGGGTTGCTGTTGACGGAGCTCGTGTAGTCGCGTTCCGCACCTTTATGAGGTGGGAGTTCGTCCGCGACGGCGAACGTGTTCGAGCAGCGAGGGCCGTGGACACCGCCACCCATCCCGACTACCAAGGCCAGGGCGTGTTCACCCGGCTGACGACGACCGCAGTGGAGGAGCTCCGCGCCGAGGGCGTTGCTTTCATTTTCAACACCCCGAACGACAAGAGCCGCCCGGGCTACCTCAAGATGGGTTGGGAAACAATCGGCCGCGTGCCGGTCGATCTACGACTCCGCTCGCCGTTGTCCCTTGCGCGGATGCTCGCGTCCCGCGTACCTGCCGACAAGTGGTCCGAAAAGGCCACCTCTGGGGTTGCCACCGGCGAGGTCCTGGGTGACGGGGCCGCCATCGGAGCGTTGCTGGAGAAATTGTCTCCGCCCACTGGCCTGTCGACGATTCGGTCCCCGACCTTCCTCTGTTGGCGGTACGGCTTCGCCCCCTTGGGTTACCGAGCAATTCTCGCTGGACCCGCCGTCACCGATGGTGTGGCCGTATTCCGGGTTCGGCGGAGGGGGGCGTGTTCTGAGGTGACCATCTGCGACCTCCTGGTGCCGGAAAACGATGCTGCCGTGAAGGCTCGACTCGTGCGGTCCGTGCTCCGGGAATCCGGTGCCGATTACGCCGTTGAGGCGGGTGGCGGGAGATTGGTTGGGGCGGGAATGGTGCGAGCGCCTCGTCAGGGTCCGGTTCTCACCTGGCGCGGGCTAACCGATCCGGAACGCCGACCGACCCTAGAGAAGTGGTCCCTCGTCCTTGGCGACATCGAGCTGTTCTGAGCGCAGCCAAAGAAGCAGAGTTTGGATGCCGTCGATAGCCTTCTGTAGTGCTCCGCATCCTCTTCGCAGCTGTCGCACTCGCAGCGACCCTTGCCCTCGTCGATCACCCAGACGTGGCGTTCGATTCCGAGGCACTGCTCTCGCCCGTCGCCGTGGTCGAAAGCGCGCCGGCCCCGACGGTGCCGGCCAGTACGTCGACGGCCCCCAGCACGCTCGCCACAGTCGTCAGCACGAGCCCGGCCCCCGCTCCCAAACTCCCCGCTCCTGAGCTAGCTGCCCCAGCGCCCGCGCCGCTCCCAACGAGTGCAACGACGACAACTCCGCCGACCGCGTCAGTCGCCGGGCCGGTAACCGACCCTGACGAGACCGCCTATAGGTTCGCGGTCGTGCACAAGGCCACGGGTCTCCCGGCGCGCTTCAATCCCTGCGAAGCCGTGCACTACGTCGTGAACCCGAAAGGTGCGCCGCCCGATGCGGTCGCCCTGACGCAGGCCGCTGTGAACAAGATCGTGGCGGCGACGGGGATCACGTTCGCCTTCGACGGCACGACGACCGAGCCAGCCGCGCTGCCGAACGCAGGACCCGACCGGCGCGCCTACCAACCCGAGCGCTACGGCTCGCGCTGGGCGCCCGTCCTCGTCGCATGGACCTCGTTCGCCCCGGGAGGGCTTCAGCAACTGGGCGGGCTTTCCAACAGTCCCATCGCCGAGAAGGACGGAAAGCTGGTGAAGTTCACCGGACAGGTACTGCTGTCGACCGACATGCCACTGCCTCAGGAGTCGGTGCTGCTGCACGAGCTCGGCCACCTCATGGGGCTCGACCACGTGGCCAACCCGCGCCAGATCATGAGGCCCGGCGACCTCTCTGGCGAGGCGAGATGGGGCAAGGGCGATTCGGCCGGCCTGCGCCAACTGGGCCGTGAGGCGGGCTGCCTTTCGGTGCCGCCTCCCCACTAGTCCGGCTCAGCCCTCCTGTTCGGCTCACGCCTCAGGCTAACAACCGGGACGCGGGTAGCCTCTGCCGCCATGACGCCTGAAACGACCATTCCCGACCCGACCGGACAGATGTCAGCTGGTGACCGCGCCAACGATGTGTATGCCCGGCTCTTGAAGGAGCGCATCGTGTTCCTCGGTACGCAGGTCGACGACGCCTCCGCCAACCTGATCTGTGCCCAGCTCTTGCTGCTGCAGTCCGAGGATCCCGATCGCGACATATTCCTCTACATCAACTCGCCGGGCGGCTCGGTGTCTGCGGGCATGGCCATCTACGACACCATGCAATACGTCAGCTGCGATGTCGGCACGATCTCCCTCGGGCTGGCCGCCTCGATGGGCCAGTTCCTCTTGTGCGCCGGCACACCGGGGAAGCGCTACGCGCTCCCGCACTCCCGGGTGCTAATGCACCAGCCGTCGGCGTCGATGCAGGGCGCGGCTGTCGACATTGCCATCCACGCCGAGCAGATCATGTACACCAAGAGGGTCATGGCCGAGCGCATTGCTCAGCACACGGGCCAGACAGTGGAGCAGATCGAGCTCGACTTCGACCGCGACCGGTGGTTCACGGCCGAAGAAGCCAAGGAGTACGGCATCATCGACCGAGTCATCGAACGCTCCCGCCAGGTGGCGGCCTGAGTAGAGGGCCGACCCGATGCGGGTAGCGATCAGCGGCTCGCATGGGCTCATCGGCTCGGCACTGATCGAGGCGCTCGAAGCCGAGGGTGACGAGGTGACCCGGCTCGCCCGAGGCGTGGCCGACCCCGCCGTGCTCGAGGGCCACGACGCGGTTGTGCACCTGGCCGGCGCGGGGATCGGTGATCACCGCTGGACTGACTCCTACAAGCGACTGGTGCTCGAGAGTCGGGTCAAGGGCACGACCGCGTTGGCCAAGGCCCTGGCGGGCCTCGAGCGTAAGCCAGGGGTTCTCGTCTCGGGCTCGGCCGTGGGGTACTACGGCGACCGAGGTGAGGAAGCGCTGACGGAGGCGAGCGCGCCGGGTACCGGCTTCCTATCCGACGTGGTGCAGCAGTGGGAGGCAGCGGCCGCGCCGGCGGCCGACGCGGGCATACGGGTTGTGAACATCCGGTCAGGCATTGTGATGACCGGTCGGGGCGGCGCGCTCAAGAAGCAACTGCTGCCGTTCAAGCTCGGACTGGGCGGACGCCTCGGGTCCGGCAAGCAATACCTCAGTTGGGTCGCACTCGAGGATGAGATCGGCGGGATTCGCCACGCGCTGTCCAACGAGTCAGTGCGGGGTCCCATCAACCTCACCGCGCCGAACCCCGTTACCAACCGCGAATTCACCAAGACGCTGGGCCGAGTCCTGCGTCGGCCCACGCTCATTCCTGTTCCCACACCGGCACTCGACCTGATCTTGGGTCGCCAACTCGTGCGGGAAATGTTGCTCGGCGGGCAGCGCGTGCTGCCCGCCGTTCTTCAGGCCCACCGCTACGAGTTCCGCTACCCGCAGCTCGAGGATGCCTTGCGCAGCGCTACTGCTTGACCGCAGAAACGGTCAGCTCCAACTTCACCTTCTTGCTGACGACCACGCCGCCCGACTCCAGGGCCGCGTTCCAAGTGATGCCCCAGTCCTCGCGGTTGATCTCAGTCTCGGCGCTGAATCCGATGCGCTGACCGCCCCAGGGGTCGCTGAAGTTGCCGTCGAACTCGGCATCGAGGACGACCGGCCGGGTGACGTCCCTGATGGTGAGGTCGCCCTCCACCCTCACAGCTTGGGCGGACGACTGCTCGACTTTGGTGCTGTGGAACTCCAGGTTGGGGAATTGCTCAACGTCGAGAAAGTCCGCGCCTCGGAGGTGCTCGTCGCGTTTTGCCTCGCCGCTGTCGATGCTGGCAGCTTCGATGGTCACGTTGACAACCGACTCTTCGGGCGTGTTGCCAACGACGATCTCGCCGTCGAACCCGCCGAACCGACCCCGCACCTTGGTCACCATCAGGTGTCGGGCAACGAACTCAACCATCGAATGGGAGGAATCGATCTTGTAGGTCCCAGACTCGGGGGGAGCGAGCGTCTTTTCGGCGCTTCGGGTGGAAATGGTGTCTGTCACAGGTCTTCCTCCATCGGAATAGGTGTACTTACGAGGCTATAGCAACTTATTATTCATAAGTATTCCTGCCGTTACCTCGCCTGTGGGCCTACGCTTGCCATATGGGCCAAACGGCGCCAGCACCGCAGACCTACCCGATATCTGGTTTTTGTCCCCTCTACCACCGGGCCATGGAGATCATCGGCCGCCGATGGACCGGCGCGATCGTGCGAGCGCTCCTCGCGGGGTCGGTGCGCTTCAGCCAGGTCCGAACGACGATTCCGGGGATCTCCGACCGGCTGCTGTCCCAGCGGCTGAAAGAATTGGAGTTCGAGGGATTGGTGCACCGCCAAGTCCTCGACTCGACCCCCGTGCGGATTGAGTACCACCTCACGCCCAAGGGCGAGGCGCTGGCGTCGGTCGTCGAAGCGGCCTCTGCGTGGGCACAGGAATGGATGACGCCGGCGCCCAGCGAGCCGGACGCGGCGCGCCGGTAGTCGCCCGGTTGGACGACGCCGACACCACGGTCGGGCAACGCCGGATCGAATGGGGAGGCCCTTTCAAGCTTGTCGGCGCGCTTGCTGGCCTCGTCGCCCTCGGATGGGTGCTGGGGGTTGTTGCCCAGGACGTTCTAGCCAATCCTCTCGACGGCCCCGTTTTTCGATTTGTCGTCCGTAACCGATCCGATGGTCTGACATCGGTCGCCGGCGCGCTGACGAATCTTGGCGCGCCCGCTCTGCTCCTCGTTGTAGTGGTCGGGCTGGGCTGGGCCTGGTGGGCTTGGAGGGCGACTCCAGTCCCTCTGGTGATGCTGCTGGTCGCCTGGCTCGGCGCCGAGGTGCTGTTCAACGCGGTGAAGCTCATTGTCGACCGGCCCCGGCCGCCGACAGCCTTGGCCATACAACACTTCGGGGGGTTGGCGTTCCCGTCGGGCCATGCCACGCAGGCCGTTGCGGTGTGGGGGATGGTGACCGCCCTCGCCTTCCTGAGCGCGCGGGCTCGGAGGGACAAAGTGGCCGTCCTCGTTGTCGCGGTGACAATTGCGGCCGTCGTTGGGGTTACGCGGGTGTACCTCGGCGCCCATTGGGCCAGTGACGTGTTCGGTGGCTGGTTGCTAGGTGCCTTGTGGATCGGCGCAGTTCTCTGGATCGTGCGCCCGTCGAAGCGACTCGATGCCAATCGACCCGACGGTCTCGTCGTGGACACCAACGTCTAGAATCACCCGCTGATGCGGGCAACGCGGTGGGTCGCAGTCGTCGCGCTTGTCGCCGTTGCTGGGTGCGGACTCAGCACGGATACCGATACGCGCGCCGCGCCGCCGCCCTCCTCGGTCGCAGCCCAGGCCGCGCCGCCGCCCTCCTCGGTCGCAGCCGAGGCCGCGCCGCAGCCAACACTGCCGCCTGCGCCCCCGAAATCGATCGTGGCGACGGCGGCCGCGCCGGCGGTCAACGTGTTCACCATTCCTTCGGTCGCGGCCGAGTCGCTGGGGTCGCTCTCCAACCCGAACGAGATGGGCGTTCCGCTCGTGTTCAAGGTCACGGCCGTGGAGCGAGACTGGCTCCAGGTCATGCTGCCAATGCGGCCCAATGGTATAACCGGCTGGGTCCGCTCGGCCGACGTGACCCTCGGAGAGAGTGAGTGGCGGGCCCGAGTTGAACTCGGCAATCACCGCCTGACGGTCTGGCGGGGGAATGACGTCGTCACGGAGACGCCGGTTGCCGTCGGCACGCCATCCGCGCCGACACCGACCGGCGACTTCTACCTCACAGAGGTGCTGGACACCGGGAACCCGGGCGGCGCGTACGGCCCCTACGCCTTCGGCCTGTCGGCGTACTCCGACGTCTACACGGAATTTGCTGGAGGACCGGGCCAGATCGGGCTCCACGGCACCAACGCACCCGGCGCGCTCGGAACCGATGCCAGCCATGGCTGCATCCGGGTCGACAACGACACGATCACCCAGCTGGCGTCGGAGCTGCCGGTCGGCTCGCCGATCACAGTCACCGCCTAACACGCCCTTCATCTCGCTCGCCGTCGTGTGAGGATGGCGGCGGTGGAACCTGACGTCGATATCGAAACTGGCCTGACCGAAGCCGAGGTGGCGGCGCGCCGGGAGCGAGGCGAAGTCAACGACGTTCCCGAGGCGCCCAGTCGCAAGGTCAGCGACATCATCCGGGCGAACGTCTTCACCCGTTTCAACGCCATCCTCGGTGTGCTGTTCGCAGTAATCGTGATCGTGGGTCCGATTCAAGACGCATTGTTCGGGTTCGTCCTCGTCGCCAACACGGCGATCGGCATCTTCCAGGAACTGCGGGCCAAGAAGACGCTTGACAACCTGGCCGTATTGACCACGCCGCGCACGAAGGTCCTGCGCGCCGGAAAGCTCGAGGAGCTCACCGTCGATCGCATCGTGCTCGACGACATCTTGGAGCTCAGCCCCGGCGAGCAGATTCCCGTTGACGGCGTCGTCGTCGGAGGCGAGGTCGAGGTTGACGAGTCGCTACTGACGGGCGAGTCCGACCCGGTGATTCGTGGGCCGGGCGGGGAGGTGCTGTCCGGCAGCTTCGTCGTCGCGGGCACGGCGCGCTATCGCGCCACCCGCGTGGGCCGTGAGGCCTACGCCCGCGCCCTCGCCGAGGAGGCCAAGCGCTTCACCCTCGTCCGCTCTGAGCTGCGCGACGGGATCAACGTGATCCTCCGCATAGTCACCTGGGCCATCCTGCCGACGGCGGCACTGCTCGTCTTCAGCCAGCTGCGGTCGACCGACTTGCCTGATGCGGTGCGCTCGTCGGTGGCGGGGATCGGCAGCATGGTTCCCGAAGGCCTTGTGCTACTCACGAGCATCGCCTTTGCGGTGGCCGTCATCCGCCTCGGCCGCCAGAAGGTCGTTGTCCAGGAGCTGGCGGCGGTCGAGGGTTTGGCACGGGTCGACGTCATCTGTCTCGACAAGACCGGCACGCTCACCGAGGGGGTTGCGGTGATCGAGGTCCAGGTCATCGCCGAGGAGATGCCGGTTGCCGATGCCATCGGCGCGCTCGCTGCGGCCGATCCCAGCCCGAATGCGACGTTGCAGGCGATCGCCGCATCCTTTCCCGCTCCCGACGGTTGGATCAGGGATGCCAGCGTTCCCTTCTCGTCGGCACGCAAGTGGGGTGCGGTGAGTTTCGACGGGAACGGGACATGGTTTCTCGGCGCGCCGGACGTGCTCTTGCGAGGCGACTCGGGTGCCGCGGTCAAGGAACGGATCGACCCCCTGATCTCTGCCGGCCGGCGCGTCGTGCTGATGGCGAGAGCGGCCGAGGGCACCTGGCCCGACCCGGCGCAGCTTCCCTCGACGCTGAAGCCGGCAGGCCTCATCGTGCTGGCCGAACAGGTACGCGAAGACGCGGCCGCGACGCTCGCCTATTTCGCAGCCCAGAACGTGGCGGTGAAGATCATCTCGGGCGACAACCACCGCACGGTCGGCGCCATCGCAGCGCGCCTCGACGTGCCCGGCGCGGACCAGGCGGTCGACGCTCGCGAGTTGCCCGACGACCCGGAGGCGCTCGCCGACGCCATGGACACGGGTGTCGTGTTCGGACGGGTCGCGCCGCAGCAGAAGCGGGCCATGGTGCGCGCCCTGCAGTCACGGGGCCACACCGTGGCCATGACTGGCGATGGCGTGAACGACGTGCTGGCCCTCAAGGAAGCCGACATGGGCGTGGCCATGGGGTCGGGGACCGACGCAGCCAAGGGGGTGGCCAATCTGGTGTTGCTCGATGACAATTTCGACGCCATGCCCGGCGTCGTCGCCGAGGGACGCAGGGTCATCGCCAATGTCGAGCGGGTCGCCAACCTGTTCTTGACCAAGACGGTGTACGCGTTCCTGCTCGACATCACCGTGGGGGTTGCCCACCTTCCGTTTCCTTTCCTTCCCCGACATCTCACGATCGTGAGCTCGCTCACCATCGGCATCCCCGCGTTCTTCCTCGCTCTGGCGCCCAACCCGCGCCGCTACAAGCCCGGTTTTGTGAAACGGGTACTGCGGTTCGCATTGCCCGCCGGTTTTGCCGCCGCCGCGGCCACGTTCGCCGCCTATGCAATCGCCCGCAACACTTCCGGCGTCTCGTTGACCGAGGCTCGGACTGCGGCAACCCTCGCTCTGTTCGGCGTCGGTCTCTGGGTGCTCACGATCCTGGCCCGTCCCATGACGGGAAGACGGAGCTTGCTCGAGATGGCAATGGTGGCGGGCTTGGGCTGCATTCTCGTGTTCCCGCCGCTACGCAATTTCTACGGGCTGGAACTACCACCGGCAGAGGTCCTCGTGGCGATCGTGGCGATCGTGGCGATCGCCGGAGGCGCGATGGAACTGGGGCGGAAGTTGTTCACGTGGGCGCCTGATGCCGTCCGCGCCGGCGATCCGGACTAGATCTCGCTGAGCTGGACCACAGCCTCACGGCATGCGCCGAAACCCGCGCTTCAGGCGCGCTGCCCAACGGCCGATTACTCCCCTAACGAACTAGCTGTCCTACGGGTTCCGGCGGGCGACGAAGGGGAGATCAGGTGTTCAAAGACACGGGCCGTAACCGGAGTTTTGTCGGAGGTGCAGCCGGGCTCACGCTCGCTCTTGCCCTCGCCGTCGCTATTGGCGTCCTGCCCCAGGCAGGTGACGACAGCGCAGGACCGCAGCTGGCGGTGGCCGCCGTGGCACCGACGATGCCGGTCGCGGCCCCTGAGGCCCCGCCCGCCACCGAGGCGCCTGTAGCCGTCACCGAAGCGCCGGCGGTGACCGCAGCCCCGAGCCGCAGTTCTTCGTCGCCCGGTGCCGCCGCCTCGGTTGCATCGGAGGAAGCCGCACCTGAACCGGCGTCAGCAGTTTCCGCGCCGGCAGCAGCGACGGCCACCGGTGTGGCCCGGACGACTCCCTCGAGCGCCCAGGTTCAGGCCGCCATCCAGGGGATTCACCAGCGCATCCCCATCTTCACGCCGACCGCCGCCCAGGTCGCCGACTTCGGTAACCAGGTCTGCTCGGCCTTCGACAGTGGCCAGTCGTATTCGCAGGTGAAGGCGACGGGCCTGCAGATGGTGACGCAGTACCCCTTCGTCAGCATCACATCTGCCGACGCCGACTGGATGATCCACACCGCGGTCTCGATGTACTGCCCAGGCCACGCGGACAAGTTCTGATGACGCTTCTGCTCAACGCTCCACTGGTCGCCGAGCCCGAGGCGCAGCTGGCGCCGGCCAAGGTCATGGCTGCCCGCGCCGTTGACGCAGTCAAGCTCCACGGCGACGGCGACACGTCGGTGACCGCCCTCGACGGCGTGAGCGTCGGCTTCGAGCGGGGCACCTTCACTGCCATCATGGGACCATCGGGTTCGGGCAAGTCCACTCTGCTCCACTGCCTCGCGGGCCTCGACACGCCGACCTCGGGACGAATCTTTGTCGGCGACGTCGACCTTTCGGCTTTGGATGATCGCCGCCTCACCCGTCTTCGCCGCGAACGGGTGGGTTTCGTTTTTCAGGCGTTCAACCTCCTGCCGACGCTCACCGCGGAGGAAAACATCCTCCTCCCGCTGTCGCTGGCGGGACGCGATCCCGACCCTGAATGGTTCGACCAAGTCGTCGACGTCGTCGGGCTCCGCGATCGCCTGAACCACCGTCCTGCCGAACTGTCTGGTGGACAGCAGCAAAAGGTTGCTGCCGCTCGCTCACTGGTCTCCCGTCCCGAAATCATCTTCGCCGATGAGCCAACCGGGAATCTCGACTCACGCGCCGGCCGTGACCTGCTTGCCTTCCTCCGTCTCGCCGTCGACGAGTTCAACCAGACCATCGTCATGGTCACCCATGACCCCTTGGCTGCGGCGTGGGCGGACCGGATCGTGTTTCTTGCCGACGGACGCATCGTCGACGAGATGCTCGATCCCACGATCGACGGCGCGGTCGACCACCTAAAGCTCATCGGCGGCTGATATGCAGCCCGCTGGACACGGGCCGCGCTTCTTCCACATGGCTCTCGCCGTGGCCCTCGCCGTCGGCTTGGTCTCGGGCACCTTCGTGCTCACCGACACCATCGACGCCGGCTTCCACGGGGCGACGACCGCGGCGCGAGGATCCGTCGACGTCGTCGTGCGATCCACGTCTGCATTCTCGGGCGATGCCAGCGCCCTACCCGAGCGCGATCCGGTGGCGGCCGAGGTGCTGCCCGCGGTGCTGTTCGTGCCCGGCGTGCAGATGGCATGGGGCAACGTCTGGGGTTGGGCCCAAGTGGTCGACCGAGACGGCAAAGCGGTGCCGCCGAAGGGGATGCCGACGGTGGGCGCGGCATGGGGCGCCGACCAGCGAATCGTTTCGGGTCGGGCTCCGCAGGGACCCGGCGAGGTCGCGCTCGACGCGTCGACGGCCGGCGCGCAGGGGTTCGGCCCGGGGGACCGACTGAAGGTCATGTTCGGGGGTGGCTCGGAAGAGTTCGTCATCAGCGGCCTGTTGAAGCCGGGATCGATGGTGGCATCGACGATGGTCAGCTTCGATCTTCCGACCGCGCAGCGAGTCCTGCAACGGCCCGGCGCCTTTGACGCCATCTCGGTACGCGCCGACCCAGGCTTGACCGCAGAAGCGCTGCGCACCCGACTCCGCCCCGTCCTTTCCGACGGGTACGAGCCGGTGACCGCGGCTCAGGCTGCCAACGAGGCTGAGGCGTCATGGTCGAAGGCCTTGGGATTTCTCACCACCGCCCTCCTGGTATTCGCCGCCATTGCCCTCCTCGTCGGGTCGCTGATCATCTTCAACACCTTCTCGATCGTGGTGGGCCAGCGCACCCGGGAGTTGGGACTCTTGCGCGCCGTCGGTGCCAGCCGAGGCCAGGTCATCTGGACTGTCCTTAAGGAGGCTCTTGCTGTCGGCGTCGCCTCCTCGCTCGGCGGCATCGTTCTCGGGTTCGGCGTCGCCCGAGGGCTGCTCGAGTTGATGCGCGCCCTTGGCTACGACTACCCGACGGCCGGAGTCGTCTTCCTGCCTCGCACGGCGTTCGTCGCCGTTGGGGCGGGCGTGACGGTGACCCTGCTCGCCGCCATCCTTCCCGCCCGGCGCGCGACCAAGGTCTCGCCAGTCGACGCCCTCGCCGGGACGGGTCAGTCGGCCGAGACCCGTGCCCTGAAGTCGATTCGCGGCCGGCTCGTGGGCGTTGCGGCCCGGGTCCTCGCCCTCCCTCTGATTCGGGTCTTCGGCCGGCCCGCGATGCTCGGCCGCGACAACGCCGTCCGCAATCCACGACGTACATCGGCGACGGCGTGCGCTTTGATGATCGGCATCGGCTTGGTCGGCGTTGTCGCCATTGTCGCCGCCTCGATGAAGGCCTCGGCGGAGCGGACGGTCCGCGACACGCTGCGCGCCGATTTCGTCGTGAGTGCCAAGCCCGGCGCGCCGAGCGGGGGCGGGGTGCCGCCCGCTGTTGCTGATCGGCTCCGGCGCGCGCCGGGCGTCGATGCCGTCTCGGAGATCCGAACGGGGGAGTTCGGATTCGAGGGAAAGGCCTCGTCCCTCGTGGCCGTTGACCCGGCGACGGTGACCACCATGCATGAGCTCGATTCGACATCGAAGGCCGCGGCCCTCCAGCTCGATGACAGCGGTGTGCTCGTGCGGGACTCCTTCGCGTCGGCCCGCCGGTGGCGCGCCGGCGACGTCGTGCCGATGACCTTCGCCCGCACGGGCGAGCAGCAGCTGCGGATCGCGGCGCTGTACTCGACCACGACAGTGCGCGCCGACTTCGTGATCTCGCTCGGCGCGTTCGAGAACAACTTCGCCCAACAGCTGGACACCGAGATCGATGTCGGTCTGGCACCCGGCGCGTCAATTGCTGACGGACGGGCCGCCGTGCAGCAGGCTCTAGCGGACTTCCCCAGCCTCGCCATCATGGACCGCAACGAGGTCATCGCGGCCCAGTCCGCACAGGTAGACAAGATCCTCGTGCCGGTTACCGCTCTGCTGGCGCTGTCACTCCTCATTGCCCTGCTCGGCATCGCCAACACGTTGGCGCTGTCCATCCACGAGCGCACCCGCGAGCTCGGAATGTTGCGGGCCATCGGGATGGCGCGCGGTCAGCTGCGATCGATGATCCGCTCAGAGGCGATGATCATCGCCTCGCTCGGCGCAGTCTTGGGGGTCGTGGCAGCCGTCGGCCTCGGGTCGGTTCCCGTTGCGTCGATGCGCACCGTCGGGGTCACCGAACTCGTCTTCCCGGTGGCGCAACTCATCGGCCTGGTGGTTCTTGCGACATTTGCAGGACTGTTGGCCGGGGTGCTGCCGGCCCGGCGCGCGGCGCGCCTACCGGTGCTCGACGCCGTCGGGCGCGACTAGCCCGCTCGGAATCCGTTCGCGCCCCCGGTAGGATTCGAACCTACGCACCCGCCTCCGGAGGGCGGTGCTCTATCCCCTGAGCTACGAGGGCGGGGACTCTGTGCCGCAGTCTACGCGGCCCTTCTCGCGCCCCGGTCGTGGGCTGGGTGCGAGACTGCACCAAGTGATCTGGATCATCGTTGTTGCCGTCGTCATTGTGCTGTTCCTGCTCTGGCTCGCGGTCACCTTCAACCGGCTTGTCCGCAAGCGCAACCAGGTGGCCGACGCGTGGGCCGGCATCGACGTGCAACTCACGCGCCGGGCCAACCTCGTCCCCAACCTGGTCGAGGTGGTCAAGGGCTATCGCGATTTCGAGCGCACCACGCTCGAGCAGGTGGTGGAGGCCCGGTCGGAGGCCATCAACGCCAAGAGCGCCGGACCGGCCGAGCGGGGCCAGGCCGAGCAGGGCGTCGGCGGCGCGCTCAAGACTGTCTTCGCCGTGGCCGAGGCCTATCCCGACCTCCAGGCGAACAAGAGCTTCCTCTCGTTGCAGACCGAGTTGGCGACACTCGAAGAGGACATCGCCTTCTCGCGCCGCTACTACAACGCCCAGGTGCGTGACTTCAATACCCGCCAGCAGACCTTTCCGACGCTGCTACTCGCTGGCCCTCTGGGCTTCACGACGAGTGAGTACTTCCAGGCCGACAACGACGAGCGGGAGGCGCCCCGTGCGCAGATGTAAGCGCTCTGTCTACCCCCTGGTGGTGGCATTGGCAGTGGCCATCGCCGTGGCCTCGCCGACGTCTTCCCCGGCCTCTGCTTCGGCGGCTCAAGGGGCCGAGTCCATCGACTCCTACAACGTCGCCATTGAGATTCAATCCAGCGGTCAGCTCCACGTGCAGGAGGTCATCGCCTACGACTGCGGCTACAGCTCTCGCCACGGCATCTTCCGGAACATCCCGGTGCGGTTTCACTACGACGACAAGTACGACCGCATCTACGACATCCACAACATCAAGGTCTCAGGTTCGCCGGGCACGCCGACCGATGTCGACGAGTCGGAGTCGAACGACAACAAGGTCCTGAGGATCGGCGACCCCGACAGGACGATCACCGGCGCGCACACCTACACGATCGAATACGACGTCGACGGCGCGGTGAACCGGTTCTCCGAACACGACGAGCTCTACTGGAATGCAATCGGCACCGAGTGGGACGTACCCATCGCTCGCCCCGCCGTGACCGTCACGGCTCCCGTCGCAATCACCAACGTAACCTGCTTCGCCGGCGCGTTCCGGAGCAGCCTCCCTTGCGACTCGTCGAGCGGCGCAGGATCGACAGAAGCCGTGTTCACCAACGCCGCCCTGGGGCCGACCGAAGGTCTGACGGTTGTGATCGCCATGCCGAAAGGCGCGGTAGCCACGACCGGACCGGTGCTCGACGAGAGGTGGTCGGTCGAGCGCGCCTTTTCCGTCACCGTTGTGACGGTTGCCACCGCGGTGGCGCTGCTGGCCGTCGGCCTCGGTCTCATCTTCTGGCTCATTTGGCGCAAAGGTCGTGACCGGCGCGCCGCCGGCGCGGGCATGGAGTTCGCGCCGGGGCTGCCGCCTCCTCCCGGGGCCGCCGAGGAGCCGGTGCCACTGTTCTCTGATCGGGCCGGACCGGTGGCCTTCCGACCACCCGAGGGTCTTCATCCCGCCCAGGCCGGAGTGCTGGTTGACGAGTCGGCCGACCCGGTCGACGTCACCGCCACGATCGTCGATCTGGCGGTGCGGGGTTACCTCATCATCGAGGAGCTCGAGCGCGAGCACATGTGGTCGAGCCAGGACTGGCGGCTCAAGCGACTCAAGGACACCGACAGCACGCTTCTCCCGTATGAGGCCGACCTCCTGGATTCGTTGTTCAAGAGCGGCGACGAGGTCAACCTCTCCGACTTGAAGGACACTTTCCACGCGTCGCTCGTTCGCATCGAGGGGAAGCTCTACGACGACGCGGTTGGGCAGGGATGGTTCGCGCGCCGTCCCGACAAGGTGCGCAGCCAGTGGTTGGTGCTCGGGATCATGTTGACGTTGGTTGGTATCGGCGCGGTCGTCGCCGCTGCGGCCTGGACCCACCTCGGATTGATCCCGATCCCGATAGTGATCGTCGGGTTGTTGCTCGCCATTGGTCACCGGTGGATGCCGGCGCGTACGGCAAAAGGGAGCGCGACCTTGTCGCAGGTGCTCGGGTTCCGGCGCTACATCGAGACAGCGGAGGCCGACCGGATGCAGTTCGCCGAGGAGGAGAACATCTGGGCCAAGTATTTGCCGTATGCGATCGTGTTCGGCGCGACCAACAAGTGGGCCAAGGCATTCGCCGGGCTCGAGGGACAAGGACCGGGGCAGTCGGGCATGGGCTGGTACGTCTCGCCCTACCCGTTCCACATGATGGCGTTCACCAACTCCATGGACGCGTTCACCAACAGCACCTCGGGCATCATCGTGTCGACGCCGAGCGGAGGCGGCGCGAGCGGCAGCGGCTTCTCCGGCGGTGGCTTTTCCGGCGGCGGCGGCGGTGGTGGCGGCGGCGGCAGCTGGTAGCTGTGCCCTTCGGGGACCAGACTGTGAGCGTGACGGATTCCGAGCCGCCGGCAGCAGAGGTGCCAGTAGTGCGTTGCCCGGCCTGTCACAAGCTGAACCGGGTTCCGGTCGATCGTCTGGCCAAGGCACGCTGTGGGTCGTGCCGGGCTGCGCTCAGTCCGGCTCGGCAAGGGACGTCCGCGCCGCGCGCCGGTGATCTCAGTCAGCTCGTCATTCAACGTTGGGACGCGCTGCTGCGACTCGTACCGAAGGGCGCGGCTCTGGGGCGCGCCGTTGGACGGAGCGAATGGGACGATCCCGCGAGTGACCCCGTCGGCTGGTTGAGCGAAGCGACCCAGATACCGAGGGACGACCTCGACCAGATCCGGCTCATGCGCATCCATCTCGCGTCGAAGAAAGTGGTGCCGCAGTCTGCTCTAACTCGTGCCCTCGACACCCTGGATCAAGCGAACGCAATTCTCGGCCGAACCCGCTTACCCGAGTAGGCCAAGCGAGCCCCCAAGGCGCGCCGCGAGACGACCACTAGGCTCGCGCGGTGGTGAAGGTGCTTGTCGTCGATGACGATCCGGTGATCCTCGAACTTCTTCGGCTCAATTTCGAGATGGAGGGATTCGAGGTCGTCAGCGCCTGTGATGGGCGCGCCGGGTTCGAGCGCGCCGTGCAAGAGGCTCCCGACGTGGTGGTATCCGACATCATGATGCCGAACGTCGACGGGTTGGAGATGCTGCAGCAGCTGCGCGCCGACCCGGAAACGGCCCAGCTGCCGATCCTGCTCTTGTCGGCGAAGGCCCAGCAGACTGAGATCCAGAAGGGCCTCGACATGGGCGCCGACGACTACGTGACCAAGCCTTTCGACCCGCTCGAGCTCCTCGACCGAGTCAACGCCCTCCTCGCGCAACCCCGCCAGTAACAACGACAAGGTCGGCATGATCAGAGAAGACCTGGCCGAAGCCGTACGCGCCGCTCTTGTGGCGCTTGCGGTCGAGCCCATCCCTGACAGCGTCACGCTGGAGCGGCCGGCGCGCCGGGAGCATGGCGACTGGTCGGCCAATGTCGCACTCACTCTGGCCAAGACGACGGGGCGTAATCCCCGTCAGCTAGCAACCGAGATTGCCGAGCAGCTCACAACTGACGCGCCTGCCCATGTGACCGCGGTCGAGGTCGCCGGCCCCGGGTTCGTCAACTTCAGGCTCGACGACGGATGGTTGCACGAGGTTTTGCGCCAGGTCGTCGACGAAGGACCAGCGCGTTACGCCCGCCACACCTTCGGTGAGAAGAGGAAGGTGAACGTCGAGTTCGTCTCGGCCAACCCGACCGGCCCCCTCCACGTCGGGGCGGGGCGCTGGGCCGCCTACGGCGACTCCGTTTGCCGCCTCCTCGGGCGGTGTGGCTACCAGCCTCACCGCGAGTACTACGTCAACGACCGCGGAAATCAGGTCGACCTGTTCGTCGAATCCCTTCGCGCCCGCGGGCAAAATCGAGACGTTCCAGAAGGCGGTTATCAGGGCCAGTACGTCAAGGACTGGGCCGCGGAAATGCCCGCCGACGCCGATCCTGCTGTTTGGGGTTACCAGCGGGTGATGCGCGACCTCGCGGACACGCTCGCGCGGATGAACGTGCGCTACGACACGTGGTTCAGCGAGCGGTCTCTTGTTTCATCCGGCGCCCTCGACGCTGCGCTCTCGGATCTCCGGGAGCATGACGCCGTCTATGAGCGCGAGGGGGCCATCTGGTTTCGGGCCAGCAGTTACGGGCACCAGGACGACGTCGTCCTCCTGAAGACCGGTGGTGACCCGACGTACCTCCTGTCCGACATCGCCTACCACCGTGACAAGTTCGAGCGGGGCTTCGAGCACTTGATTGACGTGTGGGGGGCCGATCATCACAGCCACGTGTCGCGCCTTGCTGCGGGTGTGAAGGCTCTCGGCCACGACCCCGCCGACTTCGAAGTGCTGCTCGGACAGCTGGTCTCGGTGGTGCGCGCCGGCGTAGTCGTCCGGATGGGCAAGCGCAGTGGTGAATTCATCGAGTTGGCCGAGGTGCTCGACGAGGTCGGACCCGACGTGGCGCGCCTGACCTTCCTGCTCCAGTCGATCGACACCCGCCTGACCTTCGACCTCGACACGGTTGTCAGCCAGTCGATGGAGAACCCGGTGTTTTACGTGCAGTACGCGCATGCCCGCATCGCTTCCATCGGCCGGGTTGCGGCCGAGCGCGGCGTCGAACGCAAGCCCCTGGGAGAGGTTGACCTGAGCCTCCTCGTCCACGAGCGGGAACTCGATCTCTTGCGGTGCCTGTCGGAGCTTCCCGACGTCGTGCGCGACGCCTGTCTCACCCGCGCCCCGCACAAGCTCAGCACGTGGGTACGCGAGCTGGCGGGCCGGTTTCACGGCTTCTACCACGACTGCTACGTGATGGGGGAGGACGTCCCGCCCGAGCTGACGCAGGCCCGTTTGGGGCTCGTGGAATCGGCGCGCATCGGACTCGCCATCGGGCTCGACCTGCTCGGCGTCAGCGCGCCGGAGTCAATGTGACCACTGCAAACGCCGATGCTCCCGTCGCGCGCCGCCTGCTTCCCGACACCGCCGCGGTCGATCCTGACGGGCGACTCTCGATCGGGGGGATCGACGTGCTCGACCTCGCCGCTGAACACGGCACGCCGCTGTTTGTTTACGACGAAGAGCATCTCCGTTCCCGCTGCCGGGACGCAGTCACCGCCTTCGGAGACGGCGTGGCCTATGGCAGCAAGGCCTTCCTATGCCTGGCGATGGCGAAGCTGGTACACGAGGAAGGGATGCATCTCGACGTCTCGACCGCCGGGGAGCTTCACGTCGCGCTTGCGGCCGGCGTCCCCCCCGAGCGCCTGGTGTTGCATGGCAACAACAAGTCACTCGAGGAGCTGCGCCGGGCCCGGGAGCTTGGCGTACGGATCGTCGTCGACTCCTTCGACGAACTCGACCGCCTGGATGTCCTTTCCTGCGAGGACGGCACGGCGCGCGTGCTCATCCGCGTCACCCCCGGCGTGGAGGCTCACACCCACGAATACGTGATGACCGGCCAGGTCGATTCCAAGTTCGGCTTTGGCCTCGCCAGCGGTCAGGCAGCCCAAGCAGTGGCCCGAGTGACGGCTTCAGGCGGCACCGAGCTCGTGGGGATCCACGCGCATATCGGGAGCCAGATATTCCTCGTGCAATCGTTCCAAAAGGCGGTCGAGGTACTCGCCGACTTCGTTCGCCCACTTGGCATCGAAGAGCTGTGCATGGGTGGTGGCCTCGGCGTGCCCTATGTCGAGGGCGAGGAGGCACCGACGATCGCCCAGTGGGCAGCCGGACTGCACGACGCGTGTGACGCCGCGGGCATCACCGCCCGAGTCACCGCCGAGCCCGGGCGCGCCATCGCGGCGACCGCCGGTGTCACGCTCTACCGGGTGGGCACGATCAAAGAGGTTCCCGGCGTGCGCAACTATGTCGCGGTCGACGGCGGGATGAGTGACAACCCCCGCCCGGTCCTCTACGGCAGCGGATACGAGGCGTTCCTGCCACGCGCCACCGACACGGAGCGGCCGATGGCCGCGAGGGTCGTCGGCCAGCACTGCGAGTCGGGCGACGTCTTGGTGCGTGACGCTCGACTCCCTGCCGACCTCAAGGTGGGCGACCTGTTGTGCACGCCGGTCACCGGCGCGTACGGGCACTCGATGGCTTCCAACTACAACAAGGTGCCGCGTGCCGAAGTTGTGTTCGTCAGCAACGGGGAGGCACGGGTCGTCGTCCGTCGGGAGACCCTCGACGATCTCCTCCGGCTGGACCACGGGTGAGCAGTAGCTTGGCGGACGTGGACGAAGATCGACCGGTCAGGATCGGTGTGCTCGGGTGCGGCAACGTGGGGGCGGCTCTGATCGGACTCATCGGCGAGAACGGCCGCTCGATTGCGACCCGTTCGGGCGTGCGCCTCGAAGTCACCCGAGTGGCTGTCCAATCGATGACGCGATCGAGGCCGGTGGAGTTGGCCGAGGGGGTGCTCACCGACGATCCCAAAGGTGTGGTGACCGATCCGGCAATCGACGTCGTCGTCGAGGTCATGGGCGGTATCGAGCCGGCGCGCACTCTCGTTTTAACGGCGCTGGAGTCCGGCAAGCCGGTGGTGACCGCCAACAAGGAGTTGCTGGCGAGCTCCGGCGCGGAGCTGTTGCAAGCGGCGGCGATGGCCGGCACCGATCTCCTCTACGAGGCCGCAGTTGCCGGCGCAATCCCGCTGATCCGGCCCCTGCGCGAGTCGCTGGCCGGCGATCGGATCACCCGGGTGATGGGCATCGTCAACGGCACCACCAATTTCATCCTGACGAGGATGAGCGAGTCGGGGCAGTCGTTCGGCGATGCCCTGAGCGAAGCCCAGGATCTCGGCTACGCCGAGCGTGACCCCACTGCCGACGTCGAGGGCTACGACGCCGCCGCAAAAGCGGCCGTCATCGCAAGCGTTGCCTTCGGTGCCAGAGTCGTCGCCGACGACGTCTACCGCGAAGGCATCACAGGGATCACTGCGGAAGACATCACCATGGCGGCGCGTCTCGGCTACGTCGTGAAGCTTCTCGCCATCATTGACGCCTTCGGTGAGGAGGTGGCCGTTCGGGTCCACCCGGCGATGGTGCCCCTCGATCATCCGCTGGCGGCGGTTCGAGAGTCCTTCAACGCAGTCTTTGTCGAGGGGGCCGCCGCCGGCGAGCTCATGTTCTACGGACGGGGCGCTGGCGGCCGGCCGACGGCTTCAGCTGTCCTCGGCGATCTTGTCGATGCGTCACTCAATCTCCGCCATGAACGACTGGCCTCGACGCCGCGATCGGCCGCGATCCGCATAAAGCCAATCGGGGAACTGAGTTCGCAGTACTACCTCACGATCGACGTTCTCGACCGGCCCGGAGTGCTGGAGAAGGTTGCCGGAGCGACCGCCAGGAACGGCGTGTCGATTCTGAAGATGGAACAGGTCGGGCTCGGCGAAGAGGCTCGCCTCGTTCTCGTCACTCACCGGGCAGCCGAGCACGACATGCAGGCCACGATTGCCGACCTCTGCCAACTCGACGTCGTCGACCGGGTGGGCACCCTGCTGCGGGTCGTCGGGAAGGAATAGTCATGGCTTGGCGGGGGATCATCGAGGAGTACGCCGAGTTCTTGCCTGTCACGCCTGGCGCGCCGGTTGTCACGCTGCTCGAAGGAGCCACACCCTTGCTCCCGGCACCCCGGCTCTCCGAGCGGGTGGGAGCGACGGTCTACCTGAAGTATGAGGGTGCCAATCCGACAGGGTCGTTCAAGGACCGGGGGATGACGCTCGCGATCACGAAGGCGGTCGAGGACGGTGCCGAGTTGGTGATCTGCGCGTCGACGGGTAACACGTCGGCTTCGGCAGCCGCCTACGCGACGCGCGCCGGACTGACCTGCGGGGTGCTCATCCCCGAAGGCCACATCGCCCTCGGAAAGCTGTCGCAGGCGTTGATCTACGGCGCCATTGTCTTGCAGGTTCGGGGCAATTTTGACCACGCCTTCGCTCTGGTGCGAGAGCTGGCCGAAAAGGAAGCCGTCACCGTCGTGAACTCGATCAACCAGTTCCGGATCGAGGGTCAGAAGTCAGCCGCGTTCGAGATCGTCGACGCGCTAGGCGAGGCCCCCGACATGCACTGCATACCCGTCGGCAACGCAGGCAACATCACCGCCTACTGGAAGGGTTACCGCGAGTACCGCGACGCCGGACACTCCACTCGTCTGCCGGCGATGATGGGTTTTCAGGCCGCCGGTGCGGCCCCGATCGTGCTCGGCCATCCCGTTGACGAACCCGACACGATCGCCACGGCCATCCGCATCGGGCACCCGGCATCCTGGGCCGGCGCAACCGAGGCCACGACCCAGTCGGGCGGCGGCGTACACGCCGTCACTGATGAGGAGATACTCGACGCGTACCGATTCCTCGCCCGGGAAGAAGCCGTCTTTTGTGAGCCGGCATCGGCGGCGTCGGTTGCCGGCTTGCTCAAGGTCGGCGTTCCTGGTGGTGTGGGGTCGACTGTCGTATGCACGCTCACTGGCAACGGTCTGAAGGACCCGGACCGGGCCATAGCCGAGATTGCCGTGCCGACCCCGATCGACGCCGACTACGGCGCGGTGCGGGCCGCGCTCGGTTTATGACGCACCAGTCGTCTCCCGGGCCGGCCGAGAGCGAAAACATCTTGGCGCGCCGCCCCTTCCGGATGAAGCCCTACGATTTCATTTGTGAAATATGTGGTGTGCGTGCCCGACGGCGCGTCGGACGAGCCCCTCGCCGAGCTAGGTAACCGCACTCCCTTGGAGGTGGCGTCTCTGCCGCACCTCGCTGCGCTGGCGGCCCGGGGCGAGGTCGGTCGCGCCGCCACGATCCCTGCCGGCATGCCACCGGGCAGCGACGTCGGCAACCTTTCGATCCTTGGCTATGACCCGGCGCAGTTCCACACCGGGCGCGCGCCGATCGAGGCGGCGGCGATGGGTCTGCATCTGGAGCCCGACCAGGTGGCCTACCGATGCAACCTGGTGACTGTTGGCGATGACGGCACCATGGTCGACTTCGCCGGCGGTCATCCGTCGACCGACGACGCCGGCCAAGTGATCGCCAGGTTGCAGAAGGAGCTTGGCGACGACGAGATCTCGTTCCATCCCGGCGTGCAGTACCGCCACATCCTCATCGCGACCACATCGTGGGAGGACGCCGAGTGCGTGCCGCCGCACGACCTCACCGGGAAGCCGGCGGAGTGGCCGGCCGGACCCGCGGCCGGGAAGTTGCGGGCGCTCATGGACGCGTCGCGGGCGATCGTCAGTTCATCGGGCCTCGCCGCCAATCAGGTGTGGCTCTGGGGCCAGGGTCGCCAGCCCGAGTTGCCCGCGTTCAGCGACGTCTACGGCGTGCGCGCCGGGCTGGTGTCAGCGGTCGATCTGGTTCGGGGCCTCGGTGTGCTCGCCGGCATCCCCATTACGACGGTCGAGGGTGCCACTGGGTGGTACGACACCAACTACGAGGGAAAGCGCGATGCCTGCCTCGAAGCACTGGCGGGCGGCACCGACCTGTTCCTTATCCACGTCGAGGCCAGCGACGAGGCCGGCCACGCCGGCGATGTGGGCGCGAAGGTCGAAGCGCTGGAGAACTGGGACCGCCGCATCCTCGGCCCGCTCGTGGATGGCCTCGAAAAGCTCGCGCCCTGGCGCCTGCTGCTGCTGCCCGATCATCCCACCCCCCTCGCCACCCGCACGCACACGTCCGACCCCGTTCCCTACCTCCTCGTCGACTCGGCGAGCGATGGGCCGGGGGGCGTCTACACCGAGGCTGCGACGGCCGGTGCGCCGGCTCTACCTGGCCACACGCTGATGCGGCGGCTCATCGTCGCCTGAGCAACCAGCGCCCTATGCGGCCTGTTGCTGACCCAGCCGATAATGGATACGATAAGGGGCGCAATCGTTTTGTCGGCTCGGGCGCAGCGGCGTAGAGAAAGCGTCCGCAAGTCGTGAGTCCACGGCGAACCGCACGAGCGGTGGCGATTGGAATTCCTCTCCCTATCCGGTGTTACCGGAGTGACTGACCTCTGACGAATCGTTCCAGCCTGGGCCGACTTCGCCACTAAAGCAATCGAGAAAGCAGAACCGCGATATGAGCATTACGCCGCAGGCGCTGGAGCGCTCCGTACTGGAGGGCAAGGAGCGCGACGAGTTGGCAGCCATCGCCGAGGCCATGGGGGTCAAGGCCTCCCCGAGAGCGTCGAAGTCGACGCTCATCGACCACATCCTGCGCGAAGCCGGCATCGAAACGGCCGAAGAGCGCCCCAAGCGCACCCGGCGGTCGAGCGCATCCGCCAATCCCGGCAACGGCGCGGCGGCGGCGCTGGCGACGCCGACGGCGACGGCGACGGCAAGGGAGGAGACTCCCGTTGTCCCGGCCGACAACTCGGCCGACAAGTCTGCGTCTACCGAAGAACGCGTCGACGCCGCGCCAGACCCGTTTTCGCGCGGCGATGCCCCTGATCTGGAATCGCAGTCACGTGACGCACGCCCTGACCTGCGCGACGCAGTGGCGACGAACAACGGCGAAGAATCACCCGACTCGGTCGAATCGAGTTCGACCGGTCAAGAGGCTCAGATCCAGCAGGGCCATCAAAAGAGCGGCCCGGCGCAACCTGACGAGCGCCCCCGAGAGCGCGACTATGGGGAGCAGCGCAGCGCGGGTAACGAGGCGTCGGCACCGACGCCACCCGTGAATAGCGCCCAAGGCGGGATGATCGAACCGGGGAACCGACGCGGTCGCCGGCGCCGAGGGCGTGACCGGGGCGATCGAGACGTCTCCGATCGCGGGGGCAGCCAGGAGACCCAGTTCCAGGGTGAACCGATTCCAGCGGAGGGCCTCCTCGACCTGCGCGAAGAGGGCTATGGCTTCCTGCGTACCTCCGGTTTCCTCGCCGGCCCCAGAGATGTCTATGTCTCACTGAGCCAGGTACGTCGATTCGCCCTGCGCAAAGGTGACGTCATCCAGGGCGCGAGCCGGCCTGCGGGCAGCAGTGAGAAGTACCCGGCGCTGGTGCGCATCGACACGATCAACGGCATGACGCCCGACGAGGCTCGGCAGCGACCCAAGTTCGAAGATCTCACCCCACTGTTTCCCGACGAGAAGCTGCGTCTCGAGGTTCCCGGCGAGCCGAACAACATGGTGGCCCGAATCGTCGACCTCATCTCTCCGATCGGGAAGGGCCAGCGGGGTCTGATCGTGTCGCCCCCCAAGGCGGGTAAGACGACAGTGCTGAAGCAGATCGCCCACTCGATCGAGGCCAACAACCCTGAGGTTCACCTGATGGTGCTACTCGTCGACGAGCGCCCCGAGGAGGTAACCGACATGCGTCGATCGGTGAAGGGCGAGGTTGTCGCCTCCACCTTCGACCGACCCTCCGACGAGCACACCCAAGTCGCCGAGCTCGCGCTCGAGCGGGCCAAGCGCATGGTCGAGGTGGGCAAAGACGTCGTCATCGTTCTCGACGGCATCACCCGGCTGGCCCGGGCCTACAACCTCGCTGCGCCGACGACCGGTCGCATCATGTCGGGTGGTATCGACACCGGCGCGCTCTACCCGCCCAAGAAGTTCTTCGGCTCGGCGCGCAACATCGAGGAGGGTGGGTCACTGACGATTCTCGCCACCGCCCTCGTCGAGACCGGATCCCGAATGGATGAAGTCATCTTCGAGGAGTTCAAGGGCACCGGGAACATGGAGCTGCGTCTCGACCGCAAGCTCGCCGAACGGCGGATCTACCCTGCGCTCGATGTGAATGGCAGTTCCACCCGTCACGAGGAACTGCTTTTCGACCGGGTTCCGTTGCAGCAGGTGTGGAAGCTCCGGCGCGTGCTCAATGCTCTGGAAGGCGGAGCAGGGCTCGAGTTGTTGATGGACAAGATACGAAGCACGAAGAGCAACGACGAGTTTCTCGCCGAGATTGCGAAAGCCCCCGCGTCTGCGGGATGAGAGGATAGGGACATGAAGACCGACATCCACCCGCCGTACACCGACGCCAGCGTCCGCTGCTCGTGCGGCAACACCTTCACGACCCGTTCCACCAAGGATGACCTCCACGTGGAGCTGTGCAACGAATGCCACCCGTTTTTCACCGGCAAGCAGAAGCTCGTCGACACCGGTGGTCGCGTCGAGCGCTTCGAACGCCGCTACGGCGCGCGCAGCAAGAAGAAGTAATACCGCCCGGTCGGGCTGCCGTACCCTGACCGAGTCATGAACGATCGTTTAGAAGAGCTGGCCAAGGAATACGACGAGGTCCTTGCTGACCTTGAGAATCCTGAGGTGCTGGCGGACCACCGCGCGTTGACCGAGCGTTCCAAGCGCGCCAAGGAGCTCGAAGCGGTCGTGCTAGCCCACCGCCGGCGGCTGGAGGTGCTCGATGACCTCGCCGCGGCCAAGGAAATGATGTCGGACTCCGCGGGCGACGACCGCGAGTTCCTGCGCCAGCAAACCGACCAGGCCGAGAACGAGCTCGTTCGCCTGGAGGAGGAGATCCGCCTGCTCCTCGTGCCGAAGGATCCCAACGAGGGCAAGAACATCATCCTCGAGATCCGCGGCGCCGAAGGAGGGGAGGAGGCCAATCTGTGGGCTCGCAGCTTGTTCGACATGTACACGCGTTACGCGGAGCGGATGGGCTGGAAGACAGAGGTCCTGGGATCGCATGCGTCCGACATGGGTGGATTGGACGAGGTCGCGGTGCTCATCAAGGGGGAAGGCGTCTGGGGCCGAATGAAGCATGAGGCCGGCCCTCACCGCGTACAACGGGTACCGGTGACCGAATCCCAAGGGCGGGTACACACCAGCGCAGCGACGGTGAGCGTCCTGCCCGAGGCCGAAGAGGTCGACATCCTCATCGCCGACCATGAACTCAAGATCGACGTGTATCGCTCGACCGGGCCGGGAGGGCAGTCCGTCAACACGACCGACTCAGCCGTGCGGATCACCCACCTCCCGACGAACACCGTGGTGGCGATGCAGGACGAGAAGAGCCAGATCCAGAACCGAGCAAAGGCGATGCAGGTGTTGCGAGCCCGGCTGCTGAAGTTGGAGCAGGACAAGCAGGCGGCCGTGATGTCCGAGACGCGCCGGGGCCAGATCGGCGGTGGCGGTCGGTCGGAAAAGATCCGCACTTACAACTTCAAGGACAACCGGGTTACCGATCACCGGGTCGGCGTGACTGTCCACAATCTGAACAAGGTGCTGTTGGGTGACCTCGACGAGCTTGTCGATGCGCTCGTGTCCGATGAGCGCGCCCGCCAGCTCAGCGGCGATGCCAACTGAACGGCGCCGTGAACTGAGCGTTCCTGACCACGAAACCCGTTGGATACGCGAGCGGGCGCGAACACCGGCGGAGTACGACGCGTTGCTCGCCCGGCGAGCGGCGGGCGAGCCGCTCCAGTACGTCGTGGGCGGGTGGGGATTCAGGCGCCTCGACCTGTTTCTCGACGGCCGGGTTCTCATTCCCAGACCCGAGACCGAGACCGTCGTCGAGGTCGCCATCGCGGAACTCGCGCCCCTCGGCGCTGGTCGACGCCGTCTTGCCGTCGACCTCGGGACCGGCTCGGGCGCGATCGCACTGTCGCTGGCCGCTGAGGTGCCGCGCGTCAGCGTCTGGGCGACCGACATGTCAGATGATGCCTTGGCCGTTGCCAGGGCCAACATCGCCGGCGCCGGATCGCCGGTCGGCACCCGCGTGCGCTTAGCTCAGGGCGACTGGTGGCAGGCTCTTCCGTCAGGGCTGAGGGGAACGATCGACCTAATCGTCTCGAACCCGCCGTACATCGCGGCCAACGAAACTCTTCCCCCGGAGGTCGGCGACTGGGAGCCGGGCACTGCTCTGGTGGCTGGCCCCTCTGGCCTCGAGGCAGTTGAGACAATTATCGAGTCGGCGTGCGATTGGCTGGCCCGACCAGGCCGGCTGGTCATGGAGATTGCTCCCCACCAGGCTGAGGCCGCAAGCGCATTGGTTGTCGGCGCAGGATTCGCAGAAGCCGAGGTCTTCCCCGACCTCAACGGTCGGCCCCGTGTGCTCGTGGGTAGGGTCTGAGGGTGCCGGTCGTCCCTGCCCTCGGAGACCCGCTTCCCGACGACGCGATCACGGCTGCGAAACACCTCCTCCTCGATGGAGAGATCGTCGCCATCCCGACCGACACCGTCTACGGGCTAGCCGCGAATCCCTATGTCCCCGGCGCTACCGAACGTCTCTTCAACGTCAAGCAGCGGCCTCGCGCCGTGAGCCTGCCAGTGCTGGTGAGTGGCATCGATGAGGCGCTCTCGCTCGGAGCAGCGGTGCCAGCCGGCGCGGTCGCACTGATGGACCGGTTTTGGCCCGGGGCACTCACCGTTGTCATCCCGTGTCGGCCTGACCTCGGAGCGGATCTCGGTGACGACGAGGTGACGATCGGTGTTCGTTGCCCCGATCACCCGGTTGCAATGGCCCTGTGCTGGGCGGTGGGCCCGCTCGCAACCACGAGCGCGAACCTCCACGGTCAGCCCACGCTACGAACCGCTGCAGATGTGGACGCTGCGCTGGGGTCGGCGGTGCCACTAGTGCTCGACGGCGGACGGTGCGACGGCGAGCCGTCGACCGTCGTCGACTGCACCGGTCAGGAGCCCAAGCTTCTGCGCGACGGCCGGGTGCCTTGGGCTGACGTGCGGGAAGTCTTCTTTGCCGGCTGAGCTTTCCTTGCGGTAGTCGCCTTGTTGGTGCTCGCCCGCGCCTTGGCGGCCGGCGTTTTCTTCGTCAGCGGTGTTGCTCTCGCCGGGGCCACTCGCGTCTGGGGCTGACGAGCTCCGGCGCGCATGGCCTTGGCCACCAACTTGTCGAGACGCTCGCAGAGCTCCTCGAACTTGTCATCCGACCGGTTCGCAGCCTGTTTGAGCGCCTTTGTCACGGCGGCGTCCATCCCGATGGACTTCGCCAGCCCCACGGCCGCCTCGGTGAGTTCCTCCTGATTTGCGGCGAACGACTTTGTTACGGCCTCGGCGACCGAGTCGGGAAGGGACTCCGCGACCATGGCCAGCCGCAGTTCGGCGTGCCGGGCGTCGAGAAGCTCGGCCATCATGGCCTGCTGGCGGGTGAGCCCACTCAACAGCTCACCGAGCATCGACTGTTGGAGCTTGAGGCTTTCGGTCACCGTCTTGAGTTCGGCGGTCACGTCGGCCACGGCGCCCGCAGAGGGCGGTACTGACTCAAATGCCGGTGCCGGTGCCGGTGTTCCGTTCTCGGACTTGGCGCCACCATCGTCGGCGGCTGTAAAAGGCGCCGCTGCAGCCGGCCGCACATCAGGTCGAGGGCGCGCCGTGGCCGCCACTGTCAGCGGGGAGTCGACCACAGGCAGGGGGGGCTCGGGCGGCCACTCTGCGGCCGCGCCGTTGACCGGTGTGCCCGGACCGTTCGCCGTAGTAGCCGACCCGCCGGCAGGCACGCGTTCAAGGGTCGCGGTCTGTCCAGCGCTGAACCCGACACGAACTTGGCCGGGCTGGCCCCGGGCCCAGACGTCAGGGCAGCCAGCGAACTGTCCGCCGCAGGCGATGCCACATGCCGCGCAGGTGCATTCATTCTCGCCCGCCAGCATCTCGTGGTCGCAACCCTCCGAGATCTGGAGGCCGAACTCGTGGCACCGGCCCATGACGGCAATGCTAATGCCGACTGAACGTCTAACGAGACCACTCGGGACGATGATCGGGGAATGTTCCTGGCGGCTAGCCTGAGTTGGTGGTCCCCGAGTCGACGAAGCCCCGCTTAGAGCTTCGCGACGACCTCCGTGTCCTCAGGAAGCGCAAGGGCACAGTCATTCTCACCGTTGCTCTCCTCGTGGGCGTCACGCTGGCCGTGTCCTACCTGCAGACGCCTGTGTACGAGGCCAGGACGGAGGTCTTGCTGCAATCACGGCCGACGGAGTCGCTCTTCGATTCCAACACCGGCCAGGTCCTCGATCCCGGGCGAGTAGTGCAGACGCAGATCCGGGTCTTCTTGAGCCAGCCGGTTCGCGATGCCGTCAAGCAGCAGCTCGGAGTCACGCCCGCAGTGTCGGTCGACGGCGTCGCTGACACCGATGTGGTCCAGGTGAAAGCCGAGAGCACCGTTGCCAAGCGAGCCGCCACCGTCGCCGACGCATACGCCAATGCCTACATCGAGTTCCGCCGCAAGCAAGCAGTCGACGACATTCTGGCTGCGAGTACACAGATCCAGGCCCAGATCGACGACCTTCAAAAACAGATCGATGCAACCGAGGGCGAGGTGGCAGCGGCCCCCGCCGCGCAGCAGTCCTCGGTCCGCCAGAGTGTGACCGTCCGAAAGGACGCCTTGGTCAGCCAGCAGGCCGTGTTTCGGCAGAAGCTCGACCAGCTCCAGGTCGACCAGGCGATAAAGAGCGGTGGGGCCCAGCTGGTCACACCTGCAACCGTCCCGACCAGTCCAGTGCGGCCCCAACCCTTGCGAAACGCGGTAATCGCCTTAGTACTCGGCCTCGTACTCGGCATTGGGCTCGTGTTCCTGGTCGAGTATCTCGACGACTCGGTAAAGGGCAAGGACGACCTGGAGCGGGCATCGGGTGGTCTCCCCGTGCTCGGCGTTATCCCGCTCGTCGAGTGGAAGGACAGGGAGCAGCCGCAGGTCATATCCCTGGCCGACCCACGGTCACCGGCATCGGAGGCTTATCGAACACTGCGGACATCAATCCAGTTCATGGCCCTGGAGCGACCTGTACGCACAATGCAGATCACCAGCCCGAGCCCCGAGGAAGGCAAGAGCACGACGATCGCCAACCTCGCGGTCGCCATCGCTCGCGCCGGTCAACGCGTCGTCATACTCGACTGCGACCTACGCCGGCCGCGGATGCACGAGTTCTTCGGCCTCGACAGGTCGATCGGGTTCACCTCGGTGCTGCTCGGCAAGGTACCTCTGTCGGCGGCGCTGCAGCCGGTGCCGAACCAGAGTCGGCTTTCCATACTGGCGTCGGGTCCCCCGCCACCCAACCCCTCCGAGCTGCTGTCGTCGGTGCGCACGGTCGAGGTACTGACCTCGCTGCAAGCAGAAGCCGACATCGTGCTCATCGACTGCCCTCCCGTGCTGCCCGTCACCGACGCGCTCGTGGTGTCGGGTCGGGTCGACGCGACCCTTGTCGTCTGTGTCGCGGGGTCGACAAGCCGCAAGGAAGCGGCGCGAGCCATAGAGCTGCTGCGCCAGGTTGACGCGCCACTCGTTGGCACCGTGCTCAACGGTGTCACCGCCGACGACGCTTACGACTACGGCTACTCCTACCGCTACTACACGCCGGACGATCCCGGCGGCCAGCGCGAGACCACGCGGTCAGCGAAGAACTGAAACGTTCAGCCCGCCGACGACGGGCTCTCGTCTGGGTCCTCGGAATATGCACGTTTGTGGCGGTCGGGCTGGTTGCGGTCGTGTACTACGAGCTCTCGCAGGTGCGTTCCGACGTGGCGTCGGCGCATGACGAGCTCGCTGGCTCCTTCGACAACCCCGCGATCCTCAGAACACCCGAGGGCCGTGCGACCAGTCGGGCGACTGTCGACAGAGCTATCGAGAATCTCGAGAGCGCCCGCCGGCGCGCCGCCGGTTCGATGCCCTTGTCACTGCTCCGCCTGGTTCCCACCGGCTCGGCCCAGCGGCTCGGGCTCATTGCGCTCATCGATGACGCCACGACGGGGGCCGGCGCGCTCCGCGACCTGTTGGCCAACGTCGACTCATTAGCGGACCGCACCCAATTTGCCGACGGGCGCCTGCCGTCGGAGGGCCTGGTCGAGCTCAGCGGCAGAGTGAGGGCAACGGCCGACTCGATCCGGGGTGCGGCGCGCTCTTCGTCAGGACTCTGGCAGCCGCTGGCGGAGGCCCGCGACCGGTTCGACAAGGTGGCCCTGAGAAGCTCCGACCGCTTGGTGCGAGGCGCTGACGCGATCGACGCCGCGACGTCGTTCATGGGAGGTGCAGGCGACCGTCGCTACCTGGTCGGGCTAATGAACAACGCGGAGATGCGCGACCAGGGGATGGTGCTTTCCTATGTGGTCCTCAAAATCGCAGGAGGTCAGATGAGCTTTGAGCGGAGCGGGTCGGTCGTTGACCTCCGCCTCGACGAGCCGGCGGCGACGCCAATCCCTCCCGGCAGCGCCGACGTCTTCGGCCCGCTCAAGCCGACACAGCTCTGGCAATCGGTGAACGCGACGGCGGACTTCGCATGGAGCGGCCGGGCCATGAGCGACATGTACCGGCAGAAGACGGGCCAATCCGTAGACGGTGTAATCGGCGTCGATGTACCTGGCGTCGCCGCGCTGCTTCGAAGCGTCGGGCCGGTGGCGATCGATGGTATTGCCGAGCCGATCGATGCAGAGAACGTCGGGCGTATCGTCCTTCACGACCTCTACGAAGGCCTCGCGCCGGGCAGTAATCAGTCCGGACGTCGGGAACTCCTGGCTGAAGTGACGCGCGCCGTCATCGACAAAGTCACCCGCGGCAGCCATGACGCCGTGAGCCTGGGTCGAGAACTCGGTGACGCCGCGAGCGGCGGCCACCTCCGGCTCTGGAGTTCGTTTTCCGAGGAGGAGCGGGTCTTCGAACAGAGCGGGCTCGGAGGGGGACCGGCGGTAATCGAGGCCGATCGCACCTTCCACGTGGCGGTCGAGAATCGCACGGCCACCAAGCTGGACTACTACGTCAGACCCTCGGTGCGCCAAGAAATCGAGCTCGATGACGATGGTGCCGCGGTCGTACGCACCACCGTTGTCGTGAACAATCAGGCGCCCGAGAACGCCCCGCCTTCGTACCAGGTCGGCCCCGACGAGTACACGGAAAAGCCGGGCGACTATCGGGCTTGGATCCTGATGTGGGGGCCGGCGGGTGCACGACAGGATGCAGCTATCCCAGAGTCGGCGCTGATGTTGTCGCACCACGTCGTCCCGGTCGGCGCGGGAAAGAGCGTCGAGATGTCCTTCGAAACGGTGATACCGGGAGCAGTGCGAAACGGACGGCTCCAGTTACGACTCGTGCCTCAGCCACGCCTGGACCCGATGCCCCTCGAGGTTCAGCTCAAGGCTCCGGGATGGGATATCGACGGACCTACGACCCGCCGGGGCCTCTGGGACCGCGTATGGACGCTGGACTGGGGCGTTGAGCAGTAGGGTGGGGAGTCCACATCACTTAGCCTTCCCCTCCTGTTGCGGGGCGGGTACGATATTCACGTTGTCCGACGGAAGGAACAGGCGATGAGGTGGAGGATTTTCTCCCTAACTGCGGCACTGGCAATTGTCTCGGGAGCGATGGCTCTGGCCGCGCCTGGCGCGTCTGCTCAGACCGGCTACCAAGGTCAGTGCAATGCCACAACCGGTTCCTCGAATGCGGGCAGTCACAACATCGGCGAGACGTTCACCGTCCAGCTTGCGCCCACGTGTGTCTGGACGCCCGGCTCGGCCGTGACAGTAAACGTGAACGGCGTCCCGATCCCCGGCAAGGTGGCGAATGCCGCTGGGCTCGTCAGTGTGACCATCACCGTCGTCTCCGCGACCCAGCTCTCCGTTGACGACCCCGTGAGCGTCGCAAGTCAGTGCGGGAGCAACTCGGTCGTCGGTGTGGGCCAGTCGTCGGTTGCCGGTGGGGCCACAGTCACCCATTCGGCTGGGTTCACGGTGAACTGCGCCGCCTCAACGGCAAAGGCAACCACCGGCACTGTCGCATTCACGGGGGCCAATGTTGCCAAGTGGTCGGCTGCCGCATTCGTGCTGCTTGCGGCCGGTTTCGCACTCGTGCTGGTCACCCGCCGGCGCAAGAGCCACGACACCGTAACTCCG
The DNA here is from genome assembly GCA_035525375.1 of Acidimicrobiales bacterium. Classification (GTDB taxonomy): domain Bacteria; phylum Actinomycetota; class Acidimicrobiia; order Acidimicrobiales; family AC-14; genus JALZBN01. Next base: position 34,829 of record DATLEI010000080.1, read on the forward strand.
GCCTAGCGGCAATCGCTCCGCTTCGGGGCGGCGCCAGTACACTTCGGGGATCAATCTCCTAATTCTGTGCACCGGCAACATCTGCCGTTCCCCTGTGGCCGAGGCCCTCTTGCGGCATCGGCTATCTGATTCCGGCGCGGATGTTCACGTCGCCTCCGCTGGCCTTCTGCGGGGGGGTCTCCCGGCCAGCGAGCACGGGATAGCAGTCCTGGCTGAGCGGGGATTCGATCTCTCGGAGCATCGCAGTCAGCCGGTGACGCCCCAGTTACTCGAAGGCGCCGACCTTGTGCTTGGCATGGCGCGCGAACACGTTCGGGAGGCTGTCGTACTCGTACCCCAGGCCTTCCCCCGCACGTTCACACTCAAGGAGCTCGTCCGGCGAGGTGAGGCTATTGGTCCTCGCGGTGAAGGCGAAACGGTGGAAATGTGGCTCGAGCGGGCGCATGCGGGACGGACATCCATTGACCTCATGGGCGCCTCGCCTGCCGATGACGTCGCGGACCCGATTGGCCATCCTCGCCCGATCTACGAGCGCATGGTGGCCGAACTTGACAACCTGACCGTCCGTCTCAGCGACCTCATCCATCTCGAGCCGGCGTCAGCGACGGAGTCGGAACCCGAAGTCATGGAAGAGGACGAGGTGGCTGAGGCAGGCGAGATCGACGAGGCGACGCCGGAGGCGGCCAGCCTGAAGATCACCTTGGGGTCAGATCACGCCGGATTTGAACTCAAGGATGTTATTGCGGACCACCTGCGTAACGAGGGCTATCGGGTCAACGACCTCGGGGCATTCTCCGAACAATCGGTTGATTATCCCGACTTCGGCGCCCGCGTGGCCAGTTCCGTCGTCGATGGAGAGGCTGACCTCGGTATCTGCGTGTGCGGTACCGGCATCGGGATAAGCATTGCAGCCAACAAGGTGCATGGTGCTCGCGCGGCTGTCGCCCACGACGTCACCTCGGCACAGATGGCGCGCCGGCACAACGACGCAAACGTGCTCTGCATCGGCGCGAGGTTGTTGGGCCCCCAGGTAGCGACCGACACCGTCGACGCGTTCGTAACCACCGAGTTCGAAGGTGGCCGCCACCAGAGGCGTATCGACCAAATCGGCGCGCTGGAAGGAGTCGGCGCGGGTACCACCGACCTCGCCGGCACGGCTGACGCCTCCGAGGCAGGCGAGTCGGGGTTCGATGACGTTCGGCTGTTCGGCATCATCGCCCGGGAGCTCGAGCGTCAGAACACGACGTTGCAGATGATCGCTTCGGAGAACTTCACCTCCCCGGCGGTGATGGCCGCCCAAGGCTCAGTGCTCACCAACAAGTACTCGGAGGGCTACCCCGGCCGTCGTTACTACGGCGGGAACCAGGTCGTTGACGAGGCCGAAAGGCTCGCTCAGGATCGGGTCAAGGAACTGTTCGGGGCCGAGCACGCCAATGTGCAGCCTCACTCCGGCGCCAACGCCAACATGGCCACCTATCTGGGTTTGCTCCAGCCGGGCGACACCGTCCTCGGCATGCGGCTCGACCAGGGTGGTCACCTGACCCACGGCTCCCCGGTCAACTTCAGCGGCCGGCTCTATCGTTTCGTCGCCTACGGCGTGCGGGAGTCCGACGAGCGTCTTGACTACGACGCCATCCGAGATCTGGCTCGGCGTGAGCGCCCGAAGGCGATAATCGCCGGCGCGACCGCGTACCCGCGAATCATCGATCCGAAGCCCCTGCGCGAGATCTGCGACGAGGTCGGAGCGCTGCTCATCTTTGATGCCGCTCATATCGCCGGTCTCATTGCCGGTGGGGTGCATCCGAACCCGGTTCCGTATGCCGACGTCGTGACCTTTACGACCCACAAGACATTGCGGGGCCCCCGCGCCGGCTGCATCGTCTGCAAGGCCGAGCATGCGACAGCGATCGACAAAGCTGTCTTCCCTGGCCTCCAGGGCGGACCTTTGATGCATGTGATCGCGGCAAAGGCGGTGGCCTTTCGAGAGGCCGCTCAACCATCGTTCCGTGACTACGCCAGCCGCGTTGTCACCAACTCCCGCACATTGGCGAGAGGCCTGGCCCAGGAGGGCTTTCGACTCGTCTCCGGCGGCACCGACAACCATTTGATGCTCGTCGACCTCCGGCCGTTCGACGCGGAGCTCACTGGTAAGGAAGCGCAGGATGTGCTCGACCGGGCCGGCATCACGCTCAACAAGAACCAGATCCCGGGTGACCCCCGCTCGCCGTTCGTCACCAGTGGGCTACGGATCGGCACGGCGGCAATGACGACGGCGGGGATGGGCGACGCCGAAATGACCGAGATCGCCCCGCTCATCGCGATCGCTCTGCGCCGTCGCTCCGACCCCGCTGCTTTGGCCGACGTGCGCCAGGCGGTCGAGACCCTGTGTTCGAAGTTCCAGCCCTATCCGGGTCATGGCTGAGTGACCGACTCGGGGAGCTAGGTCATGCTCGCCTACGGGATCATCTTCCTCGTGGCGGCTGCCGTTACATACCTCGTCACACCCGCAGCCTGGCGAATGGCTATCCGCTGGGGCGCCATCGCGCAGCCCGATGAACGGCGCGTACACACCCGCCCCACGCCAATGCTCGGGGGTGTGGCAATGCTCGCGGCCTTCATGGCCGCACTGGGCGTCGCTGCGCTACTACCGCAGTACAGGGCGATTTTCGTATCGTCCTCGGAGCCCCTTGGCGTAGCCGTGGCAGCAATCGTGATTCTCGCTATTGGGGTTCTGGACGACATGCGGGAGGTATCCGCGCCGGCCAAAGTCGCCGGCCAGGTGCTCGCCGGGTCAATCCTGGCCATGTCGGGTGTAACGATCTTCTATTTCCGCGTCCCTTTCGCCGACTTCGTGGTCCTCTCGCCTGACATCGCGTTCCTCGTCACCGTTCTCTGGGTGGTCGGGATGGCGAATGCAGTCAACCTCATCGACGGTCTCGATGGTCTGGCCGCCGGTATCGTCGCCATCGCTGCCGCCGGCCTCTTCATCTATGCGACTCGGCTTTCCGACGTGGGTCTACTCGAGCCAGAGAACATGGCGCCTTTGCTCGTGGCCATCACGTGCGGACTCTGTGTTGGCTTCTTGCCGCACAACTTCCACCCGGCCAAGGTCTTCATGGGCGATGGCGGGTCGATGTTGCTCGGACTGCTCATGGCGGCCGCGACGATCTCGGTGGGCGGCCGCACGGCCGACCAGTTCAGCGGCCAGACCTACTTCTTCTTCGCCCCCCTGATAATTCCGTTCTTCATCCTCGGTGTGCCGATCATCGACACGCTGTTCGCCATCGTTCGTCGCGCCGTCAAGCGATCCTCACTGTCGGAAGCAGACAAACAGCATCTCCACCATCGCTTGATGCGCCTCGGACACGGCCCTCGCCGGTCGGTGCTGATCTTGTGGGTCTGGACAGCGATGCTTTCTGGGATCGTCCTGGTGCCGACGTACACGAACAAGGGCAATGCGGTCGTGCCGTTTCTGGTAGCCGCGCTGGGCGTGCTGCTCTATACCTTCTTCCATCCGGGCATCCGCCAGCCGCTGCCCGTGCTCGAGGTCTTCGACCAAGAAGCCCCGCCGCCACCACCCGCAGTGAACGGTCGGGGAGAATCGCAGGCGAACGACAGGCATTTGCGGCAGAGGCGACCTGTCCCGTAGATTGCGCGTCGATTCACAAAGTATTCACGGCAGGATTGCAGTCACAGAAGGGCATTAGGTGGAGGTGCACGATAAGAGCGCGGAGGTACTCGGGAGCCGCGCCAGGAACCTGGTGGAGTACTTGGCGGTTCGTGACACCTACCGCGGATACGGCAACACGATGGCCCAAGCCTTTGAGCTCGTGATGCTGCCGTTTCTCTTCGGTCTGGCGGGGTGGGGCATCGACCACGCGCTCGGCGCCAGTCCCATCTTCATGCTGGCGCTCGGGTTGCTCGCTGTCGTGGGTGTGTTCGTCCGTGCCTGGTACCGCTATGACGACGACATGCGGGCCCACGAAGCGTCCCTTCCCTACGCATCGACGCCGGCCGAGCCCCATCTGAGCGACCCGGTGGAGCCGCCGGCGTGACCGGCGTGCAACGGCTCGCGGAGGCGGGCGACGTGGAATTCGCCAGCCCCGTGGAGCGCGAAGTCGTGTTCGACATGATCCGACGTTCGCTCGTCGGGCTGCCAGTGCCAATCGTCGCTGCAGCGTTGGTGTGGGGTTGGAAGGGCGCACTCTCGGCCGCCTTCGCGCTCGGCCTCGTCCTCCTGAACTTTCTCCTTTCGGCCGCCATGCTGGGCTGGGCCGCTCGCGTCTCGCTCCCGGTGCTCATGGCGACCGCCCTCTTCGGCTTCTTCGTCCGACTTGGGTTGGTCGCGGTCTTGATCCTCGCCGTCCAGCACCAGAGCTGGGTCGAGATGGTGCCGCTCTGTATCACCGTTCTCGTAGCCCACTTGGGCTTGCTTATCTGGGAAACGCGCCATGTCTCGGCGTCGCTTGCGTTCCCGGGAGTTGCGCCGAGGAGGCCCCGCCGATCATGACACTTGCACTCACGTTTCCCCTCGTCAGCGAGCTCGTGGAGTGGAAGCCATTCCTCTTCAAGGGCACGCCGTTCGAGGTGAACAAAGTCGTCGTCCTCATGTGGATCGCCGCCGCGTTGGTGTTTCTCGCTTTCTGGGCCGCTGGCCGCCAGTCGAAGAAGAGCCTCGTCCCCGCCGGCGTACAAAACGTGGTGGAGGCAGGGGTCGAGTTCGTGCGCACCGACGTGATCCTGCAGACCATCGGTCCCGAAGGCTTGGGTTTCATGCCCTTCCTCGTCACCGTCTTCTTCTTCGTGTTCGCCTGCAATATCTTCGAGGTGATCCCGTTCGTGCAGATGCCGGTCACGGCGCGCATGGCGATCCCGGCGTTCCTCGCAATTGTTGTTTGGGTGATCTTCAACTTTGTCGGAATAAAGAACCAGGGCTTCGGCGGCTACTTCAAGTCGATGCTCATCCCGCCCGGTGTGCCCAAAGCGCTCCTGCCGCTGGTTGCGCTCATCGAGTTCGTATCGACAATCTTCGTCCGCCCCTTCTCGCTGGCGGTCCGGCTGTTCGCAAACATGCTGGCCGGGCACCTGTTGTTGGTGAGCTTTGCTGTGCTCTCGGCGGCACTGTTCAGTTCGACCTACATCGGGGCGATCGTGCCGGCGGGGTTCCTCGTCGCGCTCATCGGTTTCGAGCTTCTCGTGTCGGTTCTTCAGGCATTCATCTTCACAATTCTCACCGCCGTGTACATCGGCGGTGCCATGCACCCCGAGCATTAGGAGGCAACTTGTTCGAAGTACTGGCAGCCCAAAATCCGGGTGAGCTGGCTAAAGGGCTCTCAACGATCGGCGCAGGCATTGTGTACGGCGGCGCCGCCATCGGTCCGGGCATCGGTATCGGAATCGTCGTGGGAAATGCGATCACCGCGATGGCGCGTCAGCCGGAGGCCGCGGGAATGGTCCGCACCACGATGTTCCTCGGTATCGCGTTCACCGAGGCGCTCGCCCTCTTCGGGTTCGTTCTCGTCTTCCTGCTCAAGGGAAGCTGAGTGACGATCGTGTCGCGGCGGAAATGCAGGTCGGTCGGCGCGGGGCTGCTCCTCGCCACCGTGGTTTTCCTCGGCTCCGCCACGGCGGCGCTCGCGCAGGAGGAGGAACCCTCAGCGCCGGAACCGGCCCCGGCCCACGTGAAGCAGACCGAGGTGAGCGAGTGCGTCGAGGAGGCAGTGAAGACGGGCAGCCAAGCCGAGGAATGTCTCAAGGCGCCCAACCCCATCTTGCCTGCGGCCAACGAGCTCATCTGGGGCTCCCTCACGTTCCTTGTGCTCTTCGTTCTGCTGGCCAAGAAGGGCTACCCGGCCATCAAGAAGGGCCTGGAAGCACGGGCCGACAAGATCCGCAACAGCCTCGACGAGGCTGAGCGCACCCGCCAGGAGGCCACGACAATTCTCGAGGAGTACAAGAAGCAGCTCGCGGATGCCAAGAACGAGGCCGCGCGCATCATCGACGAGGCTCGCCAGGCTGCTGACAAGCTCCGTCAAGACCTCAAGCGTCAGGCCGAGACCGAAGTCACCGACATCAAGGCTCGAGCCCAAGACGACATCGCGGCTCAGGTCGAGCGGGCAAAGTCCGACCTTCAGGAGAGGGTCTCGACGTTGTCGATCGAGTTGGCCGAGAAGGTCGTCGAGAAGAACCTCGATCGTGAGACCAACCTGGCGCTCGTCGAGAGCTTCATCCGCCAGACCGGCACAGGGCCGTCCGCCAACTGATGGATGTCAGCGAGCGCAGTCGGGCATACGCCAGCGCAGTCTTTGAGGTGGCGCGCGCCGAGGGCGTACTCGACAAGGTCGAAGACGAGCTGTTCCGGTTCGCCCGGGTTCTCGAGGGCAACGACGAGCTGCGCTCGGCCCTCACCGACCAGGCCCTGCCGGCAGAGCGGCGTGACGCGATCGTCGAGGATCTACTCGGCAATCGGGCGCTGCCTCTGACTGTCGCCGTGGTTTCGTTCGTGGTTGCCGCCGGCCGGGCACGCGAGCTGCCAGACATCATCGGTGAGTTCGTCGAGCGCGCCGCCGCATCGCGCCAGCGAGCCGTCGCCGAGGTTCGTTCCTTTGCACCGCTCGATGAGGACCAGCTCACCCGGCTGGCGCAGGCCCTTTCCTCGAACCTCGGCAAGCAGGTCGAGGTCAAGGTCATCGTCGACAAGTCCGTGCTCGGTGGGGTCATGGCAAAGGTCGGCGACACAGTCATCGACGGCACCGTCCGCCACCGTCTCGATCAACTGAAGGAAGCCTTCAAATGACAGATGTCGCCTTCAATCTGGAACCCGACGAAATCGCTGACGTCCTGCGCCGGCACCTCTCCGACTTCAAGCCCAGCCTGGAGAAGCAGCGCATCGGCCGTATCATCGAGGTCGGCGACGGCATCGCGCGCATCGCCGGACTCCCGACGACGGCAGTCAACGAATTGCTCGAGTTCGAGGGCGGCACGCTCGGTCTGGCCCTCAACCTCGACGAGGAGTCGATCGGCGCGGTCGTGCTTGGCAATGTGGACGAGATCGAGGAGGGCCAGTCGGCCACGGCCACAGGCAACATTCTCTCGGTACCTGTCGGTGATGGGCTTCTCGGTCGGGTCGTGAACCCTCTGGGCCAGCCGCTCGACGGCAAGGGCCCGGTGAGTTCGACCGAGAGTCGCCGCCTCGAGGTGCAGGCCCCTGGCATCGTGTCGCGCCAGCCGGTGAAGGAGCCGTTGCAGACCGGCATCAAGTCGATCGACGCCATGACGCCAATCGGTCGGGGCCAGCGTGAGCTGATCATCGGCGACCGCAAGACGGGCAAGACCGCGGTGGCCGTTGACACGATCATCAATCAAAAGGGCCAGGGGGTGAAGTGCATCTACGTCGCCATCGGCCAGAAGAACTCAACCGTCGCCGAAGTGGTCGCGACCCTCGAAGATTACGGGGCCATGGACTACACGGTCGTTGTCGACGCGCCGTCGTCCGACCCCGCGCCATTCAAGTATCTGGCCCCCTATGCGGGTTCAGCGATGGGCCAGCACTGGATGGACAAGGGTGACGCCGCCCTCATTGTCTACGACGACCTCTCAAAGCAGGCCGAGGCCTACCGTCAGCTGTCGTTGTTGCTTCGCCGCCCGCCCGGTCGCGAGGCATACCCCGGCGACGTCTTCTATCTCCACAGCCGGCTGCTCGAGCGCTCGGCCAAGCTGTCCGACGAGCTCGGCGGTGGCTCCATGACGGCCCTGCCAATCATCGAAACCAAAGAAGGCGACGTGTCGGCGTATATCCCCACGAACGTGATCTCGATCACCGACGGGCAGATCTACCTCCAGACCGACCTGTTCCGCTCCGGCGTGCGTCCTGCGGTCGACGTGGGAATCTCCGTTTCCCGGGTGGGAGGTAACGCCCAGATCAAGGCCATGAAGACGGTGGCCGGCACGCTGAAGCTCGACCTGGCTCAGTTCCGCGAGCTCGAAGCGTTCGCCACGTTCGGCTCCGAGCTCGACAAGCTTTCGCAGAACCAGCTCGATCGCGGCTACAAGCTCACTGAGTTGCTGAAGCAGCCGCAGCGTTCCCCGATGCCGGTGGAGGAGCAGGTGGTATCAATCTTCGCCGGCACCAAGGGTTTCATCGACGATATCGATCGGCGCGACGTGCGCCGGTTCGAGGCTGAGCTGCTGGAGGAGTTTCGGGGCCGCCACAGCGACATGCTCGAAGAGATCCGTTCCAGCGGGAAACTCCCCGACGAGGAGAAGCTTGGCGCGGCCATCGACTCGTTCAAGGAGCGGTTCCAGCCGTCCGAAACCGCGGAGTCAAAGAAGGCGGACGAAGACGCAAAGAGTGACGACTCAGCGAAGTCGAAGAAGGCTGACGCTGAGACCAAGAGCGACGACACGACCGAGTTGAAGACTGACGAAGAGGCCAAGGTCTAGAGCGTGGCGTCCGGGCAGGAACGCATTCTGCGGCGCAGAATCCGCAGCGTGCAGTCCACGAAGAAGATCACCCGGGCCATGGAGCTGATCGCGGCCAGCCGTATCGTGAAGGCCCAGCAGCGGGTCGCCGCCGCTCGTCCCTATTCAGAGCAGATCACCGAGGTCATCCGCCAGCTGGCGGCGTCCGGCGCGGTGCTCGATCACCCGTTGCTCCAGGAGCGCACCCCCGTGCACAGTGTTGGTTACATCGTCATCAGCGCCGACCGGGGGCTTGCCGGCGCGTACAACTCGTCCGTTTTGCGCACTGCAGAGCGTGCCGTCCAAGCGAGCCAAGGCGACGGTAAGGACTACTCCCTGTCGCTGGCGGGCCGGAAGGCGCTCGGGTACTTCCGCTACCGCGGGTACAAGCTCGACGACTCCGCCACCGGGTTCAGCGAGCAGCCGACCTACGAGGACGCGCAAAAGGTCGCGCAGCCGATCATGCAGCGCTACCAGGATGAAGAGGTCGACCAAGTGGAGCTCGTCTACACCAGGTTCCTCTCGGTTGGGTCGCAGCGAGTGGTGACAAGCCGGCTCCTTCCTCTGGAGAAAGAGGCCATTCAAGATCTGGCGTCCGGCGGGCCCACCGCGGATTACGAGTTCGAGCCGGAGCCCAGCGGCATTCTCGACCGGCTTCTCCCTCGTTATGTCGAGGGCAGGGTCTACGCGGCCATGCTGGACGCGGCGGCCAGTGAACAGGCGGCGCGCCAGCGAGCCATGAAGTCCGCCACAGACAACGCAGAAGACCTCATCAAGAACCTCGCCACGGTGGCCAACAAGGTCCGCCAGGCGGGGATCACAACCGAGATCATGGAAGTGGTCGGGGGCGCCGAAGCCCTTCGCCAGTAGAGGACGCCATGTCCTCAGCGAGCATAGGAGCACAACATGAGTGACCAGACGACAAGCCCCGCTGACGCAGCTGCGGCGCCGCAGCCCGCGCCGACATCGACGCCTGCATCGACGCCGGCGTCGACGCCCGCCCAACCGGCGGCTCCCACCCACAAGGACGGACGCGTGCTCGCCATCGCCGGTCCCGTCGTCGACGTCGAGTTCCCTCAGGACAGCATCCCTGAGATCGGCCAGGCCCTCAGCATGACCGTCGAGCTCGAGGGTGACACCATCGAAATCGTGTCGGAGGTCGCGCAGCACATCGGCCACAGTCGGGTGCGGGCCATCTGCATGAAGCCAACCGACGGCTTGCGCCGGGGTACAGCGGTGCGCAACCTCGGCCACGGCATCACCGTCCCGGTCGGGCCTGGTGTTCTCGGCCACGTGTTCAACGTGATCGGCGAGCCACTCGACACCGATGGCAAGCCGGTAGAGGAGGGCATTGTCGGCCGCTGGGACATTCACCGGCCCCCGCCGCCCTTCTCCGAGCTTGAGCCCCGGTCGGAGATGTTCGAGACGGGCATCAAGGTCATCGACCTGTTGGCGCCCTACGTGAAGGGCGGCAAGATCGGCCTGTTCGGCGGTGCCGGCGTCGGCAAGACCGTCGTCATCATGGAGATGATCCGGCGCGTGGCCACCCAGCACGGTGGTGTGTCGGTATTCGCCGGCGTCGGTGAGCGCACCCGTGAGGGCAACGACCTCTGGCTGGAGATGCAGGAGTCGGGCGTCATCGACAAGGCCGCTTTGGTCTACGGCCAGATGGACGAACCGCCGGGCGTGCGTTTGCGGGTCGCCCTGTCCGCGCTGACTATGGCCGAGTACTTCCGGGACGAAGAGGGCCAGGACGTGTTGTTGTTCGTCGACAACATCTTCCGATTCGTGCAGGCCGGCTCCGAGGTTTCAACGCTGCTCGGTCGCATGCCCTCGGCCGTGGGCTACCAGCCGACGCTGGCCGACGAGATGGGCGAGCTGCAGGAGCGCATCACCTCGACCAAGGGACGGTCGATCACCTCACTACAGGCGGTCTACGTGCCGGCCGACGACTATACCGACCCCGCGCCGTTCACCACCTTCACCCACCTCGACGCCACGACGGAGCTGTCCCGCCAGATCGCCTCACTGGGCATCTACCCGGCGGTCGACCCGCTCGCTTCCACCTCGCGGATCTTGGCGCCGGAAGTAGTGGGGGAGCGGCACTACGCCGTGGCCCGGCGCGTGCAGGAGGTGCTGCAGCGCTACACCGAACTGCAGGACATCATCGCCATCCTCGGCCTCGACGAGCTGTCCGAGGAGGACAAGGTCGTCGTGCAGCGGGCCCGCAAGGTACAGAAGTTCCTGTCTCAGCCCTTCTTCGTCGGCGAGCAGTTCACCGGCATTCCCGGGGTGAACGTGCCCGTCGAGGAGACAGTGGAGTCCTTCGAAAAGCTGGTAGACGGCGACCTCGACGACATCCCCGAGCAGGCGTTCTTCAACGTCGGCGGCGTTGAGAGCGTCTTGGAGAAGGCCCGCAGTCTGAGCAAGGAAGAGAAGGAAGAAGCGGCCTGATGGCTCTACACGTGGAGCTCGTCTCGCCCGAGCGCATTGTCTACTCGGGTGAAGCCGAGATGGTTGTGTGCCGTACTGTCGAAGGTGGCGAGATCGCGTTCTTGACAGGCCACGCGCCGTTCCTCGGCGCGCTCGAGGACGGTACCGTGCGGGTCAAGAAGGCTGGCGGCGGCGAGGAGTCGGCCGAAGTCAAGGACGGCTTCGTCCACGTCCGCGACGACCAGGTCATCATCCTCGCCTAACCGCGCGCCTCCGGCGGGCACCCTCGCGCCCGGCGGCCGGGTCCTGTCTGGCAAGGGGTCCCTCCCAAAGCTCCGCTATAACGCTCCGCTTTGGGACCCTCACCCTTGCCGGCCACCCGTCCGCCTCCCCCCGCTCCTTTCGGCGCATCATTTAGTCATGCCCAAGGTCCGGCTCGGCGTGGCGCTACTCGTTCCCTCGCCGCTTCTCCATGAGATTGACGGGCTTCGGCGCGCCCTTGGTGACGGCGGTCTTGGTCGAATCCCTGCACACCTCACCTTGGTGCCTCCTGTCAATGTCAATCTCGAGCGCCTTCCCGAAGCACTCGCCGTCGTTCGGGCAGCCGCCGAGGCCACTCGTCCTTTCGCCATCACCACGGGCGCGCCGGCGACGTTTTTCCCCGACAATCCGGTCCTCTATTTGCCGGTCGTCGAAGGCGCGCCGGAGATCACCGCCCTCCGGGACCGTGTCTTTCGCGCGCCGCTTGCCCGCTCGCTCACGTGGCCGTTCGTGCCCCACATCACTATTGCCGACGAAGCCGCGCCGGAGCGCATCGCCGCCGCCCAGACTGCGCTGGCCGACTTTCGACTGGAAGCCGAGTTCGACCGCGTGCACCTACTCCAACAAGGCGACGGGAGGGTTTGGCGGCCGATCGCCGACGCTGCCTTCGAAACGCCTACTGTTCTGGGCCGGGGCGGGCTGCCGCTGGAACTGACAGTGACCACAATCCTCGATCCCGAGGCCGCCGACGTTGCCAGAATCACCGTGCCGGCCGAGGTCGGTCAGTTGGCGATCACGGCCCGGCGCGACGGGAGGGTGATCGGTGTCCTCGTCGGTTCAACCCGTGGTGCGATCGCTGAGGTGCACGGCGTAGCGGTCATACCCGAAGTGCGCGATGAAGGCGTCGACGACCATCTGCGCGCCGCCTTCTATTCGTATTCGTCGACGGCTGAGTAACGCTCTCTCAGTCGAAGGGGATGGCGGAGAACTCCCGCAGCTTGTCGAGCGAGTGGCGCGCCGCGATCCGCCGCACCGTGCCCGACTTCGAGCGCATGACCAGGGACTCGGTCGTCGCGCCCTTGCGGTCATAGTTGACGCCCCGCAGCAATTCGCCGTAGGTCACGCCAGTCGCGGCGAAGAAGCAGTTGTCGCTATCGACCAGGTCGTCTTGGGTGAGCACGCGCGACAGGTCGAACCCGGCCTCGAGCACGTTCTTACGCTCCTCGTCAGAACGCGGCGCGAGCCGCCCTTGCATCTCGCCGCCCATGCACTTGAGGGCCGCTGCAGAGATCACACCTTCGGGCGTACCGCCGACGCCGAAGAGAATGTCCGCGCCGGCCTCGGGCCAACCCGTGGATATGGCACCGGCCACGTCGCCATCCTGAATCAGGCGGATACGGGCCCCAGCCTCGCGAATCTCGGCGATGAGGTCGTCGTGGCGGGGGCGATCAAGCACGACGGCCGTGACGTTGCGCACCGCTTTGCCGAGGGCCTTGGCCACCGACTGCAGGTTCTCCGTCGGCGTAGCCGTGATGTCGATCGAGCCGGTCGCCTCGGGTCCCACTGCGATCTTGTCCATGTAGAAGCAGGGCCCTGGATCGAACATCGTGCCCCGGGGACTCACGGCGATTACCGACAACGCGTTCCCGCGCCCGAGGGCTGTGAGCGTCGTGCCCTCTAGTGGGTCGACAGCAATGTCCACCTCGGGCGGGCTGCCGTCGCCCACCTCCTGGCCGTTGAACAACATCGGCGCGTCGTCTTTCTCGCCCTCGCCGATGACAACGAGGCCGGCCATTGGCACTGATTGCAGAATGACCTTCATCGCCTCGACGGCCGCGCCGTCGGCCTTGTTCTTTTCTCCTCGACCCATCCAGTGGGAAGCGGCGAGGGATGCGGCCTCGGTGACTCGTACGAGTTCCATGGCCAGGTTGCGGTCGGGGGCCTGCTTTTCGGCTGCGCTCATGGGGGTGACGCTACTCGGCGCGTCTCGATCGAGTCGCCCTCCTACGTCGAGGGCTGCGGGGACATTGACGATGCACGCCGCTCCGTTCCGCGTCCGCAGCACGTACGCTGAGCGACTGTGACTGACATGGTGAATGGGTGAACTGACTTGGCCGACTGCTGCCCGTTCTGTGGCGCGGAACTGTCGTTTGCCGCCGAGCGCTGTCGCGACTGCAACTTGTCTCAGGACCCCAACGTGGTCCCTGCCCTTTCGGCTGAGGACGATATCGACGAGGTCGCCTACGAGGTTGCCGACTGGCCCGTTGGGTCACGGCTGCGCCTGACGTCTGTTCTCGCCGAGCGCGGCATTCCGTGGCGGTGGGAGACGGGACTCAACCTTGTCGTGCGCGAGGACGACGATGTTCGCACTGAAGCCGCGCTCGACGAGATCGAGGCCGAGGAGTTGGGAACCGCCGCCACGAATGCACCCGGTATCGGCGCCGATGGCGGCAACGGCCACTGGGTCGAGGGCGAACCGTCCGCCGACAGTGACGAGGACGACGATGAAGAAGGCGACGGCTTCGTCGGCGGGGGTGTCGAGGAGTACGCCGGCGAACTCATCGATGAGGACGAGGACGACGAGGATGAGGACGACGAGGATGAGGACGATGGCGCCGTCGCTCAAGCGGCCATGGCCGATCTATTCGTCGCCGCCGACCGGCTAATTCACGATCCCACCAATCTTGAGTTCGCGGTCGATCTCGACACCGCTGCCGACGTGATCGATGCCAGCCCGGCACCCTTCGGTATCGACGACGGGACCTGGTCGACGATCCGTGAGCGGGCCGCCGCCGTTCGGGCTGCGCTCGACGAGCCCGAGCCCGATTCCGGTTCCGAATCTGAAGACGACGCCGAGGTCGGCGCCGAGATCGACGGATTTCCCACTGATGGCGAGATCGAGATCGAGAGTGTCGATCACGACGCCGTGGCTGAAGCGATCGTGTCGGAGCGTGCCCAGACCCTGCGTGACACCATCCGTCCCTGGGTCTAGCGCGTGCTGCTGGCTGAGCTCGAGATCCGTCATTCGCGCGCCGTTGCGCCCACGCGCCGGGTGGCCCTCGGTACCCAATGGCTACCAACGGACCCTCTGCCGGGCTACGGCGGCATCCTGCTCGGCGGCATCGTGTCGAGGTACCTCCCGGAGATCGACCTGGAGTTGCAGGCGGAGTTCATGGATCTGACCGATGATCTGGAGGATGGGCGCCGCATCTCTCAACCGCGGCTCCGTCACCGGTTCCAGACGGACGTCGTCGGGCTCGACCGCAGTCGCCACAAGTTGATCGGCCCCGGCGAGTCGGTGTCGTTTGAGTTCGACAGTCATGGCCGGCCGGTGCCACAGCTTCTGGGGGCGCTCTACGCTGCCGCCCGCGTGCATCCTGAGGCGCGGCCCTCAATGTACTTCGCCATCCGCAAGGCGGCGCGCTGGGCCGGTCCGGTTGACGAGCGCCTGGTTTCGCATCTGTCCGACCCGACAAGTACCCCTCCGAACTCGTGGCGGCTCTTTCCCACCGACGAGCGATGGGCGCTGCAGGTGCTCGGTTTCGGACCGGACGGCCGCCCGGAGCGTGAGGAGATCCAGACCCGATTCCGTACTCTGTTGCGGGATTCGCATCCCGATCACGGGGCCGACGCCGAGGGCGCGGGCCTGCGGATCCTCGAGCTCACCGAGGCCCGGCGCATACTCCTGCCATGAGCGAGCCGAAGGCGAGCAACAAGCCAGTTCAGCGCCCCGTCAGGGGGGCGGCCGCCGAAGGCGGCGACCCGATGGCTCTCCTACTCACTCCGGGCGCCGGCGCGGGCCGGGACAACTCGGCGCTCGTCGCAATCGAAGAGGCCGTCGCTCCGATGCCGGTCGAACGAATGGACTTCCCGTATCGCAGGGCAGGCCGCAAGTCGCCCGATCGTCCGCCGGTCCTGATTGCGGCAGTGCGGGAAGGCGCGGCTGAGCTGGCCGAACGTTCAGGTGTCGCGCCGGCGGGCATATTCCTCGGCGGACGTTCGATGGGCGGACGCATGTGCTCGATGGCCGTCGCCGAAGGACTGCCGGCTGCGGGCCTTGTCCTAGTCAGCTATCCGCTGCACCCACCGGGTAAGCCGGAGAAGATGCGTACGGAGCACCTTCCGCAGATCGAGGTGCCGTGCCTGTTCGTGTCGGGCACCCGTGACGCGTTCGCCACGCCGGAGGAGTTGCAGGCGGCCACCGCGGCGATCCCCGGCGCAGTCACACACGTCTGGCTCGAAGGGGGCGACCACGGCCTGCGCCGGCGCGACGTTGAGGTCGGCGCGGCAGTCCGCGACTGGCTTATTGCGGCAGCGAGCGGTCTTCCGGGTTGATGTCCTCAAGTTCCCGGCGCGCCGTTTCCGGGTAAAGCGCCAGAACGACGCCCGCGACCAAAAGCGGACCTATCGCCATGATTGCCATTGCCGGCCCGATGGCGTCGAACTCGTCCGACAGAAACCCAACTGCAGTCAACCCGATCGCGCTCCCGGCGAGGCCGGTCACTGCGAGGATCCCGTTGGCCCGGCCCCGCAGTGACGTCGGGAAGAGCTCGGGCCCGTAGACGCCGAGGGCGGGAGCCGACGCGGCGAAGATCACCGACCCCGCCATCGCCCACAGCCAGAGGCCGAGACCGCTGGCGAGGAAGAAGGCGACAGTGCAGAGTGTGCCCACCGAGAGCGCGAACGCGCCGACGATCTTCCGGCCATGGAGGTCGGCGAGTCGCCCGCCGACGATGATCCCGATTCCCCCTGGTGTCCCCGCCGCGATTGCCAGTAACCCGATACTGGCGCCGCTGAAGCCGTGCTCGGTCCGAAGGAAGCGGGTGAAGAACTGCGATTGCGGCGCAACGAAGATGTTGACGAGAAGGCCCGAGACTGCAAGCAACAAGAGCTGATTTCGATGAGTACGAAGGCGGACTTCGCGGTGCGGCTTCTCGAACCGTCGGGTCTCCGGGAGCCGGCGGGCGACGCCCCGAAGTAGCGGGAGGGCGAGTATCGGGATCACGTAGAGGAGGCGCCATCCCCGGGTGCCCAGATCGGCCAGCCGCAGAGCCATGAGGCAGATGCCAGCACCGAAACCGGCCGCCATGGCCAATAGGCTGACCGCATAGGCGCGGGCGCCGGCCGGAACCTCCTCGGCTGAAACGATCGCGACCAAAACCAGCAGGGCGGTGGAGAAGGCGCGAGCGAGCGTCTGGCTGGCCGTGAGCCAGGGGAGCGACGGCGCCAGCGCACCCGAGAGGGCGAATACGCATCCCGCGAGAGCGGCCCACAGCATGACGATCCGCCTGCCTTTGCGATCAGCGCTCGCGACGACGATGAGTGCGATCACCCCGCCGACCCGCACGACTGCCCCCGCCACACCCTGGGCGCTGTTGCCGGCGCCGAACTCCTCGCCCGCGAAACTCACTGTCTGCGTGAAGAGGGTGCCCAGGTAGGCGAAGATGACGCTCAGCACGGCGAGGGTGCCGAGCACTGACGACGATCTGGCGTCGAGGCGCACTGGTGGTGCCCACCACGGCGTCTTGTCTCGGGGCGGCCGCCCGATTGCGTGACGAAACGGCAGGACGAAGAGCCAGCTCGCGTAGGGGATGGCAAGCCGAAAGTCGACGGTCTGGGTGACTTCGAACAGATTGCCGTCGCCGGCGCGTACATCGAGACAGCGCCGGTACGTCAGTAGCGGGCCCTCGGCCGCCTCGAAGCATCCGTCGGCCGTAGCGCGCTCCAGCAACAGATCGGTGCGGGGTCGCTGGAACGCGGCCAGCTCATCGGGACCGACGGTCCTCTGGGTCACGACGTGAGCCACGGCGAAGGGTAGGTGACGGGCATGCCGGGAAGTAGCCAGGTCGGAACGGTGTTCTACAAGACGTGGAGCAGCCGGTAGCCTTCGTTCGTTCCGCTACTCAGTTGAAGGGGGCGCTCGAGCCCACGGAACACGACGGGAGTCACATGGAAACGCAGTTACTCGAAGCGATCGAAGCCATCCGCCCGGCCCTTCAGGCCGACGGCGGCGACATCACGCTGGTCGGGTTCCACGAGGACACCGGCATCGTCGACGTCGAGCTCGTCGGCGCGTGCGGCAGTTGCCCGGCGTCCACAATGACGCTCAAGGCCGGCATCGAGCGCATTCTCAAGGACAGAGTCGAGGGCGTCACCGGCGTGAACGCGCTCGGCGTCGATCCGGAGCTCGACACTCAGTACTGATCCTTCTGCGCCGCGGACCTCGTCGCCGTTAGCGTCGTAGCCGTGTTGCCTGAGACGGCCGTTTTCTCAATGCGGTGGCCCGCGTTCCCGAACGACGTCGGCTCTTCGTTGCTCGCATTGCAGCAGCAGTTCGAGGAGAGCGAACGCTCGGAACCCGCCGACATCGAGCGCCGACAACTCGACGCCCTGAGCCGGCTCCTCCGGCACGCGTCGAAAACAGTTCCGCACTACCGCGACCAGCCGGTGTACGCCGACCTGGCAGGGTGCAAGGAGATGACCGCCGCCGCGTGGCGACAGCTCCCGATCCTCACCAGACCAGCGTTACAAGACGCGGGCGACCGCATGAGGAGCGACTCGGTTCCCACGGACCATCTGCCAACTGGGGAAGTCGTGACGACCGGCTCCACCGGTCGCCCGGTTCGCGCCCTCACCTCGAAGGTGACCGCCACCATCTGGCTGGCGATCACCCTGCGCGACTCGCTCTGGCACAAGCGCGACCTGTTGGGAAGGATGGCGGCAATTCGCGCCGACCCGGCGGGCGTGATTCCGTCGGCGGGGCAGGTGCTCCCGAATTGGAACAACGCCATCGCCAGCGCATACGCCAGTGGGCCGTGCGCCCTTCTCAGCATCAAGCACGATGTCGGGACCCAGGCGGAGTGGCTGGCAGCGCAGGATCCCCACTACGTCCTGAGCTACCCCTCGAACCTCGTGGCGATCGCCGATCATTTCCGCGCCGCCGGGATGAAGCTTGCCAACGTCCGCCAGGTTCTGACTTACGGGGAGACGCTGAGCCCCGAGATGCGAGCCACGTGTCGTGAAGCTTGGGGCGTGCCGGTCATCGATATGTACAGCGCCCAGGAGATCGGCTACATGGCGCTGCAGTGTCCTGAGATCGAGCAGTACCACGTGCAGTCGGAAGCGGCCTACGTCGAGGTGCTCGATGACGCAGGTCAAACCTGCCGTCCGGGAGACGTCGGTCGGGTCGTGATCAGCCCGCTCCACAACTACGCGACACCCTTTCTTCGATACGAGATCGGCGACTTCGCCGAGGTCGGATCGCCGTGTCCTTGCGGACGGACGCTCCCGGTGCTGACCCGCATCGTTGGGCGTCAGCGAAACGTGTGGACTCTGCCGAGCGGCGAACGGGTCTGGCCGATGTTCACGTCTCGCAAGTGGGGGCACATTTCGGCCGTCCGCCAACTCCAGCTCGTGCAGCACGAGCTCGATCACATCGAAGCGCGGATCGTCGGTCCTCGCCCGCTGACTTCGGCAGAGGAACTGGAGTTCACCACTCTGTTGCGCGACGAGTTTGTCTTCCCATTCCGCCTCACCATCACCTATCTCGATGAGATCGACCGCAGCCGTTCGATGAAGTTCGAAGACTTCGTGTCGTTCATCCCGGCGCGCACCGGATGACAGCTCCCTCGCCTCTAGGTGCCACTCTGATCGAGAGCGACCGGCGCTACTTCGAGCTCGGGGCAGATGTCATCGAGCTAGAGGGCGCGGTGGTTGTCTCGATGGAGGGCCTCGAGAACCTCGCCGGCGCGTGCGTCGTGCAACGGGTCGAGCCGGGCCGCATCGTTACGGAGCCGGAGATATGGGTGCGGTCGACGACCGAGTACCTCCGTGACCGTGGCCATTCGACGGCGCGCGTCTATCTCGTCGATCCCGATACGGGACTTGATGGGGCCCTCGTCGGTCAAGGATTTCAGAAGCGGTTGGAGATCGGGTATGTCTCAGTGCGTCCGCTCGGCTCTGGCCGCACTGACATCGTGCTCCGCCCGATGGATGGCGAGCAGGACTGGGAGGCGAAGCGCAAACTGCACGCCGGATCAGACACTGCGGCCGATGGTCACGATGCTTCACCCGAAGACTGGGTCGATCTGGAACATCGCAAATGCACGACCGGCGGCATGCAAGCGTTCCTCGTGGAGGCCGAAGGTGAGGTCTGTGGCGCCGTAGCCGTCCTCGACGTATCCGGGGTGTTGCGGGCCAAGAACCTCTTCGTCCATCCCGACCGGCGAAGGGAGGGCATCGCCGGTGGAGTGCTGCGGGCTCTGTCGCAGGAGGCGGCAAGGCTTGGCCGGGAGGCCGTCGGTGTTTTCGGGGTGCCGGGCAATCCCGGCGACGCGGTGTACCGGCGCCTGGGAATGGATCCCGTCGTTTCGCAATTTGAGTGGTGTAGGTCGCTCAGCCGTGGCTGATGTCGCGTTGATCCTTCCGCAGCTCGAGGAATACAACCGGCGCGGATTCGTGGTGTTGCCGGGTCTGTTCAGCGCGGACGAAGTGTCCACCTATGTCGATGAGTGCAGCAGGCTTGAACACTCGGGCATCGTCCACCCCGACAACCTGCGTACTCACGTGCTCAATTCCGAACGACCGCCTGACCGGCTCGATCCGGTCATCGACCTTTCACCCACGTTGCACAACCTGGCCTCGTCGCCGCGCCTCACTGGTCCCGCGGCACAGTTGCTCGGAGACGAACCAAGCCTTTTCAAGGACAAGGTCATCTTCAAGCCGCCGGGCATGCAGGGCTACAAGACCCACCAGGACTACGCCTATTGGCAGTGGTTGCCGGCGCGTCCGGAAAACCTCGTGACCGTACTGGTCGCACTTGATGCCGCCACCGTTGAAAACGGCGCGGTTGAGTTCTTCCCTGGGAAGCATGACTGCCTGCTGACGTCGCCCGGCGCGCCGGCTGATGTCGACGAGTCGGCCCTCGACGTGCCGGGCGAGGTCGTGGAGACGAGCCCCGGTGACGTGGTCATGTTCCACTCGCTCACACCCCATCGCAGCGGCGACAACAGCTCATCGGCGATGCGCCGCCAGCTCTATCTCAGCTACAACGGCGCGAGCCACGGGGATCTTTACAAAACGTATTACGACCACCTGCACGAGTGGGTCTTGAGCGAGATGGGCGAGCCGAATCGAAAGCGGGCGTACTTCCGGTGAGAGAGAATTTCGAGATGCGTCGAGCGACCCGAATGGATCAGTTCAGCGAGGCCGACTGGCGGCAGATCGCAGCCGAGGAGCCCGACAAGCAGTTCACGGCCGACGCCGTGCTGACCTTGCTCCGCTCACTGGCTCCGATCGTCGAGGGCTTCCCCGTCGATCAGCTGACGCACGCGTGCCAGACAGCGACGCGCGCCGAGCGTGCCGGCGCGGACGCCGAGACGGTCGTAGCGGCCCTCTGCCATGACATCGGCAAGGCCGTCTCCGACGCCAATCACAGCGCGATCTCGGCCGAGGTCCTCCGCCCGTACGTCTCCAACGAGACGTACGAAGTCGTCCGCTGGCACCAGGACTTCCAGCTGCGCCACTACGCACACATCTTCGGAGGTGACCCTGAGCGGCGCGAACGGCATCGCGGCGCGCCATGGTTCGCTCTGGCCGAGCAGTTCACCGACGAGTGGGACCAGACGTCGTTTGATCCCGGCTACGACACATTGCCGCTGGAACATTTCGAACCAGTCCTCCGCCAGGTCTTCGCACAACCACGCGCCAGCAGCTAGTGCCCCGGCGCAGGGCCGCCAAGTTTGGTGCAGTCAATCTGCTGCGATTTCGCAGTTTTTTCGGCTCAGATCACGACAGTTTGAGTGCACCAAATGGCCGGCCGGCCGTAGGAACTAGCCGGGCAGAGCGCTGTGGGCGCCGAGGGCGCGCCCGCAACGACCGCAGTACGCAACGCGGATGTCAACCGCTTCACCTTCTGGTCCAGCAGCGCTGATCGTCTTCCACGAGAGCACGCTGGCCAGCGATGCACCGCATCTATGACAGACCGGCATGTCCTCCTGTGGTGGCGACGCGAGGACTGCGACCGACGTCGGGCTGCCCCCAGGCTCAGTTTTGACGGGATCGCCCAGGAGGCTGACGACCTTTTCCCGCACACTGGCAAGATCCGCGCCGAGCTCCACCAGGACCCGCGCGCCGACGCCCTCGCCCTCGCGGACAAGACCAAGGAGAATGTGCTCAGTGCCGATGTAGTTGTGGCCGAACTGCAACGCCTCCCGCAAGGAAAGTTCGAGGACCTTCTTGGCCCGAGGGGTGAAGGGAACGTGCCCGCTCGGCGAACCCTGCCCTCTTCCGATGAGCTGCTGAACCTGCGAACGGACGGCGTCAAGGGAGATGCCGAGTTCGCGGAGTGCTTCGGCGGCGATGCCGTCGGTTTCGTGAATCAGGGCGAGGAGGATGTGTTCGGTGCCGATGTAGTTGTGCTCGAGGAGGCGAGCTTCCTCCTGCGCCAGTACCACGACGCGCCGGGCACGGTCGGTGAACCGCTCGAACACCCGGCCACCCTATGCCCGCAAGATGCGATGATCGCGCCGTGCGACTTGGCATCTCCGGTAAGGGTGGTACCGGCAAGACGACGATCTCCGCTGTCCTGGCCCGTACCCTTGCGCGCCGGGGTCACCGCGTCGTCGCTATCGACTGCGATACCGACCCGAACTTGGCGGCCAACATCGGCTTGGGCGAGGACGGGGCGGCGAGGTTGCGGCCCCTGCTCGATCAGACCGGCCCGGAGCGCCACACGCCCGACGATCTCGCGCCGGCTGACCTCGTGGGCCAATACGGCTCACCGGCTCCGGATGGGGTCACAGTGATGCTCGGTGCGCGGATCGAGAAGGCTGGCTCTGGTTGCACCGGAAGCGCGCACATCACCATCCGCAAGTTCATCGACAAGAGCATGATCGAGCTCCCTGACACATTCGTGATCGCCGACATGGAGGCCGGCCTAGAGCACCTGACCTGGGCGGGCGGGACCCTTCGTCACGTCGACCGACTGCTCGTGGTGCTCCAACCCACAGCCAAGGTGCTGATGACCGCATCGCGCACCCATCTGCTCGCGGTCGAGTTGGGAATCCCGCGAATCGACTACGTCGGCAACCGAGTGCGCGCCGGAGACGAGGAGCGACTCACCAGCTTCGCCCACGAACGGGGCGGGCGCGTGCTCGTGTTCCTGCCCGAAGACCCAGCTGTGGCTGCGACCGACCGGCGCGCCGGTTGCCTGCTCGACACCACGCCTCGGTCTCCAGTTGTGGCCGGGGTCGCCTCGCTCGCCGACGAGATTGAAGCCGACACTATGACTCGGCCCAGGTAACGAGGCCGAGCTCTCCGAACGAGGGCAAGTGGGGGTGGGATGGAACGACCCGCACGGTGAAACCCTGGCGTCCAGAGGTTTCGGGGGCCCATGACGCCCGCCAGACGCCATCGGCGAGCACCATCGGCTCGACCGCTGGCGCAAGGAGCTCGCTGCTGTCACCTGCGGAACCATGAAGGAGTTCAACGGTGACGTCTTCGGGTTCGAGGCCGCCCAGGTTCACCGAGACCGCGACGGTGCAGGTCTCACCGAGTTGCGGCGTCGCCGGTTGACTTTGCACCGAATCAATGCGGATGCCATGCCACTCCGTCCGCAACTTCGCCTTCCATGCCGCGAGAGATCGCGCTGCGTCGTAGTCCGACCCGGTCATCATCCCGTTGCGCGCCGCCGCCGGTTCGTACAGCTCTGACGCGTAGTCCCGAACCATCCGCGACGCGGGCACGAACCATCCCAAGGACCGTAGCGACGCACGAACCCGGTTCAGCCACCCGGCCGGGGGACTAGCGCTGTCGCGCCGGTCATAGAACAGCGGCACGATCTCGCGCTCGAGGAGGTCGAAGAGCGCGGAAGCCTCGAACTCGTCGCGGGAGTGACCATTGTGGGGATCGCCGGCAGATTCGACGTCGTCGGCGCCGGAGGCCGAGGGGATCGCCCACCCGTTGCGGCCGTCGTAACACTCGGCCCACCACCCGTCGAGCACCGAGCAGTTCAGCGCGCCGTTGAACGCCGCCTTCATCCCGCTCGTACCCGACGCTTCCATGGGTCGCAGTGGTGTGTTCAACCACAGGTCAGATCCTTGGCAGAGGGCGCGGGCGACGCCGATGTCATAGTCGGGGACGAAAACCATTCGGTGGCGAAGGTCGCGCCGGGACGCAAGCGAGACCACGTCACGGATCATCGCCTTGCCGGCGTCGTCCGCGGGATGGGCCTTGCCGGCGAACACGAGCTGGACCGGACGATCCGCCGAAAGCAATAGCTCGGCCAGCCGGTCTGGCTGGGAAAGCAGGAGCGTCGCCCGCTTGTAGGTCGCGAAGCGCCTCGCGAAGCCGATGGTGAGTACTCCGGGGTCGAGGGTGTCGCGCAGGCCGAGACGGCGACGCACGAAAGCGACCATCCGGCTGCGGGCAAGGTTGCGGGCGTCCCAAAGTTCGGCATCGCCGGCATCGTCGATGCGTGACCACCGATCTGCATCTTCGCGGGCCCAGTCGGCACCGACATGGCGGTTGAGGAGCGAGCGCATTTCGGGCGAGACCCAGCTGTGGGCGTGAACGCCGTTGGTTATCGACCCGATCGGGACCTCTACAGCCGGAATTCCGGGCCAGAGCCCGGCGAACATGCGCCGGCTGACCTCACCGTGCAGACGAGACACGCCATTCGATGCTGCCGCGAGACGCATCCCCATGACGGCCATGTTGAATGGAGCACCCGGGGGCTCGCCGGGGTTGTGGCCCAAGGCCATCAACTCGTCGAACGGAACGTTGCAATCGTCGGCCCAGCCCTTGAAATGCCGCTCCATCAATTCGCGCGGGAACCTATCGATGCCGGCGGGCACCGGCGTGTGGGTCGTAAACACGGTTCCGGCGCGCACGGCCTCGATTGCTTCAGGGAATGAAAGGCCGTCGTCGAGGATGCGGCGCCGGATGCGCTCGAGACCCAGAAAACCGGCGTGGCCCTCGTTGGTGTGAAAGACGTTGGGGGACTCACCCAGTATCTCGAGGGCGCGCACACCGCCCATGCCGAGAAGGATCTCTTGGCGCAACCGATGCTCGGTGTCGCCTCCGTAGAGCTCGTCGGTGACCGACCGGGTGGCGTCGTCGTTCCCGTCGATGTCCGTGTCGAGCATGAACAGCGGGATGCGGCCCACCTGGGCGCGCCACACCTGGGCGCGCATCGGCCCGTCTCCGGTGTCGACCTCGACCACGACACCCTCGCAACGAGTCAGGCCGATGAGGTCGGCATCGAGCTCGTTGTAGCGCTCGCGCTGCCAGCCGTCGACGGCGAGCTCCTGGCGGAAATAGCCGCGCTTGTAAAACAAGCCGACTCCGATGAGCGGCAGTCCGAGCCCGCTCGACGACTTGAGGTGGTCGCCGGCCAGCACGCCGAGTCCGCCGGAGTACTGCGGCACCGACTCGGCGATCCCGAACTCGGGGGAGAAGTACGCCACCGAGTGCAGCTCCGACTTGCGACCCTGAAACCACAGGTCGGCCTCGAGATGACGCTGCAACTCGGCGTGCACATCGCCGACGTGGGTCAAGAAGCCGTTGTCGGTCGCAAGTCTCTCGAGCCGGTCGGGTCCGAGGCGTCGAAGCAGATCGAGCGGATCCCGGCGCGCATCCCACGCTTCGGGGTCGAGCCCACGGAACAGGTCCTGAGCCCGATCGTCCCACGACCAGCGCAGGTTGGTCGCCAGCTCCAGCAGCGGGGAGAGGGAGTCTGGGACACGCAGCGGCACAGCGAAGGTGGAGAAAGCTTTCATCCTGAGAAACGTAGCGGCCCGGCGGCCGGGGGTAGGTTGGATGCCAGCCATGTTGGGTCGGATTGTGATCGACGACCTGCGGCCCCGTACCCCATCCCCCGACCATCCAGCCAAAGCCGTCATCGGGGAACTCGTGCGGATCTCCGCGGATATCTTTCGAGATGGGCACGCCGCGTTGCGCGCCCGGGTGCGTTGGCGCGCCGGCGCCGACACAAAGTGGACTGAAACCCCGATGCACGATCTCGGCAACGACCGTTGGGAAGGAACCATCGAGCCCACGGCGCTGGGGATGCACACGTTCGTGATCGAGGCCTGGACCGAACCGGGCGACCTCACCCGCAGTAGTTCCCAGCGACTCTGGGTCGACCGGGAGCGGGCCCTCACCGGCGCGTGGTACGAACTGTTTCCGAGGTCCGAGGGCGGGCTTCGGAAGGCGGCAGACGACCGCCTCCCGGCGGTCGCGGCCATGAAATTCGACGTTGTCTACCTGCCACCGGTGCATCCGATTGGGCACACTGAACGCAAAGGTCCCGACAACACGCTCGGCGCCGGTCCCGACGATCCCGGCAGCCCGTGGGCGATCGGGTCCGAGGACGGAGGTCACACCGCGATCGAACGCTCGCTGGGCACGATCGATGATTTCGAGCACTTCGTGGCCAAGGCACGGGGACTTGAGATGGAGGTCGCCCTCGACTACGCGCTCCAGTGTTCGCCCGACCACCCGTGGGTCAAGGAACATCCCGAGTGGTTCCATACCCGGCCCGACGGCACCATCCGGTATGCCGAGAACCCGCCCAAGAAGTACCAAGACATCTATCCCCTCAACTTCTGGCCCGAGCAGGAGGAGGCGCGTCAAGGGCTGTGGTCAGCCTGCAAGGCGATCCTCGACTTCTGGATTGGGCACGGTGTGCGCCTATTTCGAGTCGACAACCCCCACACGAAGCCGCTCGCCTTCTGGGAATGGCTCATCCCGGCCATCCAGGCCGAGCACCCCGAAACCCTGTTTCTCTCCGAGGCATTCACCCGGCCGAAGATGATGGCCAAGTTGGCTGAGGTCGGATTCAGCCAGAGCTATACCTACTTCACCTGGCGCAACCACAAGTACGAGCTCGTCGACTATCTCGAGGAGCTCTGTCACGGGCCGAAGGCCGACTTCATGCGCCCGAACTTCTGGACGAATACCCAGGACATCCTTTCTGGCCCGTTGCGGCGCGGGGGTCCCGGCGCATTCAAGATGCGGGCGCTGCTCGCGGCGACGATGGTGTCGTCCTACGGCGTCTACAGCGGCTTCGAGCTCTGCGAGAACGAGCCCGCGTCCGACGCCAACGAGGAGTACAAGAGCTCGGAGAAGTACGAGATCAAGCGGCGCGACTGGGACGCGCCGGCGTCACTGGCTCCCTTCATCACCCGGCTCAACGACATACGCCGCCGCCATCGTGCCTTCGCCGAACTGCGCAACATCCGGTTCCACTACTCGTCCAACGACCAGGTACTGGTGTGGTCGAAGCACACCGAAGACCGCAGTGACGTCATGCTGATGGTCGTGAATCTGAACCCGACCGAGGTCCAGGAGGACACCCTTGGCCTCGATCTCGGCTTTCTCGGATTGTCTGCCGGCGCGCCGTACAAAGCCCACGATGAGCTGACTGGCACCACGTTCACGTGGCGTGGGGCGAACCCGTATGTTCGTCTCGACCCGGCGAAACAGCCTGGACATGTCTTGCACCTGCGGCCCGCGGTTGCGAAGTAGATGGTTGAAGATCACGACCACGATCACGACGACCGCTGGTATCGCCGGTCGGTCTTCTATGAGGTCTTGGTTCGGGGCTTCTTCGACGGGAACGGCGACGGCACCGGCGACCTGGCCGGGCTGACCGAGAAACTCGATTACATCCAGTGGCTCGGTGTCGACTGCCTGTGGCTTCTGCCGTTCTACCAATCGCCGCTGCGCGACGGCGGTTACGACATCAGCGACTTCTTCAGCATTCTCCCCGAATATGGCGACCTCGCTGATGCCGTCGAGCTCGTCGAGCAGGCCCACCGGCGCGGCATCAAAGTGATTGCCGACCTGGTCATGAATCACACCAGCGACCAGCACCCCTGGTTTCAGGAGTCGCGCCAAGACAGCACCAACCCCAAGGCCGACTGGTATGTGTGGAGCGACGACGATCAACGCTGGCCTGATGCCCGTGTGATCTTCGTTGACACCGAGCGGTCGAACTGGACCTGGGATGCGCAGCGCCAGCAGTACTTCTGGCACCGATTCTTCAGCCACCAACCGGATCTGAACTACGACAACCCCGACGTCCAGCAAACGATGATCGACGTCGTCAGGTTCTGGCTCGACATCGGGCTCGACGGCTTTCGCCTCGACGCCGTGCCCTACCTGTTCGAGCGCGACGCGACGAATGGCGAGAACCTTCCCGAGACCCATGAGTTCTTGAAGCGGCTGCGGAAGGAGGTCGACGCCAGCCACCCTGGGAAGGTCTTTCTGGCCGAGGCCAACCAGTGGCCGGCCGATGTCGTCGACTACTTCGGCGACGGCGACGAGTGCCACATGTGTTTCCACTTCCCACTGATGCCGCGCATGTTCATGGCCTTGCGGCGCGAGCAGCGCTACCCGATCACCGAGATCATGGCGCAGACCCCCTCGATTCCTGACGGATCCCAGTGGGGCATCTTCCTGCGCAACCACGACGAGTTGACCCTCGAGATGGTCAGCGACGAAGACCGTGACTACATGTATGCGGAATACGCCAAAGATCCGCGGATGAAGCGAAACATCGGTATTGGCCGGCGCCTGGCTACGCTCGTAGACAACGACAGGCGGGTGTCGGAGCTCCTGCACGGGCTCTTGTTCAGTCTCCCCGGTAGCCCCGTCCTTTACTACGGCGACGAGATCGGCATGGGCGACAACATCTATCTCGGCGACCGCGACGGTGTGCGTACACCGATGCAGTGGTCTCCCGATCGCAATGCCGGCTTCAGCCGGGCCGACTTCGCTCAGCTCTACCTCCCGCCCCTAATGGATCCCGTATACGGCTACGAGGCATGCAACGTAGAAGCCCAGACCCGCAACCCGAGCTCGTTCCTCCAGTGGATCCAGCGCATGTTGCAGATTCGCAAGAGCCGCAACGAGATCTTCGGCACCGGCTCGTTCGAGGTTCTGCCGGCCGAGAATCCCTCGGTACTCGCCTTCTTTCGCCAATACGGCGACGACATCGTTCTGTGCGTGAACAATCTGAGCCGTTTCGCCCAGCCGGCGGAATTGCAGCTCGGTCGTTTTGCCGGCCGCACACCGGTCGAGCTTGCCGGGCGCGTTCCCTTCCGTCGCATTGGGGAGGGGCCGTTTGTGCTCACGCTCGGGAGCTACGGCTTCTACTGGTTCGAACTGGTTCAGGACTAGCCGTGGCCATCGACGGAATCGCGACTGACGCCCTATTGCCACTGCTCTCGGAATTCCTTCCGTGCCAGCGGTGGTACCGCGGCGTGGATGCTCCGGCCGCCCTCAACCTGTTGCACAGCAACATCGAACGCGCCGGCTGGCCTGCGCTCGTCGATCTCATAGTCGATGCCGACGGCGAGGTCTACCAGGTGCTCGTCGGACTGCGGCCCAGCGACGAGCGGCCGGAGTTCCTCCGGGGTCACGATGAAGCGTCACTTGGAGAAATCGACACCAGTTCGGGCGCGGCGCACGCCTATGAGGCGACCCTCGACCCCGAACTCGGATCCACCCTTCTCGACCGATTGACGAGTGGTTCTGAGCATGCGGAACGAGTGCGCACGATTGCGGCCGAACAGTCGAACACGTCGCTCGTGTACGACGACAGATTGATCCTGAAGTTGTTCCGGCGTCTCCATGCCGGCGTCAATCCCGAGATCGAGGTGACCGAGGCGCTCGCCCGAGTCGGCTTCCAGCACATCGCAGCGCCGGTTGCCTCATCGCAGTGGGGCGACTACTCCCTGGGAGTGCTGCAGCCGTATCTGGCCGGCGGAGTCGAGGGCTGGGCCTTGGCCCTGACGTCGCTGCGCGACCTGTTCGGGGTGCAGGACACCCAGCCGGTTCCGCTCGTCACCGAAGACGGCCCGCCGCCCGCAGCCGACCCTGGCCAAGCCGGGGGCGACTTCTCGGCCGAGGCCGAGCGGCTCGGCGCCATGACCGCCCAACTCCACATCGCGTTGGCCGAGGCATTCGGCACCGAGCCTGGAGACAGCGGCGCATGGGCCGACCAGGTAGCAGCCCAAGTGTCGGCCGCGCCGATTCCCGACAACATCGAGCGCGACGCGATCGACCGGGTCGTGAATGAGATGCGCAATGTCTCGGACTCAGGCCCCGCGACCCGGGTGCATGGCGACTATCACCTCGGCCAGGTCATGCGCACCGACGAAGGTTGGTACATCCTCGACTTCGAGGGTGAACCCGACCGATCTGTCGACGATCGCCGGCGCACCACCTCGCCCCTTCGCGACGTTGCCGGAATGTTGCGGTCCTTCCATTACGCATCGCTTGTGGCCCTCGCCGACAGTGATGAAATCGGTCTGGTCGCGGCCTGGGAGGAGCGGAACCGTCGTGCCTTCCTCGATGGCTACATCCCGGCCGCAGAGAACGCCGGAATGCTGTCGGGCGACGGGGCATCGGTGGAGCGACTTCTCCGTGGGTTCGAGCTGGAGAAGGCGGCCTACGAGCTCAACTACGAGGAGGGCCACCGGCCCGACTGGGCGCGGATACCGAAGGCGGCCCTCCGGAGGCTCACGAGGTGACGCAGGGCCAGCGCGGCCCCCTGAGCGGGACAGAGGGCCAGAGCCGCCCCCTGAGCGGAGTGATGGGCGACGTTGACCTGTTTCTCCTCGGCGAGGGGAGGCATGAACGGCTCTGGGAGCGCCTCGGCGCGCACCTCACTGAGCGTGAGGGAGTAGATGGCACGTCGTTCGTGGTGTGGGCGCCCAACGCCCGGAAGGCGCACGTCGTCGGCGACTTCAACTACTGGAACAGGA
The DNA here is from genome assembly GCA_035525375.1 of Acidimicrobiales bacterium. Classification (GTDB taxonomy): domain Bacteria; phylum Actinomycetota; class Acidimicrobiia; order Acidimicrobiales; family AC-14; genus JALZBN01. The sequence continues at coordinate 64,756 of DATLEI010000080.1, forward strand.
GCGCCAACCCGATGACCCCGGTGGGCTCGTCGGGGGTCTGGGAAGCGTTCGTGCCGGGCGTCGGCGTCGGCGACAAGTACAAGTTCCAGTTCCTGGCCCGAGACGGCAGTGTGGTCCAGAAGGCCGATCCGTTCGCCTTCGAGGCCGAGGTGCCGCCGCGGACGGCAAGTGTCGTAAACGCGTCGTCCTACCAGTGGACTGATGCCGCGTGGCTGGCGACCCGCGCCGCCAGCAACCGAGTCGTTGAACCTCTGTCGGTCTACGAGTGCCACATCGGTTCGTGGCGGCGCGTGCCGGAGGACGGTGACCGGTCGCTCACCTACAGGGAGCTCGCTGAGCAACTGCCCGCGTATCTGTCCGACTTGGGATTCACGCATGTCGAGTTCATGCCCGTCGCCGAGCATCCGTTCGCCGGCTCTTGGGGATACCAGGTGACGTCGTACTACGCGCCCACGGCGCGCTTCGGCACGCCCGATGACTTTCGGGCGCTGGTCGACACCCTGCACGCCAACGGCATTGGGGTGATCGTCGACTGGGTGCCAGCGCACTTCCCGAAGGATGAATTCGCTCTTGCCCGCTTCGATGGCACTGCGCTGTATGAGCACGCGGACCCCCGCCAAGGCGAACATCCCGATTGGGGCACCCTGGTCTTCAACCTCGGCCGCCACGAGGTGCGCAACTTCTTGATGGCGAATGCCCTCTACTGGATCGAGGAGTTCCACATCGACGGCCTCCGGGTCGACGCGGTCGCCTCGATGCTCTATCTCGATTACTCCCGTGAGGAGGGACAGTGGGTGCCCAACGAGTTCGGCGGCCGCGAAAACCTGGAGTCGGTGGCGTTTCTCAAGGAGCTCAACGAGGTCGTCTACGGACGCCACCCCGGCGTGATGATGATTGCCGAGGAGTCGACAGCATGGCCGGCAGTGTCGCGGCCCACGTATGCCGGCGGGCTCGGCTTCGGGTTCAAGTGGAACATGGGCTGGATGCACGACACTCTCGAGTACTTCTCCAAGAACCCGATGTACAGGCGCCACCACCACGACCAGCTCACCTTCGGCCTGCTCTACGCATTCTCGGAAAACTTCATCCTCCCCCTGAGCCACGACGAGGTCGTTCATGGCAAGGGCGCGCTCGTGAACAAGATGCCCGGCGACAGAGACCAGCAGCTCGCCAACCTCCGGGCGCTCTACGCGTGGATGTGGGCCCACCCGGGAAACCAGCTGCTGTTCATGGGCGCCGAGATTGCCCAGGACACGGAGTGGTCACATGACCGCAGCCTCGACTGGCACCTTCTTGAGCATGGCGGCCACCGAGGCGTTCAGGCTCTCGTGCGGGAGCTGAACCGGTTGGCCGTGCGGGAGCCCGCCCTCTACGACAAGGCCTACGACGAGTCGGGCTTTCGGTGGATCGACGCCAGCGACGTCGACCACAACGTGCTGTCATTCGCCCGGTTCTCATCCGACGGCGCGCGCTCGCTGGTCTGCGTCGCCAACCTGTCAGGGGAGTGGCTTGGGGGATACCGGATCGGTGTTCCCGCGCCGGGGCAGTGGACCCAGGTGCTCGACACGTCATGGCTTCAATTCGGGGGCCATGGCCCCGCTGACGGCGAATCCTCGCAGGCCGCCGAGCAGCTCCCATGGCACGGTCTCGACCAATCGGTGGTCCTCGACCTCCAACCCCTCAGCGTGACTTGGTTGAGGTCTCCAGAAGGGACTTGAGGCGGTGGAGGTTGCCCTTCCACATGTGACGTAGGACCGGCGCGGCGAAGACCGCGGTAAGGCGGCCGCCGAGCCACCAAGGGAAGCGGAGCTTCTCGTCCCAGGTGAAGAGCGTGCCGCCGGGCATCCGCTTCAAGGTGAAGCGTCCGGCGCCTTTCACCAGGCCGGAGTGGCGGATGCCCATGGCGCGCCGGGGCCGCCACTCGACGATTTCCATGAGGTCATTGAGCCGGAACGGGCCCACCTTCGTCTCGCACTCGAAGGTGGTGCCGACACCCTCCAGGCTTTCAGACGTGAAGCGAATGGCCTCTGCATCCTTCATCCATCGGACGTGCGATCCGATGTCGCGAACCGACTGCCACACCTCCGACTTCGGCGCGCGAAGGAAGGTGCTCACCCGGATGCGAGTCATCCGCGTATTCTCCCGCCTTTGTCGCCGCCTCGGTGCCCGGCGGCGAACTGGATCATGAACCTTCGCTAGGGTCGGTCCCTCATGGCGGACGACGCGGGCGACGACCCCCGGCACCGCGGGGACGAACAAGCCTGGTCACCGCTGGAGCCAGGTGCAATTCCCCCCGGGCAACGGCCGCCGCCGCCCCCCCCTCCCGAGTATGGCGGGCCGCCGCCCCCGCCGCCCCCGCCGCCTCCTCCTCCCGGCTACGGCGCGCCCCCGCCGCCTCCTCCTCCCGGCTACGGCGCGGCCCCGCCGCCGCCGTACGGCCCGAACCCCTGGGGCCCCCACCGGCCAAAGGCAGGCGATGCCCGCACTGGCCCCCTGCCGCTGCACCCCATGAACGTGTCCGACATTCTCGATGGCGCGTTCAAGCTGTACAAGGCCAACGCGAAGTCGCTGATTCTCATCACCGCTGCGTTCATGGTCCCAGTGCAACTCGCCGGTGCCTTCCTGCAACGCGACCTGTTCGGGGGCAGGAGCATCATCACCGCGTTCAACGACCCCAGCTCCGCGACCTATGGCAACGACAGCGGTGGAAGCGTGTGGGCGAGCTTGATCGTCGCAATTGCTTCGATCCTTGTTCTGCCCTTCATTGCTGGCGCCGTCAGCCGGGTGGTGGCGGGCTCTTACCTCGGGCATGAGATTGCTCCTGGTGACGCGCTCAGAGCCACCGGACGTCGCTGGTGGGCGCTCATCGCGGCCTGGGTGCTGGTACATATTCTCGAGCTCTTGGCCGGGCTGTTGTGCATCATTCCCGGCGTCCTCGTCATGGGGTTCTTTGTCGCCGTCGCCCCTGCGATCGTCGTCGAGGAGCTTGGCCCGATACAAGCGATGCGTCGATCATTTCGGCTGATAAAGCGGCGCTACTGGGCGGTGCTCGGCATCGCCCTTTTGACTGGGCTGCTCGCCAGCACCATCGGGTCAGCCCTGGGGTTTGTCCCTCAAGTCATGGCCTACGTGGTTGGGCTCGAATGGGGATGGTTGCTGCTCGGCGCTGGGTCGATTCTGGCGGGAGTGGTCACCGCTCCCTTCGTCGCCATCGTTTCCACACTCGTCTACTTCGACGGACGGATCCGGTGGGAGGGCTTCGACCTGGCCGTCATGGCCGGTGACATGGCCCGCCGTGGCTCTCCCTACGGTGCGCCCCCCGCGTAGGAGGGCGGCCGCCGCCGCCCTCGTCGTGGTCGCGTTGGCGCTGTCGTTCGCAGGGTCTGCGGCCGCCACTCCCGGCGAGCTCCCTGTTCCCGAGCACAGCGCCTCTGACGCGCGCGCCGCGGCCGATGACGTGCTCGACCGACCGGAGTTCAAACAACCGACCCCCACGATTCTCCAGCGGATTCGGACGTGGATCGCTGAACAGCTCGCCCGCTTGTTCGGCCGGCTCGTGGCCGGCGGCGCAGCGTCGATCCTCGCCTGGTTGATCCTGGCCGCCGCCCTCGGCGTGATTGCGTTCTTCATCTTCAGGTTTGCCAGGGGCGTGACGACAGATGCCACCAGCCGCACCGTCTCGGCGCCGGCGCGCCTTCGAACTGCCGAGGACTGGCGCGCCGAAGCGGTCGCCCACGAGAAGCAGGGTGAGTGGCGCGCCGGCCTCCGTTGCCGCTACCGGGCGCTCGTCGCCGACCTTGCTCAGAGGGGACTTGTTGACGAGGTCCCCGGTCGGACAACGGGCGAGTACCGGTCCGAGGTTGGCCAGAACGTTCCCAAGGTGGCTCCGGAGTTCGGTGGTGCGACCGAGTTGTTCGAGGCCGCCTGGTACGGGAATCGCCCGACGGGCGAGGAGGAGTCGGGCCGTTTCCGAGAGCTGGCCGAGCACGTGCTCACCGGTGCAAGCTCATGACCGCAACCGCGGCGCGAAGTCGCTTCCGGACCTGGGCGCCGTGGCTGATCCTCGTCGGAGCGGTACTCGTCATCACCTACCTCTTCGGATCCCGCCCCGACAGTGGAGTCCCGCTCGACCCTTCTTCGGCAAAGCCCTCGGGCACGAAGGCGATCATCGAAACGCTTCGCGTGCTCGGCGCGGACGTCTCCGTGGACTCGACGCCGCCGGCCTCGGGAGTGACCACCGCGCTCCTGCTTGTTGACGATCTCTCGGGTGTTGACCGGGACGCAGTTGAACAGTGGGTGCGCGCCGGCGGCACCTTGGTCCTCACCGACCCCACGTCACCTCTGAACCCCGCTGAGGCCACCGGAACGGCGGCCATCGCGTTCATCGACCCCGAACTGTTGCGTCAGTGCGACGTTCCTGCGCTGTCAGGGGTCAACAAGGTCATCGCCCCCGGCGCCGTACTCATGGAGGTGCCGGCCGGATCAACCGGGTGCTTCTACAGAGGCGAGACCGCCTGGCTCGTCGTGACGCCGGTTGGACAAGGCACCATCGTGAGTATCGGCGGCCCCTTGTTCCTTACCAACGGCCAACTCGGCAAGGCCGACAACGCCGCCCTTGCTGCGGCAGTATTGACCTCGAGCCCAGCGTCGAAGGTCTCGATGCTCGAGCCGCCACCTCCCGGCGGCGGTTCGAAAAGCCTCACCGATCTCATCCCGGAGCGCGTGAAGCTGGCGCTTCTACAGCTCGCAGTCGCGTTCCTCATTGTCGTTCTGTGGCGCGCCCGCCGCCTTGGACGTCCAGTCGTCGAGCATCAACCGGTAAAATTGGCCGGTTCGGAACTGGTCCTCGCCGTCGGGAACCTGATGCAGCGAGCGAAGGGTCGAGAGCAAGCCGCGGTCATCCTGCGCGGCGACCTGCGGCGCAATCTGTCCGAGCGCCTCGGGCTTCCCCTCGATCTACCGGTCGAGCAGCTCGCCGATGCCGCGGCGGCCCGCGCCGGGCTCCCGCCAGAGCGACTCCGGCAGGCTCTCACCGGCGCGCCGCCCCATGACGAGCGAGAACTCGTCGTCCTCGCACAATTGATCGAATCCATCCGCCAGGAGGTCACAAGTGCCAGCAGCAACCGAAGGCCCGTCACCACGGCGTCAGCCGCGACGTAAACGGGAAGCTGCGCCGGCAGCCGACCCCCGTGCGGCGGTACTTGCCGTGCGTGACGAGGTGGGAAAGGTCGTCGTCGGCCAGCAGAGCGTTCTGACCGGGCTCATGGTCGCGCTCCTCGTCAAGGGACATGTCTTGTTGGAAGGCGTGCCCGGCGTGGCCAAGACGCTCCTCGTCAAAGCGCTCGCCGGCGCGCTCGATCTCGATTTCAAGCGGGTTCAGTTCACGCCCGACCTCATGCCGTCCGACGTCACCGGTCAGGTGATTCTCTCCCGCGGTGAGTTCGTTTTCCGCCAAGGGCCCGTGTTCACCAACCTGTTACTGGCGGACGAGATCAATCGCACGCCGCCGAAGACGCAGGCTTCCCTCCTGGAGTCGATGGAAGAGCGCCAAGTGACCGTCGAAGGCGAGGCCCGGGTTCTTCCCGATCCCTTCGTCGTGATCGCGACCCAGAATCCCGTGGAATACGAGGGCACGTATCCCCTGCCCGAGGCCCAACTCGACCGGTTCCTCTTGAAGCTTGCGGTGGCCTATCCGAGTGCGGGCGAGGAACTACAGATCGTCGCTCGCCATGACCAAGGAATGGACCCACACAACGTGGCATCCATGGGCGTCAGCGCGGTCGCGACCGTGGCCGACCTCGCCGCTGCGCGCCAGCAAGTTGCGGCGGTAACGATCGAAGACAAGGTGCAGGCGTACATCGTTTCCATCGTTCGGGCCACGCGCGACTCGCCGTCGTTCAGCCTGGGCGCGTCTCCTCGGGGCGCGACCATGTTGCTGTGGGCGTCGAAGGCGTGGGCCTGGCTCGCGGGCAAGCCGTTCGTGACACCAGATGAGGTGAAGGCCGTGGCCAAGCCCGCGCTTCGCCATCGAGTGCAGCTTCGTCCCGAGGTCGAGTTGGAGGGCGTGACCGTCGACGGCGTCCTTGACGGTGTCCTGGTGTCAGTGCCCGTTCCCAGGTGAAGTTTCCCGTTCCGACGTGGCGGTTAGCGGTGGTCGTGGCACTCGCGTCACTGCTCGTTCTCGCCGGGCCATGGCCGTGGCCCGCGTTCCTCATCGTCAATGGCCTTCTGCTCGTCCTCGCCCTCATCGATTGGGCCCGCGCCACCCCCCCTGACCGGGTCAGCGTTGAACGCGAACTCCCCGGTGTCGTTCCGCTCGGGCAGTCGGTCGAGATCGCCTGGCGAGTGCGCAATCCGGCCGACCGCCAGCTTCGGGTCGCGCTCGCCGACGAGCTGTTCCCGTCACTGCACCCGAGTACGCGCCGGGTAAGGGTGCAGGTGCCAGGTCGTGGTCGAGCGACTGGTCGGGCGACCCTCCACCCCGAGCGGCGCGGACGCTTCGAGCCCCGGGAAGTCGTGCTGCGGGTCGAGGGACCTATGGGCCTTGCGGCGCGCCAAGGCGGGCTTCAGCTGCCGGGCCTCCTCCGGGTGTATCCCCCGTTCAAATCGCGGGAGGAGGCCGAGCTGCGCATCGACAGGGCCCGCATCCTCGAGATCGGGCTGCGCTCGGCGGCCGGCCGCGGTGGCGGCACGGAATTCGACTCGTTGCGCGAGTACGAGGTCGACGACGAGTTTCGTCGTATCGACTGGGCCGCGACGGCGCGCGCGGGCAAGACGATCGTGCGCACCTATAGAGCGGAACGCAACCAGACCGTGCTGCTGCTCCTTGACTCGGGACGAATGATGGCGGGCCGCGTCGCCGGGGTGCCCCGGCTCGACCACGCCATGGACGCAGTGATGATGCTCACCGCGGTCGCAACCCGCTTGGGGGATCGGGCCGGGCTGGTCGCCTTCGACAGGGAGATTCGAGCCGTCGTCCCCCCAGGGCACTCCCGCGACCAACTCACTCGTGTCACCGAAGCCATGTATGCCATCGAGCCCGAACTGGTAGAGAGCGATTACCGGGGCGCCTTTGCCCAGACCCTGGCCCGCTTCCGCCGGCGCGCCCTCCTTGTGATCTTTACTGAGCTCTCCGAGCAGGCAATGGCCGAGACGCTGCTCCCGGCTCTGCCGCTCGTAACGAGGCGCCACATCGTCCTCGTGGCCAGCGTGACCGACCCCGAGGTCATTCAGTGGGCGCGCGCCGTGCCCCAGGACGCCGGCGACGGCTACAGGAAGGCCGCGGCGGTGAGCTCACTGGCTGACCGGGCGCGCACGGTGGCTCGCCTTCGGGGACTCGGCGCCACAGTCGTCGACGCCGAGCCCGGACGTCTCGCTCCGCTCCTCGCCGACGCCTATCTGAAGGTCAAGGCGACAGGCCGCTTGTGAGCACCGGCGCGTCGTCGGTATGCCACGGAGACGAGCGTTCCTCGCCGAGCGCGCCGGTCAGACCTCGCGCCGCCGCCGCTCGGCCGTAGGTCACGATGTAGGCCAGGAAGGCGACCTCAACCGCCACGCCGATGCCGACGCGCAGCCAGGTCGGAAGGCCCGAACCGGTAACAAAGCCCTCAATGGTTCCGGCCACCGCGAATGCCCCAATGAGGCCAACGACGATCACGATCGCCCGCCGGCCCTCTTCGGCCAGGGCGGTAGAACGGCTGCGATCACCGGGGTCGATGAGGCTCCAGCCGAGCCGGAGCCCAGCCGCGCCCGCGATACAGACGGCAGTGAGCTCGAGCAGCCCGTGGGGCAGGATGAGGCCCCAGAACTTTCCCTGCTGGCCAGCCGCCGCGAATAGGCCCGCGGCGACGCCGACATTGGCACCGTTGTAGATGAGGAGGAACGCGGTTGGCAGGCAGAAGCAGACGCCGAAGGCGAAGGCGAGGATCGCCACCTGCACGTTGTTGGTGAAAACCTTGGACGTAAAGGCGGCAGCAGGCTCCGATGAGTAGTAGTCCTCGAACTCGCGCTCGATCAGGGCCTGACGAACCTCAGCCGGCGCCGTCGCATTGACAGCTTCTGTCGAGTTGGCGATCCAGACTCCTAAGGCGAGCGCAGGTATGAACAGCAGCGCGGCGCTGGCAATCACGAATCGGCGGGAGTGCCATACCGCCGCTGGGAACGTGACAACCAGGAACTGGACGATGGCGCGCCACGTGCGTGAGCGAGTGCCGTAAATGACGGCGTTGGCCCGGGCCACGCGCCGAGTCAACGTGTCGGTCAACGCGGGGTCGTAGTAGTAGGTGCGGGCGTAGGAAAGATGTGATGAAACCCGCTGGTAGAGGCGGACGAGTTCCTCGAGCTCGGAGGGTGAGAGGCGCCCGACACCGTGGCCTGCCCTACCCACGAGCTCATCGAGCCTCGCCCACGAGGGTTGGTTGGTCACGAGGAACTGGTCGACGTCCATTGCTGCTCCGCTCAGAAGGCCGCTGCTCGTGCGCTGCGAGGCTGCTCGAGCCCTGAGGCCGTACCGTAGACCCATGTCCTCCGCGCCGGCTCCCCGCCCCAGTGGGCCCGCAACGGCGATGGTCACGCCCGAGGCCGTGCCGCTCGCGTTCGAGCTGGCCAATATCGGGTCCCGTTTCGTCGCCCTGCTGCTCGACCTCCTCATCCAGGGCGCCGCGCTCGTTGTCCTGTTCTTGGGCTTGTCGATATTGCTGAGTGGCGCAGATGTTTCCTTCGGCGTAGGTATCGCGTTGTTCTTGCTGATCTATTTCCTCGTGCTCTTCGGCTATCCGATCGCCTTGGAGACGCTCTGGAAGGGCCGGACAGTCGGCAAGGCAGCTCTTGGCCTGCGGGTAGTGACGAAGGAGGGCGCGCCGATCCGCTTCCGTCACGCCGCCATCCGCGCCGCTCTGGGTCTGGTCGACTTCATGCTCACCTACGGCGCCGCGGCTGTGATTTGCGTTCTCTGCACCCGTGACAACCAGCGTGTCGGCGACTTGGTGGCGGGCACCATTGTGTTGCGGGAGCGCAGCGGGTTGCGGGCCCCGGCCCCGGTCGGCTTCTCGGTGCCACCGGGCCTGGAGACCTACGCCGGCGCGCTCGACCTGGCCGGCTTCACCGGAGAGGACTATCAGGCGGTGCGCACTTTTCTCACCCGGGCACCGTCATTGCCGAACGACGTGCGCGCCAACCTCGCCGTCCAGCTGGCCAACCCCCTGACGGCGCGGGTGCGCCCAGCACCACCACAGGGCATCTACCCCGAGGCGTTCCTCGCGTGTCTCGCGGCCGTTTACCAGTACCGCCAGCGAGCGATGACACCTCCTGCTCCGGCTACGGCGCCACTGGCAGGGCCAGCCCCCGCGCCGTCTTCAGGCCTGTCCAACGCGCCGCCTCCAGCGCCGGCGGCGCCGACCCCTTCGCCCTTCGCGCCACCACCGCCGCCGACAACCAGTGCGACCGCCGGCGAAGAAGGCTTCAGCCCACCTACATAACGGCACCTACGCTGGTGAATGTGCCCGCCTACCTGGATCACGCGGCGACGACGCCCATGTGGCCTGCCGCGGTCGACGCGATGCTCCCGTATTTCTCCGAGCGGTACGGCAACGCCTCGGGGTCGCACGCCGTCGCCCGAGAGGCCAAGAAGGCACTCGAGGAATCTCGTGACCTGGTGGCCGAGTGCCTAGGTGCACAGCCAGGCGAGATCGTCTTCACCGGTGGCGGCACCGAGGCCGACAACCTGGCAATTCTCGGCCGCCATGAGCTGCAACCCGGCGAGGTCGTCTGCTCCGCAATCGAGCACCATGCCGTCCTTCATGCCGCGGGCGAAGTCTGTGCCGCGCCGCGCGTAGCGTCCGTCACGTCCGGCGGGGTCGTCGATCTCGACGTGCTCGTCGATCTAGTCGACAGCGGCGTGTCGCTGGTGTCGGTGATGCTGTCCAACAACGAGATAGGCACGATCCAGCCGCTCGACGCCATCAGGAAAATCATGGCCGAGCGCGCGCCGCAGGCGGTGCTGCACACCGACGCGGTGCAGGCCTTCCCCTGGCTCGACGTGGCGTCGCTCGCCCGTCCCGCGGAGCTCGTCGCGGTGAGTGCGCACAAGTTCGGTGGCCCCAAAGGGGTCGGCGCGCTCGTGGTGCGCGAAGGCGTCAAGATCGCGCCCATCGTGCACGGTGGCGGACAGGAACGCGGTCGCCGTTCCGGTACCTACAACGTGGCCGGTGTCGTCGGGATGGCCGCTGCCATGCAAGCCACCGTGGCCGACCGGGCGGCGACAGTGGCGCGGGTCGGCGCCCTGCGTGATCGTCTCGCGGACGGACTGCTGCAGGCGATCCCCGACAGCAGCGAGACCGGTGATCGCTCGTCCAAGATTGCCGGGAACTGCCACCTGTCGTTCGGTGGTATCGAATCGGAGTCGTTGTTGATGCTGCTCGACGCCGCCGGCGTCTACGCCGCGGCCGGCTCGGCCTGTCAGAGCGGCGCCATCGAACCATCCCATGTCGTTACCGCGGTCGGACTCTCTGATGCGCGTGCCCTCGGGTCGCTGCGCCTCTCCCTCGGTGTCACAACGACCGATGACGACGTCGACCTCGCCCTATCCGTCATCCCACCGGCCGTGGCGAGACTGCGGGAGCCCCTGTGAAAATTCTCGCGGCGATGTCGGGCGGTGTCGACTCATCGGTCGCAGCGGCCCTGCTCATCGAGCAGGGTCACGAGGTGGTGGGGGTGACGCTCAAACTGTGGGGCGGCGCGTCCGACTCGGGCTGCTGCTCGGTCGCCGATGTTGAGGACGCCCGCCGCGTCGCCCAACAACTCGGTATCGACCATTGGGTGTTGAATTTCGTTGATGAGTTCGAGGCCGCCGTCGTCACTCCCTACGCCGAGGCTCACGCAGCCGGCCGTACGCCGAACCCGTGCATCGAGTGCAACCGTCATTTCAAGTTCGGCCACCTGCTGGAGCGGGCCCGCAAACTGGGCTTCGACGCTGTCGCGACCGGACACCACGCGCGCGTCGCGTTGACGCCGAGTGGCCGCCACCGGCTGCGACGGGGCACCGATCGGGCGAAGGACCAGTCCTACGTGTTGCACATGCTGACCCAGGCGGAGTTATCGCGGTGCTTGTTCCCGGTCGGGGAGATCACCAAGGCTGAGGTTCGCGCACGGGCGATGGCGCTCGGGCTGCGCACGGCCGACAAGGCCGAGAGTCAGGACGTCTGTTTCGTCACCGCCAGCGATGGTCGGAAAGCGTTCCTCGAGCCGCGCATCGCGTTGCATGCTGGGTCCGTCGTCGATCGCGCCGGTGTCACTGTCGGGCGGGTGGAAGCAGTGGAGCTGGTGACCGTCGGTCAGCGGCGCGGTCTCGGTGCCGGCGGTGGCGCCGACAAGCGATTCGCTGTTTCGGTTGACACCTCGGCGGCGACAGTCACCGTCGGCTCGCTTGACGACCTGTTGACTGACACCGTTGAACTCGGCCAAATGTCGTGGATCGACGCGCCGCTGATTGCGCCAGCCGGCGTCGAGGCGCAGTGCAGTGCCCACGGCCGGCCGGTCGCGGCGCGGTATGAAGGTGACATCGTGCGCTTCGCCGAGCGTCAGCGGCGCGTCGCGCCGGGCCAGAGCGTTGTGCTCTTCGACGGAAACGATGTCATCGGAGGTGGGACGGCTATCGAGGCCGATCGCTCGCGGCGGTGACGGGTAGACGCCGGGTGCGAGCCTCCTCGAGGACCGCGCCGGGACGTGTCGGAGTGAACATCACCGTTTCGGCCTCGATGTCTATGCCGAGGCGGCGTCCTGGTTTCATCAATGTGAGCTTCAGCGGTTCCCGCAACTGAAGTTGAACGGCCAGGCCGGCGGCCCGTTGGGTCAGGTCAGCAACGCCGTCCCGCTTGCCGCCGGCCGGGCCGATCCCGGCCAGGGCCCGCCGCCCGAAGAGCACTGGGTCGCGAAGCGATACGGGATCGTGCACGACGACGCCCGCGGGGACGAACACCACCCACCGGCGAGAAAAGCTGTGCAGCGAGCGCAAGAACACGGCCGCGACGGCCCAGCCGACGACTGTCAAGACGCCCCCGGCAACCCACTGGCGCGCCGCCAGCAGAAGGGGTCCCGCGACCAGGCCGGCGACGGCCAGATCCCATGCCACCACCAGCGCGAGAAGGCCCACGACCAACGAGCCCGGCGCGCGAAGGAGGTGCCGGCGCTCGTTCGGATAGGCCGGCCCGTTCACGCACCATTCGCCAAAGGCGGGGGCGAAAATCCAGGCGACCAACACCAATGTCCAGCCCACGGCGAGCGCCGACGGGTAGCCACGAATCGCGGTGTCAACTGCCAGCGCGGCGGCTCCCGGTGCCATGAACCGCAACGCGGTGAGACTCAGCGGGTGCGGAACCAGTGTGGCAAGGATGCCCAGGCCCCAGGCGACCCATAAGAGCACTGACGAGAGCGTGCGCACCGGGTGGCTGGTCGGGGACAGCCAGTCAGCGAACGCGGGACCGGCCGTGAAGGGCAGGAGAACCCACAGGGCACGAACAACCCACGGCACGAGGTCGCGGCGCGTCTGGATCGGCACCGCCGCAATGTAGGCGCAGGTAACTTCGAGGAATGACGCCGTCGCCGGACGCCGCGCAACGGGCGGCTGAGCTTCGTCAGCTGATCGACCACCACAACCACCGGTATCACCAGCTCGATGATCCCGAGATCTCCGATGCCGAGTACGACGCGCTCACGCGCGAGCTGCGGTCGCTGGAGGAGTCAAACCCCGACGTCCGCACCCCCGACTCACCGACGCAGAAGGTCGGCGCCGCGCCTTCGGCGACCTTCGCCGAGGTGCGTCACCGCGTCCCGATGATGTCCCTCGACAACGCCTTCTCATTCGAGGAGTTGGTTGCGTGGGGAAAGCGGATGGAGCGCTACATCTCGTCTGACGTCGACTACGTCGCCGAATTGAAGATCGATGGCATCGCCATTTCGTTGCTTTACCAAGATGGCCGCTACGTCCGCGGCGCCACTCGGGGCAACGGTATGTCGGGTGAGGACGTCACCGAGAACGTCCGTACGATCGAGGTTGTGCCCGACCGACTCACGCTTCCAGCGAAGCGCATGCCGTCGGTGCTCGAGGTACGAGGCGAGGTCTATATGCCCCTGTCATCTTTCGAGGAGTTGAACCAGCGCCAGGCGGAAGCAGGCTTGCGCATCTTCGCCAATCCCCGGAACTCGGCCGCGGGATCGCTCCGGCAGAAGGACCCCAAGGTCACCGCCAGCCGTGATTTGTCCTTCTGGGCCTACCAGCTGGGCCAGATCGAGGGTGGTCCATCCCTGCGGCGACATTCGGAGACCCTCGACCTTCTGGCCGAGGCCGGCCTACCGGTCAACCCTGAAATCCGGATCCTCGACGACCTCGACAAGGTTCACTCTTACTGCCGTCAGTGGCTGGACCACCGCCACGGCCTCGACTACGAGATCGATGGCGCGGTCGTGAAGGTCGACGACCTGGCTCAGCGCACTGAGCTGGGCGCAACCGCCAAGTCTCCCCGGTGGGCGATTGCCTACAAGTTCCCGCCCGAGGAAGCCACCACATTGCTCAAGGACATCATGGTGTCGATCGGGCGCACCGGAAAGGCGACGCCGTTCGCGATGCTCGAACCGGTGCGGGTGAGCGGATCCACTGTCCGCCTGGCCACGCTGCACAACCAGGACCAGGTCCGGCTCAAGGACGTGCGTCCCGGCGACACCGTCTTCGTTCGCAAGGCCGGCGATGTGATTCCCGAAGTAGTGGGCCCGGTGCTCCCGAAGCGTCCGCCCGATCTTTCCGAGTGGTCGTTTCCCGATACATGTCCGGTGTGCGGCGAGCCGCTCGTTCGGGCCGAGGGCGAGAGCGACACCTTCTGCATCAATGTCGACTGCCCGGGCCAGCGCGACCAACGCATCGTTCACTTCGCCTCGCGCGGCGGCATGGACATCGAGGGCCTGGGTGAGAAACGTGTTCTGCAGCTGACGCGCGCTGACCTCGTGCGCGACGTGGGTGACATCTATGCCCTTGGTTTTGACGACCTGATTGCCCAGGAGGGCTTCGCGGATATTTCGGTTCGCAATCTGCTCGACGCTATTGCGCGTTCGAAAGGACGTCCGCTCCCCAACTTGCTGATTGCGCTAGGAATCCGTCACGTCGGGGGCGGCGGCGCGGAGGTATTGGCAACGGAGTTCGGAAGCCTCGACGACATCCTCGGCGCCTCGGAGGAGGTGCTCGCGCACACCGACGGCGTCGGGCCGGTGATCGCCCGCAGTGTGTGCGACTTCTTCTCACTCGAACGCAATCGAGTCATCATCGAGAAGCTCCGTACGGCTGGTGTGAACTTTGAGGGACCCCGCCGGAGCGCGGTCGATGTCGCTCAGACCCTGACCGGAAAATCCGTCGTGGTGACGGGCACTCTGGAGGCGATGTCGAGAGAGGGCGCGATCGAGGCGGTGAAGCAGCGCGGTGGGAAATCACCCGGAAGCGTGTCGAAGAAGACGTCCTACGTTGTCGCCGGTACCGAGCCGGGCGCAGCCAAACTCACCAAGGCCGAGGAGGCCGGTGTCCCCGTGCTCGACGAGGCCGCCTTTCTCCGCCTCCTGGAAGCGGGTGAGCCGTGAGCGTGGCGGCGCGGCCGATGACACAGGTTGGCCTGAAGTCAGTCAACGTTGGACTGCCCCAATACCTGGGCGAGCACCGGGGCCACCCGGTAACGAGTGGAATCGCGAAAAGGCCGGTGACGGCGGCTGAAATGTGGCTCGACTGGGTCAACCTCGAGGGCGACGGCCAGGCCGAGCTCGCCGTGCACGGTGGTCCCGACAAGGCCGTCTACGCCTACTCGTCGGAGAACGAATCCACCTGGAGCCACGAGTTGGGCGAAGACCTGGGCCCGGCTGCCTTCGGCGAGAACCTCACCACCGAAGGATGGTCGGAGGACGATGTCTGCATCGGGGACCGCTGGGAATGGGGCGACGCCATCCTCGAGGTCTGTCAGCCCCGGACGCCGTGCTACAAGCTGACGATGTACCGGGGGCGCGCCGACATCGGCCGCTTGATGCGGGCCAACGGCCGCACCGGCTGGTATCTCCGCGTCCTTCGCACCGGCCGCGTCCCTGTCGCCGGCCCGATCACCGTCGTAGAGCGCCACCCGGTGGGCGCCACGGTGCGCCTGGCCCATGAGGCTGCACGTCCCAAGGGACCGCCCGACGAGGTCCGGCGCGCCGTCCTCGCCCTCGATCCACTGGCCGACGAGTGGAAGGAAATGATCGCCGACCGCCTCCTCCACTAGTTCGCTGCTTCGAGCCGGATGCGCGTCGCGATCTCGGCGGCCTCGCCATCGCTGGCGTACTTCTGCCGCGGCCAGAAGAAACCCCGTAACCCGTCTTTGCGCCGGCGCGGCACCACGTGCACATGGAGGTGGGCCACGCTCTGGCTGACCTTGTTGTTGAGTGCGACGAAGGTGCCGTGCGCCTCCATGGCCCGCTCGACGGCGCCGGCGAGCTGCTGGACCTCAAAGAAGAACTGGCCGACCAGGTCAGGTGGCAGGTCAGCGAGTGTCTCGTAGTGAGCGCGGGGGACGAGCAGGCAATGGCCCGGGAACACGGGCCGGTAGTCGAGGAAGGCAATCGCAATGTCGTTGTCGAGCACCACGTGAGCCGGAAGGTCACCGGCGACGATTCGGCAGAACAGGCAATCACCGGTCAATGCAGCGAGAAGCACCACTGGTAGGTGGCGGCGGCCGGGTCTTCCCTCGTCGTGTTGATCGGGCGGTAGACGACGGCGGCGCAGTGCCGGCCCGGCGCAAGCTGCCTGTACGCACTGTCCTCCGTCGGCCGTAGCGTGATCGTGTTGAGGGCATCGACCCGTTGCAGGTCGTCGCCCGGCACCTCGATACCGTCGATTTCCAGGTACCCCTGGTAGCCAGGCGCGAGATCAGCCGAGATCGTCGCTTGGCGTAGATCGAGGTTGCCACCTTCAGGCGACACGTTTTCAACTGCTTGCGGCCGCGCCGCTGTGTTCTTGGGCGACTCCCCAGTCGCGAAGAGAAAGACAAAGCCGCCGATTCCGACAATGAGGATCAACGACACGATCGCGTTACGTACGAGGTGCGGGTTCCGGCGCGCGCCGGGAGCGGAGACGTCGTCCACATCGACATCATGCCTTGAAGTGCGCAATGCCCAGGAGCGCGCGAGCGCGCACGGTAACCTCGTGCAGTGACCTCGACCCGTATCGTCGAGCACATCGGCCGCGTCCTCGATGGTCGCTACCGGCTGCTCACCCCCATCGGCAGCGGCGCGTCAGCTCACGTGTTCCTGGCCGACGACGTGCGGCTGCGCCGGCGAGTCGCGGTCAAGGTCCTGCACCCCGCGCTGGTCGACGACAAGGCATTCCTGCGCCGGTTCAGGGCCGAGGCCCGGGCCGCCGCCGGACTCAACCATCCCAACATCATGTCGGTATTCGACTGGGGTGAGGAGGCTGACGGCCCCTACATAGTCTGTGAATTCCTCGGTGGCGGCAGCCTGCGCGCCATTCTCGACCAGGGCAACCGCCTGACCCCTTCACAGGGACTGATGGTCGGTCTGGAGGCGGCCCGAGCGCTCGACTATGCCCACCGTCGCGGCATCGTGCATCGCGACATCAAGCCCGCCAACATCCTCTTCGACGACGAGGGACGACTCCGGATCGCAGACTTTGGCCTAGCCCGCGCCTTGGCCGAGGCGGCATGGACAGAGCCCTCCGGCACGGTACTTGGCACCGCCCGCTATGCCGCGCCGGAGCAGGTGCAGGGCTCTCCCCTCGACGGCAAGGCCGACGTGTACTCGCTGGCCGTCGTGCTCGTCGAGGCCGTGACCGGCCGGGTTCCGTTCGAGGCCGACACCACGGTCGGCACTCTCATGGGCCGTCTCGACCGGCCCCTGCCAGCACCTCCCGAGATGGGCCCGCTGGGGCCGATCGTGGCGCGCGCCGGGCGCCCCAACACCGCCGAGCGCCTCGACGCCGTCGCCCTCGGCGCGGCTCTCCAAGCCGCGGCGCCCGAACTTCCCGGCCCCGAACCGCTACCCCTCGCGGGCACCCCCGCGGCTGACGAAGCGCTCGTTGGGATCGACCCGGACCCCACGGAGGTCGGCGCGACTGCGGCGGCCGAGACCGCGGCCGACACCGGCGACGAGGCGGCAACCGCGACACTCGCCGGCTCGATCGCACTGCCGCCGGCCACCGAGACCGGTTGGTCGGTTGACAGCCCGACCGCAACGATCCCGATTGTTCCCTCCCCACCCCCCCCGGTGGCCACCGCCCCCGTGCCGGTAGCGACCCCGCCGCCACTTTCCAAAGCGGGAAGGCGCCGCCGCAGATGGCCTTTCTACCTGTTGCTCGCCATCCTTTTGATCGCCGGCGCGGGCACTGGTGGCTACTTCTTCGTCCTCGATCACACCCCCTCGCATCCGGTGCCAGCTGTCCAGTTGCAGATGGCGCCGGAGGCGGTCGCGGCATTGAAGGCGCAGAAGTTCAAGGTGCGCCTCACTGAGATCTTCTTCGACGGCACGGCCGCCGGCACTGTCGTCGACCAAACACCAGAACCCGGCACGAAGTTGAAGGAGGGCAAGACGGTCACCCTCACGGTCTCCAAGGGCCCGACGCCCGTGCTCGTGCCCGACCTCACCGGCGTGTCACAGGAGATCGCAGTCGAACGCCTCAAAGGCGCAGGCTTCGTCGTGGCCGAGCCCACCTTGCAGAACGATGAGGAGGTAACCGAGGGCACGGTGCTCGACTGGGCGCCGAAGGGTGTCGAGTTCCCCAAGGGCGGCCAGATAGCTCTCACGGTCTCCGCCGGGCCCGCGCCGCGCGAAGTGCCTGACGTCGCCGGTAAGTCGTTTCAGGAAGCATCGGCAGCGCTCGAGGCCGTCGGATTGAAGGCGGCACGCGCCGACGCGTTCAGCGACGGCGTCGCCGAGGGCACAACGATTTCCTCGTCGCCCAAAGGCGGCGCTCAGGTCGACCGGGGGTCCACCGTCACTGTCACCGTTTCCAAGGGCCAGCCCGTTGTCCCGTCGCTCGGCGGTCTCACCGAGGGCGAGGCCAAAGCCAAGTTGGAGGCAGTTGGGCTGAAGGTCGGCGGCGTGTACGGACCCTCGGGCGGCAAGGTGTTCCTCACCACTCCCGGCGCGGGCACCAAGGTCAAGTCCGGTTCGAGCGTGGGTCTCTTCATCCTTTGAGCAGCCTGCCCGCCTTGACCGGGCGGGTGGCAATCGTCACCGGGGCGGGACGCGGGCTCGGACGCCAACACGCACTCCTGCTCGCCGGTGAGGGCGCGCAGGTTGTCGTGAACGACGTGGGTTGCGGCCTCGACGGTTCCGGACGTGATCCGGCGGTCGCCGACGAGGTGGTCGCGGAGATCGTGGCTGCCGGCGGCCAGGCGATCGCGAACGCCGATGACGTCGCCGACTGGGATGGCGGCCACCACCTGGTGGACACCGCCATCGCCGCTTTTGGTGACCTCCACGTCCTCGTCAACAACGCCGGCATCCTGCGCGATCGCTACCTCGCCTACATGACCGAGGCGGAGTGGGACGAGGCCGTCCGCGCCAACCTCAAGGGCCACTTCGTGCCGACTCGCGCCGCTGCGGCTTACTGGCGCCGGAAACGAACTGGTCACTCGCACGACGACAGGGCCGTCATCAACACGACCTCGACAGCGGGTCTGTTCGGAAATCCCGGCCAAGCCAACTACTCGGCGGCGAAGGCAGCCATCGTCGGCCTCACTCTCGTTGCTGCCGAGGAGCTGTCACGGTACGGCGCGCGCTGCAACGCCATCGCTCCGCTAGCGCGCACCCGCCTCACGGAATCCGTCGCCAAGCTCGCCGAGCGAATGGCCGCGCCGGACGACCCATCGACGTTCGATCGCTGGGATCCCGCCAACGTCTCACCCCTAGTGGCGTGGCTGGCATCGTCTGGTTGCCCGGCAACCGGACGGGTATTCCTCGTCGACGGCGGTGCGGTGCGAGTACTTGAGCCGCGTTCCATCGAAGCGAGCATTGAGAGAGACGGAAGGTGGACTGTGCCCGACCTTGCTACTGAGCTCAGTTCGCGACTCGCTATTCAGTGATGGCGCGGATGCGCTCGCTGAACTCCTCGGCCTCCGGAACCGACGGGGTCGCCTGCTGCTGCATGGCCTCGATGAGCTTGGTCATGTCGCCCTGCACCTTGACCTTGCCCGCCATGAAGGCCTGCATCCCGGCTTGGGGCGTGCCGTCAACGAACACGGCCTTGGCTGTCGCGTAATCCAGCGTCACGGTGACATCGGGATCGTCGAGGTGACCCAGGCCGAGGTCGAGCTGGCCCGATGACGTGTCGAGATGGGCGTCGATGACGCCGTCGCCGAAAGGCACCTCGGTGATCACCTGGTTCATGCGGACGGTGACGGTGAGCGGTGGGCCCGCGTCTCGGAACTCCTCGCGGATCCTCTCCGCTTCAGCCACCCACTCGTCACTCAGGAAAGGATGCTTGACCACGATTCCGAGAAGGGTAATGGCTGCCAGAGCGGCGGTAGACTCAGGAGGTGAAGACGAGCGAGGCATCGGGCAAGATTCCGCGCAGCGCTACCGCCCGCAGGACACCCGGCGAGCTCTGCGACGTGTGCGGTCAAGAGACCGATCCCGCAACTGCGTACAAGGCCGAACTGACGGTCAGCGGCGCCATGTGCCCCTCGCCGATGAACTTCCACCCCGAGTGCTACGAGAAGGCGGCCTACCTGTGGCAGCCCGACCCCGACTCGTACTGCACGGTCGACCCGCTGTACCCAGAAACTGGCCAGTGGACGGCGCCCTCGGCCTGACGGCCAGCATCCCATGGAAAGCGCAGATGTCCGTGACCGAGATAACGCGGTCATCGGCTGGCGCTATTGGCAGGTCGCGTCCGGCACCGGCCACCTCCGGTCGGTCACCCAAAAGCGAGTGGAGTGGCCACCCGGTCACGTGCTCGTCGCCCGCTGTTCCGGCGCAGGCCACCGCGCGCCGGAGCGGTCGTGCGAGTGCGGCATCTACGGCGCGCGTGACCTGTCGACGCTCCGCGAGCACGGGCTCTGCTTGGCACCGGAGGTGCTGATCGTCGGCGAGGTCGCGCTGTGGGGCACGGTGATTGACGATCCAGGGCCCGACCGGCCCTCTGAGCGGGGGATTTGCGGATGGCGGGGCGAGTTCGCCGTTCCCGCAGCCCTGCAAGTAGTCGACGATCTTGTGCCCGGCCTCGACACAGGAGATCTCGCGAGGTCTCTGGAAAGGTCGTACCGCATACCTGTCGCCACCATGGCCCTGACCGACGCAGTTGCCGGGGCTTCAGCCACCATTCTCACCTTTCAGGCCATGGCGGCGCGAGCAAGCAGATCGTCGGCGCGTGATGACTGACCTTCTCCATGGCGCGGAGCCCGTCCGATCTGAAGGCTCCGGCCCGTACGGAGCACTCTGCCTACACGGGTTCACGGGCAGTCCCCACTCGATGCGAGGGCTCGCGGCAGCGATGTCCGAAGCAGGTTTCGCCGTGAGCGCGCCGCTCCTGCCCGGTCACGGCACGACCATCGAAGACATGATGCAGACAGGTTGGGACGACTGGCGCGGCGCGGCCGAATCTGCGTACGCGGAGCTTGCAGCCACGGTCGGACGGGTCGTCGTGGCCGGATTGTCGATGGGCGGCACCCTGACGGCCGCCCTTGCGGCGGCCCATCCCGAGATCGCCGGCATCGTTGTCATCAACCCCTACATCGATCCGCCCGCGCCGGCATTCCGCGAGCTGATCCGGGGAGTGCTCGACTCCGGCTCCACGGCGGCACCGGCGATTGGCAGTGACATCGCCGACACCGGCGCGCACGAGGTCGGCTACACCGGAACCCCGTTGGTCCCGCTCCTCTCCCTCTGCGAGGGCCTCGACGACCTCTTCCCTCGTCTCGGCGACATCAACTGCCCGGTGTTGTTGATGACGAGCCGAGACGACCACGTCGTGCCGACCGTCTCGAGTGATCTGCTCGCCGAAGCGGTGACCGGTCCCGTCGAGCGGGTCTGGCTCGAGCGCAGCTTCCACGTAGCCACTCTCGACTACGACCGTGACGACATCGAGCGGCGCACCGTCGAGTTCGCAATCAAGCGCTGCCGCGCCGGCGCGTACGATCACCACCGATGACTGAGCCCATCTCCCGCGATGACGTTGCCCACGTGGCCCGACTGGCGCGCCTCGACCTGACCGACGAGGAACTCGACCGGTTCGCGGGCCAGTTGGCGGCGGTCCTCGAGCATGCGGACGACATCGCGTCGCTCGATACTGCGGGGGTGGAACCGACCGCCCACCCGGTGCCACTGACCAATGTCTTGCGCGACGACGTGGTCGCGCCGAGTCTCGACCGCGACGAGGTTCTCGCTCAGGCTCCGGCCACCGAGGACAACCGGTTTCGAGTGCCGCGCATCCTCACCGCCGACGAATGACTGCGGTTGAGTTGGCGCGCGCCGTGCGCGCCGGCGAGAAAAAAGCGCGTGATGTCATCGAGGAGCATCTCGACCGCATCAACACCACCGAACCGGAAATTCACGCCTTCAACCTCTTGCTCGCCGACGAGGCGCGCGCCGCGGCCGATGAAATCGACCACGCCGTAGCCAACGGCGTCGACCCGGGCCCGCTCGCCGGGGTCCCGATCGCCCTGAAGGACAATCTCTGTACTCGCGGCATCCCGACGACCTGCTCGTCGAAGATTCTCGACGGCTGGTGTCCTCCATACGATGCAACCACGGTGACGAAGGTCCGTGCGGCCGGCGCGGTCGCCATCGGGAAGACGAACCTCGACGAGTTCGCCATGGGTTCGTCGACAGAGAACTCGGCCTTTGGCCCCACGAAGAACCCCCGCGACGCGACCAAGGTGCCCGGTGGATCGAGTGGGGGCAGCGCGGCGGCCGTAGCGGCGGGGTTCGCGCCACTCGCCCTCGGCTCCGATACCGGTGGTTCCATCCGCCAGCCAGCAGCGCTCTGCGGTGTGGTAGGCGTCAAGCCTACGTATGGCCTCGTCTCCCGGTACGGCCTCGTCGCCTTCGCCTCTTCGCTCGATCAGATCGGCCCGATGACGGCGACAGTCGGTGATGCCGCGCTGCTACTCGAGGTCATCGCCGGCCACGACGCTGCCGACTCGACCTCCATCCCCGGCCCCGGGCCATCACTCGTCGGTGGTCTCAACGACGGCGTGGAGGGTCTGCGGATCGGCGTCCTAGCCGAGCTGGCCGAGGGCGTTGACACGGACGTCGCGGCGCGCCTGGCAGAGGCCGCAGCCGCGCTCGAAGCACAGGGGGCCAAGGTGGGTGAGGCCTCGGTACCCAGCGCCACGCTGGGGCTCTCGGCGTATTACCTGATCGCGCCGGCAGAGGCGTCGAGCAACCTGGCCCGCTACGACGGCGTGCGCTACGGCTTGCGGGTCGACGGTCCGGACATCACTTCCATGTACGGCGCGACCCGCGCCGCGGGCTTCGGACCCGAGGTGAAACGGCGCATCATGCTCGGCACCTACGCGCTCTCAGCCGGGTACTACGACGCCTATTACGGCCAAGCTCAACGGGTACGCACGCTGATCATCCGCGATTTCGAGGCCGCCTACGCGGATTACGACCTCTTGCTGGCGCCGGTCACGCCGTCGACGGCCTTTTCGCTGGGAGCGAAGACTGCCGACCCGCTGACGATGTACCTCTCCGATGTCTGCACGATCCCCTCGAACCTGGCCGGGCATCCTGCTATCTCGGTGCCGTTTGGCGACGACAGCCAAGGGCTGCCGATCGGGATCCAGCTGTTGGCGCCGGCACTCGGCGAGGCCACCATGTTCCGCGCCGCGGCCACGCTGGAGCGAGCGGCGGGATGACCGACCCGCCGGTCACGACGGAGTGGGAGCCGGTCGTCGGCCTCGAGGTGCACTGCGAGCTGCTGACCGACACCAAGTTGTTCTGCGGGTGTCGCAACGCCTTTGGTGATGAGCCCAACACCAATGTGTGCGCGGTCTGCCTCGGGCTACCTGGCTCGCTGCCGGTGCTGAATCGCCAAGCGGTTGAGTTCGCGATGCGCATCGGCGCCGCGTTGCACTGCGAAGTGCGTCCATCGCTATTCCACCGGAAGAACTACTTCTATCCCGATATGCCGAAGGACTATCAGGTCAGTCAGTACGACCGGCCGATCAACGTCGGCGGTTGGCTCGAGTTGGCCGACAGCACCCGGATTGGTGTGACCCGGGCCCACATGGAGGAAGACACCGGCAAGACGACCCACGTGGGGGAGAGCGGGCGGATCCACGGCGCGGACCACTCCCTCGTGGACTACAACCGGGCTGGCGTCCCCCTCGTCGAGATCGTGAGTGAGCCCGACGTCCGCTCGGCCGAGCAGGCGAAGTCCTATGTCAACGAGTTGCGGGCCATCCTCTTCGCCATCGGGGCGTCCGACGCCCGGATGGAGGAGGGGTCGCTGCGCATCGATGCGAACATCTCCGTTCGTCCCGCCGGCAGGGCTGCGTTTGGCACCCGCGCCGAGATCAAGAATCTCAATTCGGTGCGATCGCTCGCGCGCGCGGTGGACTACGAGATCGCTCGCCAGGTCGAGCTTCTCGAGGCGGGAGGCACCGTGGTGCAGGAGACCCGCCACTGGGACGAGGACGCCGGGCGCACCTCGTCGATGCGGTCCAAGGAAGAGGCGTTCGACTACAGGTATTTCCCCGAACCTGATCTTGTTCCCCTGGATCCCGACGCAGAGTGGCAGGCAAAGGTGAAGTCGACTCTCGCCGACCTCCCTGGCGACCGCCGCACGCGACTAGGAGCTCTTGCCGGCATGGCGCCTGCCGATGTCGCCGTACTGGTCGAACTCGACCTCGATGACCTCGTCACCAAGGCCATTGACGGTGGTGCCGACCCCCGACTGGCGGTCAATCGTGCTGCCAACGAGGTGGCCGGGCACGTAGGCCCCCTGGGGATCGATCCCGTCAGTTTCACCACTGTTCTACAGATGGAGGCCGACGGCCGACTCACCGCGACCCAGGCGAAGCAGGTCATCGCTGAGGTCTTGGCGGCTGGAGGCGACCCGGTGGCCATCGCCGCGGAGCGGGGATTCGAGGCTCTGGCGAGCGACGCCCTAACTGCCGCTGTTGACGAAGCGATTGCGGCCCACCCGGCAGAGGCCGCCCGTCTGCGGGATGGCGAGCAGAAGCTGAACGGCTTCTTCGTGGGCAAGGTCATGGCGGCCACGGGCGGGAAGGCCGACGGGAAGGCTGTCATCGCTTTGCTCCGCCAGAGGACGGGCTGAACGGAGCTTCCTTGCTCTCGGGGCGCGAATCGGGCAAACTGCGGGCCACAGCTACGGGGAGTCGCAAATGGGAGAGGTGCGGGAAGTCGTGCGCGGGCGGGGTCGTAGGCGGTTCTTTACGCGGGCGGCGGCCGGTCTAGGGGCGTCATTGTTCGCAGCGGGCGCCATGGCGGGCGTCGCGTCAGGCCAGATCCTGACGAATCAAGGTGCCGGAGTCAGCAACTCGGGTGGCGCCTCCGCGAACACCGGGTCCAACTCTGCGACCGGTAATGGATCGTCGAACGCGGCGGCTATCGACAACACCGGTGGCGGCGGTACCGGCGGGTTGCTCGGCGCGCTACTGACCCTGGGCGGACCCACCAACACATCCACGGGCTCCTCGAACGTCAACACTGGCCCGGCGAGCGCCCAGGGAAACCTCTCGAACACGGGCGTGGGTCAGGCCCAAGGCGCGGGTGGCGGTCTCAGCAACAGCCAGGGCGTCAGCGTCTCCAATGGCGGTCGTGCGGACGCCAACACCGGTGGAAACACAGCCGTCGGCAACGGGTCCACGAACACGGCCAGCATCATCCAGAACGCAAGCGGCGGGCTTCTTGGGGTCAACGTCAACCTTGGTAGCCCCACGAACAGTTCAAGCGGCACCGCCAACATCGTCACGGGTCCTGCTGATGCAATCGGGAATGTCTCCGACTCAGCGGTCAGCCAGGAAATCGGTGGCGGCGGCGGTGCCATCGTTGGCGGCACGCTGGCGGGCACCACGGTGGTCGACGGCAGGCTCGTCCATTGTGGTGGGCTGTTCAACTCCCAGGGTGCGCATGTTGACAACTCCGGCGTGGCCAGCGCGAACACCGGCGACAATGTCGCCATCGGCAACAACTCCACGAATGTGGCCACGACGTCCAACGATCTGGGTACGGGCCTCCTCGACGCCCCGATCAGCCTGGGCGGCCCCACGAACACGTCGACGGGTTCGGCCGACGTCCTCACCGGGCCGGCGTCTGCACTTGGCAACCAGTCGACAACCGCCATTTCGCAGCAACAATGCGTCCCGCCGGGAGCGAGGCTGAACCCAGCCTTCGCCACCCCGACGGTGTTTCAGGTTGCGAGGACGACCCCGACCGGCCAGTTGGCCTTCACCGGGCAGAACCCATTCCAGCTCATCGCCCTCGGCGGGGCAGTTCTCATCGCTGGATACGTGTTGGTTCGCAGCACGCGCCGGCGCCAGCGGGTCTTTCTGCCCTAACCGGGCGGCGCCGCAAGAGTCCCTGAGCACGCGTCAGGGCCTGAATACTGGCATTCACCTCTCAGGGCGGGTAGCTTTGCGCATCCGCCAGGCGGGGGGCTGTTGGCCGAGCGGGCCAAGGCATCTTTCGAAATCAGCTTCTACGGGAGGCATCAGTGGCTACGGCTCGAACCAAACGACGTAAGGCGGCAGTTGTTGCGGGAGTGGTAACGCTCCTCGCAGCAAGCGGCATGCTGATCAATGGCGGGACACCAGCGGGTGCTGATGTCACTGCTCTCTCGGGCTCGGCGTTCGGCATTCGAACGACAGGAATCCTTCCTATCGGTCCAACGCCTTTGGTCGTCGGGATAGGTGCGCCGGTTGCCTACGGACCGCTTCAGGACAGCACGCTGGGAGTGTCCCTGCCGGGGCCTGAGAGTTGCCCGAGCGTCCCGGTCACCAACGTCCTTCAGGTCTGCGCCATCGACGTGTATACCCAAGGCTTCACCAACGCGAATCCCCACCTGAACCACGCCGACAGTCAGGCCGCTGTCGCCGGGGTAGCTGTGGGTCCCTCAGGTAGCACCCTCAGCCTTACCGGCGTGGCCGCTACCTGTCGTGCCGACGGTAACGACGCCACCGGCGCAACGACCGTGGTCAACTCCTCGATCAATGTTCCGTTGGTCGACGGCCAAATTGCGCCCAACACGATCATTCCGGTTGGCAACCTCCTGGTTGTGCGGCTGAACGAGCAGGTGAAGGTGAAGGTCGCGGGCCAGAACCGCATTGTCGTCAACGCGGCGCGGATATCGGTCCTCGGCGTTGGCGGCGACTCGCTGCTCGAAGCCACCATCGGCCAGGTGATCTGCGACGCAACTGGGCCTGACGTGAACGAGGTCACAACGTCCTCCACATCAGCGCCTATCACCACCAGCAGCACCGTCCCCTGCGTTGGCGCCTCCTGCCCCACCACGAGCACCACCCCGCCCTGCACCGGGCCCAACTGCCCGACGACCACTACCCCGAGCACCGCACCCCCTTGCACCGGCGCTGACTGCCCAACGACCTCGACGACGAACCCCAATTTCAGCTCGGTCACCACGATCGCCGGCACGACCGGTGGCGGGTCGATCGTGGCCGGCGTACTCGCCCGCACCGGTGCCTTCCTGAGCAACGCGCTCGTCTGGGCCATCCTCGTGGTGTTCCTCGGCGGTATAGCGCTCTTGGGCAGCCGGGGTGAGGTGCAGACGTGGCCGCCAAAGCGTTCAGCTAGCCGGAACCACGGGCCCAAGCGCTCGGGTACAAGCTGGCCCAAGAACAAGCCCGGCAGTTCGAAGCGCCGCTTCTTCTAGCAGGCGTGGGCTAGCGAGCGTCATCAAGTAGGCCGGTCAATTGACCGGCCTACTTGCTATTTGAACGACAGTGACAGGGCGAACTCGTTGTCGCTGTCGGTCCACCAGCGCCCAAGCGTCAGCCCGGCTGCGCCGAGTTCTTCCTCGACATCACTACGCCGGAACTTGGCGCTGATCTCGGTGCGCATCTCCTCGCCCTCTCCGAACGGCACCGTGAGCGGCAGCCCGGTTACCTCGACTGTGTGAGCGAGCTCCGACCGGAGGCGCATCTCGATCCATTCCTGATCGGGATCAAACGAGGCCACGTGGGAAAACCGGTCTGGATCGAAATCTGCGTCCAGCTCGCGATTGACGACGCTCAATACGTTCTTGTTGAACGCGGCCGTGACACCGGTCTCGTCGTCGTAGGCGGCCACGAGTCGGTGCGGTGCCTTCAAGAGGTCGGTGCCGAGCAGCAGTCCGTCGCCGGTAGCCATATTCGAGGAAAGCTTGGCGAAGAAATCAGCGCGCATTTTGGGGGTGAAGTTTCCGATCGTGCCCCCGAGGAACGCGATCAGGCGGCATCCCCCGTCGGGGATCAGCTCGAGATGGTGTTCGAAATCGCCGACGACAGCGTGCACGGTGATATCGGGGTACTCGTCGGCAAGCGCCTGTGCCGCCTGGCGCAGGGTCGTCTCACTTACATCGAAGGGGATGAAGCGCTCGAACTGGTCGGTCGCAGCGAAGGCGTCCAGCAACAACCGCGTCTTCTCTGACGTCCCCGAGCCGAGCTCGACAAGCGTGTCGGCCGCCCCGAAGCGGGCGATGAACTCAGCCTGATTGTCGAGGATCGCTCGTTCACACCGGGTCGGGTAGTACTCGGGCAGGCGCGTGATCTGGTCGAACAACTGCGAGCCTCGCTCGTCGTAGAACCACTTGGGAGGCAACTCCTTGGGATCCGACGAGAGGCCTTCGGTCACATCGGCGCGTAAGGCGGCGCTGAGGTCGTCGGGCGTGAGATGCACGTCAATTCGGGGCACGTTCCTATCCATCACGCCTCATCCCGAGCGGTGCGGAACCCGGTGAATATCTGTCGCCGGATCGGATAGTCCCAGTTCCGAAAGGTGTTGCGAACTGCAGCCGGATGCGTCGCCCACGATCCGCCGCGCAAGACCTTGTAGCCGGAGCCAAAGAACACCTCTGAGTACTCGCGGTAGGGGAAGGAGTTGAAGCCCGGATAGGGCTCGAAGTCAGACGAGGTCCACTCCCACACGTCACCGACCATCTGATGGCATCCGTACGCGCTCGACCCCGCGGGATAGGCGCCTACAGGCGCGGGACCAAACCGCCTCTGGCCCAGATTCGCCCGTTCGTCCAGCGCCAGCGTGTCATCGCCCCATGGGTACAGCCGCTTGTCGCCATTGGGCGCCCACGACGCCGCCTTCTCCCACTCGGCCTCCGTCGGCAGGCGACGGCCAGCCCATCGGGCGTAGGCAGCGGCCTCATGCCAGGCCACGTGCTGCACCGGCTCGTCAGGAGGAAGCGCCTCCTGCCGGCCGAACCGACGCCGTGTCCAGGAGCCACTGCTGTCGCGACCCCAGAACTGCGGGTGCTCGACCTCATTGTTCCTGCGCCAGGTCCAGCCGTCGTCGTCCCACCACCTCGTCTCCGAGTAGCCGCCGTCGCTGACAAACTCCAGAAACTGGTGGTTGGTAACGGGGGCGGTATCGATCCAAAACGGTGGGAGGTCGACGACCTGCGCCGGGCGTTCGTTGTCGTACGCCCACGGATAGGTGTCGGTGCCCATCACAAAGGGCCCAGCGGCGATCCGGATCTCCTTTGTTGTCGGCGGCGAGGCCACGAGCGCCTCCGGCGTCAGGGGCAGGTACCCCTCGCCGTCCATCAGCTGGATAGTGGCGAGCATCGTCTCGTCGTGCTGATGCTCGTGTTGCACGACCATCCCGTAGACGAAGGCGTCATGGAGCAGTCGCTCACCATTGGTGACATCAACTCGGTCGAGCACGTCGAGAACGCGTCCCCGCACCTCGCTGAGGTATCGGCGCGCCTCGGCCGGGCCGAGGAGGGGCAGTGACGGCCGGTTGGGGCGGGGGTGGCGGAAGGCGTCGTAGATGTCGTCGAGGCTGGCGTCGATCGGCTTGTCCCCGTTGACCGCCCGTAGCAACCACAGTTCCTCGAAGTTGCCGACGTGCGCCAGGTCCCAGATCAGGGGGGACATGAGCGGCGAGTGCTGACGAATGAGCTTGTCCTCGTCGAGCGGCGCCAGCAGGTCGATCGAGCGCTTCCGAACCGCGGCGAGGTCCTCAGCGATCTTCTCCTTCAGATCCACACTTGCTCCATCGCGGCGGGCGAAAAGCCAGGAAGGAGTGATCCGTCACGCGCCCACTCATCGAGCCGGTCATCGGCGGGGCTGCGTCCTCGGTCGACGTAGCGCTCCCTGAACAGCTGAACCTGAGCTGCGATGGTGCGACCCACGCCGAGGCGGTCGAGGGCGGCCTGGGCGGCGTCGAAACAAGGAATCGCCGAAACTGCGAGTTCGGGATGGCGCATTCCCAGGTGAGCGGCCTCGACCCACAGGTTCGCGGCAGGGGAGCACGCCTGCAGCGCATCCTCACCGGCCGCGGGGTCGAGTAGCAGGGCGGCGGTCACCGCGAGCGCCACCTTCCAGAGCGGATCGGGGAGCGCATCCACCATCCGCAGTTCGAGCCATCCCCGAGGGCGCACTGGCGGAAAGAGCGTGCTCATGTGGTAGTCGAGGTCATCGGTCGTGGGGTAGCCGAGTTCGTGGCCGGTCTCGAGCCATTCGCGAAACGTGATCGACCCCTCGACCGGGACGAAGGAGTCGGAGCTGAGCCGGATCAGCATGATCTTGGCGTCAAGCACGTAACGGGCCCAGGCGAGCGGCCCTGGTTGCTCGTTGGCAACTGGGGAGGTTCGAGTGCCGTCCATCGCCCACCAAGCCGCCAGTCGGGAGGACTGAAACCCGCTTGAACGGCCGTTGAGGAGAGGTGAGTTGGCGAAGACAGCGGCGAGTGTCGGACCGACGTCGTGGGCGATGCACCATTGGCGCGCTGCGTCCTCCGAGGTCGGTCCCAAGCCGATGTTGATGTGCACGGCGGCGGTGCTGCACATCATTCTTTGACCCGCCGGACCCCCCGGTGCGAAGTAGTGCTCCATGGCGTCGTAGCGGGGTGACTCGATGACGCGAGTCGCGGGTCGCAGCGGGTCGGTGCCCATGCCGACGAGTTCGACGCCTATCTCTCTGGCCGCCCGAGAGGCTACGGCCAGGTCGGCGGCAGCGGCGGCGCAAGCGCGGTCGATTGTTGAATACGGGGGACTGCTCAACTCGAGCTGGCCTCCCGGCTCAAAGGTCAGAATGCTCTGATTCGGGAAGATGGCGCCATCGGATGTGCAGCGGCGCAATCGACCGGGATCGACCCGCGCCAGCAGTTTGGTGGTGTCGAACGTCAACCACTCGAGTTCGACACCAACAAGGGGTTTTGCGCAGGGAGCGAAGCAGCGTTCCGCCGCAACCTCATAGACGTCGTCGACCGATAGGGCCGGGCGGACCGAAGGCATCGAGTCCGCGCTTACCGGTGGCCGAAACGAGCAGAGACCCAGTCAGCGTTCCGCACGGGTGCGAGCCAGAGATCGAGCACTGTCATCCGAGCCTGCCTTTCGGGTCGTCCTGCCTGATCGAGTCTAGGGGCGCACTAAGGGCGTTACACGGCCACCCGCAATTCAGGGTCCACACCTCGTCCTCGGTCCTATCCTTCCTCGCATGGACGAGACCATGAGACGCAGTCGCGAGGTCACTGAGGGCTTCGCTAGGGCACCGGCGCGGGCAATGCTGCGCGCCATCGGCATGACTGACGACGACTGGTCGAAGCCCCAAGTGGGCGTCGTCAGTAGCTGGAACGAGGTCACACCTTGCAACCTTCCCCTCGATCGGTTGGCGAAACGGGCGAAGGCGGGCGTGCGGGCGACCGGAGGGTTCCCGATCGAGTTCATGACGATCGCCGTCTCCGACGGAATCTCGATGGGCCACGAGGGTATGCGGGCGTCCCTTGTGAGCCGCGAGGTGATTGCCGACTCCATCGAGACCGTCATGCACGCCGAACGCTTCGACGCCATGGTGACCTTCGCCGGCTGCGACAAATCGCTGCCGGGAATGCTCATGGCCGCGGCGCGGCTCAACGTGCCGAGTGTCTTCCTCTACGGGGGGACGATCCTTCCAGGGCGGGGCCCGCGCGGCGAAGCGCTCGACATCGTGAGCGTCTTCGAGGCTGTCGGCGCCCATGCGGCCGGCACCCTCAGTGCTGAGGAACTGTCGCTCATCGAGCGCAATGCGTGCCCGACCGAGGGATCGTGCGCTGGAATGTTCACCGCCAACACGATGGCGGCTGTCGCCGAGGCCCTCGGGATGAGCCTGCCGGGGTCGTCGTCAGCGCCCGCGGTCGACCGGCGGCGCGATGACCTTGCCTACGCAAGCGGAGAAGCGGTGACCGCCCTTGTCGAAGCCGGTATCCGGCCCCGACAGATTATGACGAGGGAAGCGTTCGAAAATGCCATCGCAGTCGTGAACGCCCTCGGGGGGTCGACGAACGCGGTGCTGCACCTGCTGGCGATCGCCAACGAGGCGCGCGTCGACCTGGCTCTTGACGACTTCAACACGGTTGGCCGGCGCGTGCCGCATGTCGCGGACATGAAGCCGCACGGCAAGTACCACATGACCGACCTGGACCGAGTGGGTGGGGTTGCGGTCGTGCTGCGGGAACTACTCGAGGCTGGGTTGCTCAACGGTGACTGCCTCACGGTCACCGGCCGTACCATGGCCGAAAACCTTGACGCCCTCGACCCGCCGGCCCCCGATGGCCAGGTCGTGCACCCACTCGATCGGCCCATCCATGCCGAGGGCGGTATCGCAATCCTGCGGGGCTCGTTGGCCCCGAACGGCTCGGTCGTGAAGATCGCAGGCATCGACCAGCTCCGCTTCGAGGGAACGGCGCGAGTGTTCGACAGCGAAGAGAGGTCGATGGAGGCAATCCTTGCCGGCGCGATTCAACCGGGCGATGTGGTCGTCATTCGTTACGAGGGCCCTAAAGGCGGTCCTGGGATGAAGGAGATGCTGGCCGTCACCGGGGCCATGAAGGGCGCTGGTCGGGGCGCGGATGCTGCGCTGGTGACCGACGGGCGATTCTCGGGTGGCACGCACGGGCTGTGCATTGGCCATGTGGCACCCGAGGCCGTCGACGGCGGGCCGATCGCGTTCGTCGCCGACGGCGACCGAATTGTCATCGATGCTGTCACCCGGACTATCGACCTGCTCGTCGACGATGCGACGCTGGCGACGCGCCGCGCCCAGTGGAAGCTTCCAGAACCGCGCTACACCAGCGGGGTTCTGGCCAAGTTCGCCCGCCTCGTGACCGGGGCCGATCGGGGAGCGATAACCGAGGCCTGAGATCGCCTCACGGGAGGCTGCCAACAATCCCAGTCGCCCACGAGTACAGTCATCCTTGGTGTCCCGGCGGGTTCGCGCCCTCATCGTGCTCATGCCTGTTGTGGCGGTCCTGTCCCAGACGGTCGTCGGTATGGCCGCGGGCGCGCAGACGACCGGCAGTCAGGCTCCGGGTTACTACCCCCTCCCGACCACCACGACGCACCCCGATGACGGGTTGAACAGCACCAGGCGAAAGTCCACGACCACGACCACGACGTCGTCGGCGCCAGCGCCGGCGCCGGCGCCGACGACCGGTGATCCCGGCGCGCCAACGCCCGCGCCGACGGGTCAGACACCGGGCTTGGCTCCGAGCGGTCCGGCCGGCGCGGCGCCAGCACCCGACAGTGGTCCGGTGACACCGCCAACGGCCGGCGCGTTCTTGGCGCCCGACGGCTCTGTCGATCCCAGTGCCGCTGTGACTGGTCCGTCCCAACTCAATCCCGGCACCGTGCAGTCGATTCTGGACAACCAGGCTCGATCCGGAGCCAGCAACACGCGGGCCCTACTTGATGCTCTTCGGCCGCTCGAGACGATCGGTTTCACCCCGCAGGAAGCCGCCATGATGGGCATGGGGCACTTCCCCGTGGGGGGCTTTACCACCTTCACCGATGACTGGGGAGATCCTCGCGGCGGCGGCACGCGGACGCACAAGGGCAACGACCTCTTCGCCGCCTTCGATACCCCCGTTCGGGCTCCCGTCGACGGCGTCCTGCGTTACTCGCAGGAAGGGCTCGGCGGAAACGCCGCCTATGTCACCGCTCCCGACGGCACCTACTACTACATGGCCCACCTGAACTCGTTTGCCCCCGACCTGACCAGCGGAGCAAACGTGACGCAGGGCCAGTTCATCGGATTGAACGGTGACTCCGGCAATGCCCGGGGCGGATCGCCCCACGTGCATTTCGAGATCCATCCCGGTGGAGGGGAGGCCGTCAACCCCAAGACGATCCTCGACGGCTGGATCGCTGAGGCGCTCGCCGCCGCGCCGCAGTTGGTTGCCGCGAATGTGCAAGACCTTCCCCAAGCCGGCGCGGTGATTTCCACCGGCCTTACCAGGCGTTTCGACGACCCGTCCTTCTTTCCCCAGACGGCTCCGATGGAGGCGCCCATGCTCTGGGCATCTTCGCTGAACCCTGCGGGCAGCGCCCTCGGCTTGGCTCAGGCAACAGCCGCACGGGTTACTGACTCGGTCGATTGGGACCAGCGGGCTGCCAGCGCTCAGGCGCAGAATGCGGCGTGGGAAACGGCCGAGGACGAGGCCCGCGCGACTCTGTGGCGCCTAGCGCCCCCGGCGATCAACAAGATCCTCGCCGGCACCGTCGCGACCAGCAACGGTAGCTGAAAGTGCCATGGGGAGGTGCTGCGGCTGCGGCCGTCCCCACGGTGGCGATCAATGCGTCGAACGCCCGCATGGGCGGCGGCCTTGCTTACGCCGAGGAGCTCGTTCCTCGCCTCGAAGTCGAGCTGCGGGAACGGGGCATCGAATCGTTGGTTCTCTCCGCCACCGGGCCACTTTCGGCCCAGCTCTCGGGGGTGACGCAGTGCCGGAATGTGGCGGCCGTGTTCAACGTCGCCAACGTGTCCCTGATTCTTGCCAGGTGTCCTCAGCTCGTGGCCGTTCGTGACCGGATCCTCGTCGAGCCGCCCGGCATCAACCCGCAACTGTCGACACGCCGGACCGAGGCGCGTCGGTGGGCGCTCGACGCCGCTCTCCGCCAGTCAGATATTTGGGCGGTGCCGACCCAGGCCATGTGCCAGCCGTTGATCGCCTTCGCCAACCGCCACCACATCCCCGTGTCACCCATCGAGGTCATCCATCACGGCGCGCCGGTCGACTGGCGCGTCGAGCCCATGCCGGCGCGACCTCCTCTCAGGATCCTGAACACGTCCTACGGCGCATCCCAGAAGAACATCCCCATGCTCATCCGCGCCGTTGGCCGGCTTCCCGACGAACTGTTGGCCTCCCTGACGTTGACGATCTCGCCCGAAGAAGGTGAGGCCCGGTTCGGTGACTGTGCCCGGCGCTGGGCCCACGGAAGGGTCCAGTTCGTCGGCACCATTGAACGGGCGCAGCTGCCAGCCCTCTACGCCGCCCACCACGTCGTCGCCTTCCCGTCGCTGGTCGAATCCTTGGGGATTCCACTGCTCGAAGGAATGGCATCGGCGAGAATCGTCGTCACAGTCGACAAGGACTGGGCCCGTGAGGTCTGCGGCCCCTTTGCCACCTACGCCCGTGGCGACGACCCAGGGTCGTGGGCGGAGGCGATTCTGGCTGCGGCAAGCACGACTCCCCCCGATCAGGCCCCGGTTGCATCCTGGTTGTCGGCCTGGACATGGGCGGCGGCTGCCAATCGCTACGCCGGGATCCTGGCGGCCATGGTGGGCCTCAGTGAGCCGCACCCCGCGCCATCACCCGCGCCGACCTGACTACCGCGGTAGGGCGAGAGTGAGGTCGGGAGGCTTGCTGACCGGCGCCCTCGACCTGCGGTCGTGAGTGGCATCGAAGAACTGGTAGCCGCAGGCGCCCAGCAGAGCGCCGACGCGCCCGCTGCTGGCGTCCAGTACCTCGCACACCAGGCGGGGGCGCCGGGCCAACACCTCGGGCCCACCTTGAAGGACCAACAGTTCGGCGCCCTCTACGTCTATCTTGAGGACGTCGGGAGGCGGGAAGTGCCCGGCCAGCCAGTCGAGGGTGACCGTGGGGACGACCTGGGTCTCACGCACCCCGCCGGTCTGGGTCGTGCCGAGGCCGTCGAGATAGCTCGTTGCCCGAGCCCGGCGCGCCACGTGAAAGGCTGAGATACCAACCTCGTTGCTGACGGCGACCGGAAGCACGGTGACCGGCGCCCGCGCCGGGCCATCCAGGCGGGCCGAGCGCCGCAGCAGGTCGGTGAGCCAGGTATCGGCCTCCACCGCCACCACCTGCCCGCCGCCGCCCGCCAGCGCCGCAGCCGCGAAGCTGAACAGTCCGACATTGGCGCCGATGTCCCAGACGACGTCGCCCGGCCGCACCAGCTCGGTGGCGGCGCGCAGGAGGGCCGGGTCGGCCTGAGCCACAGATCGCCGGAGGTAGCGCAGCCCGCCTTCGGAGGATACGTAGAACGCCACCGGCGGGAACGGCGGTGGCAGGCGTCGCTTCATGACCACCCGATGGGTCGTCCGCTCGACTAGCGATCGCATCTGGGCGGAAAGCTTCGTCGGGAACCCTTACGGCTTCGGAGCCGGCGCCGGCCCCGCCAGCGCCACCAGGAACAGGAGCGCCGTCACCCCTTGGTGGTGAGTTGGGCCCCGGCCACGATCCGGTTGTCGCTGTCGGACTGGTTGTACGCGATCACGATGAACTTCGCGCCCCCCGCCGCGACCAGACCCTCGTCGATTGCGGTCGGTTGCAGCACGTTGGTGACCACGACTTGGACCCGGCCGGTGGCCCGAATTCTCGCCTTGTTGCCCGACTTCACGTTGGTGGCGCCGACGTTCTCGAGGGTCAGCGAACCGGCCTGCGACGAGTCAATCCAGTACCCGTCGTCGTCGAGCTCGTTGCACACGAAGATGAGGTCACGTATGGCGATGAGTGCGCCTGCGGTTCCCGCCGCGGTGGAGAGGAACCGGCGCGCGCCCTCCGAGCGCAGGCCCTGGAAGGTGAAAACGGACGGCGACTCGATGTGGACGTCGACCTCGTTGTCGGCCGGCTGACCCCCAAAGACCCAGGCGTTCGACCCACCGAACCACAGCCCCGTCTTGCAATGCGACGCCGCACTGCCGAACATCGAATGGTCGATGTTGTTGCCCGAGACTCCGTTGCCGAACTTGAAGCCGTACTGCCAAGACTCGGCGTCGGAGCCCGCCTTGAACTGGCCGGTAACGAGGCAGCTGTAGAAGTTGGTGCCGTCCACCTGGAGGTGGTTTTCAGTGCCGATGGCGAAGCCGATGTCGAACTTCACCTCGCGAATGGAGATGTTGGAAAACGTGCAACCAGTGGAACTGCGGGCCGCGGTGGCCTTATCCCAGTGGTAGAAGATGACCTTGTCGCTGGCCGCCTGGTGGCCACCGGCGTTGACGCCGAAGTTGCCGAACCAGCCTTCGGCACATCCGTTGATGTCGAGGAGGGCGGGCAGTGATTTCGACCCCGCGGGGATGAGGCTGGTGACCTGCACGCCCGCCCCGGTGAGGTAGAAGCCCTGCACGCTGGTGATCCTGAGTGGGGCGGTGACCCGGTACTGGCCCGGGGACAGGTACAGGCCCCGAACCGCGGCGCGGGCCGCTTTGGCCGGGTCGCCCGAACCGATGCACGCGTCGATGGCCTTCTGGATCGCCTCGGTATCGTCAACGGTGCCGTCGCCGACGGCCCCGAACTCTTTGACGTCGACGAAGCCGACGAGCCCACCGGCAGCGTTGATCCCCGCCGGCAGTGGCGGGGGGGTGACCGGCAACGAGGTTGCCTGCTGGCGGGCGGAGTCGTTGGTGGTACAACCGACCAGTGCGGCGGCGGACGCCGCGCCGGCCAAGGCGAGCGTGGCTCGCCGGCTGACGCCCGGACCGGTCACAGGCGGAAGACGTCGGGGTTGGCGAGAAAGTTCTTGGCCGACAGGTGGCTGTCGACCCATGCTCGGCCCAATGCGGCCATCTCGTCCCGCAGCTCGTGGTTTGTCAGCAACAGCTCGACTCGCCGCCGGAACTCGTCGTCGTCGTCGACCGTGAACCCGCCCCCGGAGTCGGCCAGATAGCGATCGGGCCCTCCGCAGCGGTAGGCGACGACTGGTGTGCCGCAGGCGAGGGCCTCGAAGACGACGATTCCGTACCCCTCGTGCCTGGATGGGACCAGCAAGACCTCGGCCTGTTGATAGCGATCGGCAAGGTCGCCGACCCTACCCCACCAGCGCACGGCCGGGTCCCCCGAGCCTGCACTCGAGCCGGCCTCGTGGGAAACTACATCGACGCCTCGCTTTGAAACGGTCGTTGATGTCGCCGCCAGCTTCAGGACCCGCTCGAAGCCCTTTCTCGGGTCGTTCGCCCGGCCCACGAACAGAGCGCCACGCCGCGGCCGCATCCCTGGCACCAGGCGGTCGGTGTCGATCGGGATCGGCACGACCTCGACGACTCGCGCCGGAGCGCCGGCGTCCATGGCGCGATCGGCGGTGTGGGGGCTTTGCGCCAGCACCCTCGTCGCCCGGGCGAAGACCGAGGCCTCCAACCGCTCCAGCGGGCCGAGGGTCGCCCGGTACAACGCCCGGCGCGACGCCGAGGAGATCGACGCCACCGCCCGGCGCTCGTCGGAGATGGTGGTCGCGAACCAGGCCAGCGTCGGCGCGCCGGGGCGGACCATGGCGCCCTGGACCGCAACCGCGCCGATCACGTGCACCTCCTCGGCGGACGAGGTGGCTCGGCTGAGCAGGGCGCGCCCGGCCAGGTACTGCGGCACGTGAAGACGGGGCACGAGCCGGGGGACCTGGACTACAGCGGGGGTCCACCCCAGCGCCCGGGGAACAAAGGGACCGGCCCGGAGGTCGTCGAGGTAGTACTCCGTGGACTCGCCTGGCCGGTGTTGGTCCATCCACCGGTGGTACCAATCAGCGACCGTGCCGATGCCCCCGCCTTGCCTGGGGTCCTGGAGGATCGAGACGATCGAGGTCATCGCTTGGAGACGAACGACATCTTGGTGACCAGCAGGCTCAGGACCAGCGTCTGGACCAGGCTGGAGAGGATGCTGACTGCATCGAGCTCCATGTTGACGAACAGCACGAAGAAGGGGACGTAGATCAACAGCAGTCGTAGGTCCTTCCCGGGGTACAGCTCCGCCTGGACCAGGCGGCACGTCATCCCCAGCAACAACATTCCGACGATTACCCCCCAAATGCCGGCGTGGCGGTAGAGATCCCCTGGGAACGTGATCGCCGAGGCGCTGTAGATCGTCGACGGCGACTGGTAGTACTCCTGGTTGAAGCGGTACCCCGTCGCCAGCACCGGCTTCGAGGACCAGACCGCGCGTGGCACCAGACCGACCACGGGTGCAGTGAGGAACTCGCTTCCGCCCTTGTAGGGGATGACGCTGGGCGTGCGCTGGACGATCACGGCCATGCCGTCGATGAGGCGGAGGCGGTTGGCCAACGTCTCGGGGGAGGAGGCCAGCAGTTCGGGCAGGTGCGATGGTCCGAGCGTGTCGGTGAGGAGACCGGGAAGCAGCTGGATCGCGGCCGCCGACGAGATGACCTGCGACTCTCTCCGTACCCGCTCCCGGTAGGCGTTGTTGATCGGCACGATAAGGAGGCCGGCCAGCAGGCCGACAAACACCATGCGCCGGGGCAACCTGCCCCTCGTGACGGAGTACACGAGCCCGACGCACAGGACCGTGAGCAGGAACTCGGATTTCATTCCGCTGATCAGCCCAAACGCAATCTCGGCCCCGAAGATGACGATCAGGGTGAAGCGGGCTTTGGTCGTTCTGTGGAGGGCGATGGCGTCGATGGCGGCGAGGATGAGTCCGAAGCGGGAGAACTGGCTGAGGATGGCGAAGAATTGGTTGGACGATGACGGCGATGTGACCGCCGCCACCGGGTCGGCCAGATAGGCGAACCGGCCGGTGAGGATCTGTATGAGCCGGGCGCTGCACCCGATGCCATAAAGGACGACGGCGAAGCTCGGTGTGCGCAAGGCCCACGGCCCGCGGGGCGCGGCCCACGACACCACCGCCCGCAGCAATTTGCGGCCGAACCGAGCCGGGGCCAGGAGGTAGCCGAAGGTCCAGCACGCGAGGGCACCGGTTGCGATCATGATGGCGATGGGGATGTATTCGTGGCGGATGATCGAAACCGAACCGGTCTCCTGCGGGTCGATCCACAACAGCGAGTTCAGGCCGAAGGCGACGACGAAGTAGGAGATCCACCAAGGCCCGAGCCGCAGTGTGGCCAGGCCCAGCCCCCGTTCGTTGCGAGCGGTGAGGAGGAGGCAGGCCAGGCCCGTGAACACCAGTGATATGACCGCCAGGACGACGTTTCGCGAGGCTTGTTCGGCATCGCTGCGCGTCAGCAGGACGATCGTGAAGGGGGTGACCGCGACGAACAGCAGGATGACGCTGAGGAACCGCCGGTTGGCGTACAGGGATCCGCCCGGCGCGGTGGCTGTGGCCTGGACCGGCGTCGGAGTCGGCGCGGGAAACGGGGCGGTCACGACGACAGCACCTCGAACACGCGCCGCAGACGGTGCTGGTAGGTGTGCTCCGCGTGGGCCCGAACGCTGGCCGCGTCCCCAATCGTGCGGCTCTCGTCGGGGCTGTCGATGAGCCATCGAGCCCGATCGACCAGCTCGTCGAAATCCGCGAAGGAAACGACCTCATCGTTCAGGGCAAACAGCTTGCCCAGCTCCGGTCGCTGCTCGGCGAGCACGGCCGCGCCACAGCCGGCGGCCTCGAAGAGCCGGCAGTTGACGCCCTCGATCTCGCTGGGGCTGAGGGGGTTGAGGACGGCCGCGGCGGTGCGGAACACGGCCGCCTTCTCGGCGCGCACGACGTACCGGCCGGAATGGCACGCGGCGACGGGAGAGGACCTCAACCACCGCGACAGCGGTGGCCCGTACACGCGCAGCGGTATGCGCGCCGAGAGCAGCCGGGCGAGCAGGCGCGCCCGGTACGGGTACACGTTGCCGGCCATCACCACCACCCGGTCGAACTCCCTCGGATCGGACTCGGCCATCCGGGCCAGCTCGGCGTCGGCCGGGGGCTTGTGCCACGCGGGGTTGCACGCTTCGGGCAGGTAGTGGGTCGGCGCCCCCAGAATCCGTCGGCCGCGTTCCACCAGCACCGGCTCTTTGAAGAACAACGCGTCGTAGGGTGCGATGAACATGAGCTGGCGCTCAAGGTTGGACACCGCATCGGGGAACCAGAGCGCGACCTTGGCGCCCGACTCTCGCAGACTGTCCACCGTGTTCGGTAGCAGCGACACGACGGTCAAGACCGTCTCGGCCCGGTACTCGAGCGCCTGGCGGACGAGGCGCCGCTCCAACCGGGTGTCGACCGTCGGCAGGGCGCGCGCCAGATGCATTCCGCGTGCCAGGACGCGGTTCTTCTCGAACGTGTGGGCGGTTTCGATGGCCAACGGCTCGTGGCCCATCTGGGCCAACGCGTCGACCAGGTTCTCGGCAAAGGAGTCGGGGTACTGGGGCCCTATGACGGTGACTCTCACCTTAGGGGGCGGGTGTTCCTCAACGCCCAGATCAGCACAAGAGTGACGCTGATATAGGCCACGGTCGAGGCCGCCGCGGCCCCGTTTATCCCGTAGCGCGGTATGAGGAGGATTAGCCCGGCCACGGTGACAGCGGCGCCGACTCCTTCGGCGACGGCGACGACGAGAGGCCGGCCCCGACCCTTCAACACGTCGCCGATCACCTGGTTGTTGACGAAGGCGATGGTGCCGGGAATCAGGAGCCGGAACGGGACGATGGCGTCGTCGTAGCCGTGGCCGAAGAGGAGGGGCAGCAGCCGCGGCGCGAGGAAACCGAGCGGCACGAGCACCGCACACGCGGTCAGCGTGCACCCGATGATCGCCGAGCGCTGCACCCGCGTGGCCTCCTCCTCCGAGGTCGATGCGGCGATGCGGGGAAAGGCGATCGAGCCGAAGGCGAGCGAGACCGGCGCGGCCAGAAAGCTCAGTGAAACCGCGACGGCGTAGTTGCCGAGCGCGGTCGATGTCACCGCAATCGATAGGACAAGCTGGTCGAGGCGGGCGTTGACGAGGTAGGGCGCGCTCGACGCGATCGACCGTACGCCGTAGGAGAACAGCGGCCGGAACAGCTCGCTTTCGGGTCGGACGGCGCGCCCGATGGTTAGCCGGCTGTAGAGCCCGGCGACGACGGCCTGGGTCAACAGCGACAGGACAAAGGCGACGACGGCGCTCTGAAACGAGAGCCGGTCGGCTGCGAGCAGCAGGGCGACGGCCACGAAGTACACGACCGACTGCGATAAGCGGGCCATGTTCCATCGAAAGGGGGTGGTCGCCTGCAGCGCTGAGGTCCAGCCGG
This sequence comes from Acidimicrobiales bacterium, assembly GCA_035525375.1. Lineage (GTDB taxonomy): Bacteria > Actinomycetota > Acidimicrobiia > Acidimicrobiales > AC-14 > JALZBN01. The sequence continues at coordinate 106,137 of DATLEI010000080.1, forward strand.
TCGAGGCGAAGACGATCGGTGTCAGCAGGAAGACGATCCGGAATGCATCCTCGACGCTCGGTGAGCTGCTGATGAAGGGCGCCAGGGCGAAGCCGCCGGCCGCAACGAGGACGCCGAGCACGACCAGGCCCAAGGTCGCGGTCGAGAGAAACTGGCGGGACTTCGGCGGCCGCCGCGCGAGCCAGTAGGTGATGGCCTGCGGGAGCCCGATGGTCGCCATCGTGCCGACGACGGTTGGCCAGACGACGATAATGGCGAGGTCGCCGCGCTGTGCCGGTCCGAGACCGCGCGCCAGGAGGATGCCTCCGACGCTGCCGAGCAGCGCCATGGCCACGTTGCTGCCCGCGGTGCCGGCGACCAGGTTGAGGAACGACTGTCTCCGTATCGGGGGTCCGGGAAGCTCGGTCTCGGGCGTAGCCTGCTGGGTCATCGGGCTCGGGCGACGCATAGCCAGTTGGTGCCGAACCAGTGGCCGAGCCCCGGGACCTTGAGAATGGTCTTGAGGTGTGGCTCGAGGCCGAGCCGGCCCGCCCCCGGCAGTCCGCCCATTCGCGTCTGCTCCACGACCGACCACGACGTCGCTTCCAGGGCACCGCGGATAGCGCGGCCGGTGAAGCCTCGGCGATGGGTCACGTCATCCCACACGGCGCGGGGGATGGCTCGGGGGACGGTCGCCAAGAGGACGCCGCCAGGGCGGACGCTGCGCCTGAGCTCGCTAAGGGCGAGCATGACATCGTCGACGTGCTCTATAACGTCCTTGGCCAAGATGGCGTCGAACGCACCGCTGCGGGTCGGCAGGGCGAGGGCGTCGGCGACGAAGAACGTGGGGTCGTCCCGTTGGAAGGCGTCCCGGTCGCAGCTGACCACGGTCTGGCCGGGGTGGGCGGTCTGGCCGGTGGTCGCGCCGCTTCCGACGTTGAGAATGAGGCCCGGAGGCAAGTAGCCGAACAGGACCGACATGATTGCCAGTGGAGTCCCGCCGGCACGACATGTGGGTTCCTCGGTCTTCATCGGCTGACCCCGCGACTGTATCGGACCGGTCCCGTCGTCGGACCCACCGGTGCCCGGTACGATCCCTGACTCTTGGGGCATCAGGGTGAGTGACCATATGGCGGAAGCCGTCCCGGTAACGGCAATCGTGCTGACGCGCGATGAGGAGCGGAACCTTCCTGCCTGCCTCGACTCGCTCCGTCGCGCCTCGCAGGTGGTCGTCGTCGATTCCGGTAGCACCGACGGCACGATCGAGCTGGCCCGCTCCCGAGGCTGCACCGTCGTGGAGCGACCTTGGCCCGGATACGCGGCGCAACGCAACTGGGCCATGGGTCACGAGGCGGTCGAGCGCGAGTGGGTGCTGTTCGTCGACGCCGATGAGCGAGTTCCCGACGACGCCTGGGAGGAGCTACGCCGTTTCCTCGTCGCACCGGGCGCCAACGCCGGCAGCTTTCGCCGCTCGGTCGTCTTCCTCGGCCGCCAGCTGCGCCACGGTGGCTTCGGGACGGCGCGTGTGACCCGGCTCCTCCGCCGGGGCAAGGCGCGCTATGCCGAGCGGCTCGTCCACGAGCACCCGGTCGTGGAGGGCGGAGTCCACCGCTTCGACACGCCGCTACTGCACGACGACCGCCGTCCCTTCGAAGTCTGGCTGGCGCGGCACAACGAGTACTCCACCCTAGAGGCTCGGGAGCGTGCCGGTGCCGGCGCGCCGCCGCCGTCGGGAAGAGTCTCTCTCGGCGTCGGCGTCAAGTCGGCGATCCGCCGTCGGATCTGGCCCATGCTGCCGGCGCGACCGTTGCTGTACTTCGTGTACGTCTACGTTTTGCGGCGCGGTTTTCTCGACGGACGGGCCGGTCTGCGGATTGCCTCGCTCTACGGCTTCCAGGAGCTGTGTGTGCAGATCAAGGCCGAGGCTTTGGCCGCCGCCCCCCCGTCCGCCCATCCGTAAAAGAATGCCCACCACCGTTGGCATCATCGGCGCGGGCCAGGTGGTGGCCCAGACCCACCTTCCCGTACTGCTGGCGATGCCCGGAGCCCGGGTGCAATGGATCGTCGATCGAGACCACCGCCGGGCGGCGGCCCTCGGCCGCGGGCTCGACGTGTCGGTGCCCAAGCTCCCAGAGGATCCCGGCCGGCTGCCCGACGTCGACGTTGTGCTGTTGGCCGTCCCTTACGGTGCGCGCGCCGAGTTCTACCCGGTCCTCGCCAGGCGGGGCTGTGCGGTGTACGTCGAGAAGCCGTTTGCCCGTTCATTGGCTGAGCACGATGCCTGGTGCGCGCTGTTCGCGCCGGGCCGGCTCGGATGTGGGTTCTTCCTGCGATCTCTCGTGTCGACCGTCCTGCTGAGGGAGATCGTCCGTTCGAAGGTCTTCGGATCCCTGCGGTCCGCACGGGTCGAGTTCGGCCGTCCCGGCACAAGGGGGGGCACCTACCAGAGCGACCTCGAGCTGGCCGGGGGCGGCATGCTCTTCGATGTGGCCGTACACGCGCTGGACCTGGCCCTGCACGTGTGCGGGTCGTCCGCGGTCAAGGTCTCCGAGGTGCAGATGATCAAAGAGGAAGGTTTCGACGTCCACACTGAGGCGGTGGCCGACGTCACCCGGGGCCCGAGCGATCCCGAGGTGCGCCTCGAAATCCTCGTGTCCGCGCTGCGGTTCACCGAGATGGTCAACGTCTACCGTTTCGAGACCGCCGACGTCGGCCACGCCCTCTGGGGCGACCGGGGCCTGCGGGTCACGCCGAGAGCCTCGGGGGTTCAGGGTTTCACGATCGCCAGCGGCCGAGCCGGGCCCACCACGTCGGTGCAGGCGTTGCACGCGCACTGGTCGGCCTTCCTCGGGGGGCTCGACCAGGGCAAGTGCAATCACGCGAGCGCCGCCGACGGTCGGGACACCAGCGCGCTGATCGAGCAGCTGTACGCACGGTCATGACGAGGACGACGACGACGATCGCGTTGATCGGGGCCAACGGTCACGTCGCCACCGAGGTGAGCCTGCTCCTCGACCGCATGGATGGGGTCACCGCCGTGCCAGTGTGCCGGTCGCGCCTCGGTGCCGCTTTCCTGGAGGGTTGCGGCCTGGAGTGCCGCGTTGGCGGATTGGATGCACCCTCGAGCTCCCGCCAACTTCTCGCCGGCTGCGACCTGGTCGCCGACTTCTCGCTGCCGGCAGGCCTAAGGGCCGACGCCCGCCGGGACACGAGGCTGACACTGGCGAACGGCATGGCCCACGCCCCGCCCGGCACGCCATACGTCTACATGAGCTCGACCATGGCATTCGGGATGTCTTCTCGCGACCAGGGCTATCGGAAACGGACCGTTTCGAGGACGCGCTACGCCGCTGACAAGCGACACGGCGAACGGCGTGCCCTGCTGTTCGGGCTCCAGCACCATCGGCCCGTCTACGTGCTACGTCTGGGTCAGGTGCATGGCGACCTCCAGTCGGTGAGCCGCCAGATGATGGCGGCCGCGTCGAGCGGCACGCTGGTGGGGCCGTTCGCGACCGGCCCGGTCATTGATGCCGTGTTCTGCGCGACCATTGCCCGCGCTCTCGTGCGGATCGCCCAGCGCGAAGTCGCCCCCGGCAGGTACACCGTCGTCGATTCCCCGGAGTGGGCGGCGGGCTCACTATTTGGGTACTACGCGGCGCGCGCCGGGGGGGCGAGCGATATCGCTCCCGACGACAAGGTAGGCGCGCCGGGGCCGGGCCATCTGGCGCGCCGGCTGATCACGTGGTCGGCGCGCAGGCTCGCGGCCCGCAAGGAGGTGCTGACCGCCCACCTCCCGCTTCCCGCCTCTGCCGAGCGCCGGCTGACAACCTGGTACCTCACCGACGGGGCCCGGGCCCAGGTGGCCGCCATTGAAAACCGCTCGAACCCGGCCCTGGTCGTGCGCGCCGGCCCCGCCCCCGGCCGCCGACTCCCTCAGTTCTCGGGCGACGCCGAGATCGGTCGGACGTCAACGGAGGAAGTGCGAAGGCTGCTCGACGCCCGCTTGGGGCCCGACAGCCACGTGTTCCCGAGCGACTCCGTGGCGCGCTCCTAGGAGAGTGCTGCGTGAAACACATGCTCGATCCGCACCTCCCTGGCCACCGTCGGGATGTCGACGGCTACCCGGATAGCGACGACGTCGGCAACGGCACTTACTCTCGCGGCCCGAACCAACTCGACGATCTCGTCCGGCCCGAGCGTGCCATGGCCAACGGTGCGGGTGTGGAACATCAGTGCCATGCATGCCCGTGACCGCCGCCGGGTACGCATGGGGCGTGGGGGTCCAAGGTACGGAAGATCGGGTAGTAGCGGGCCGGTATGCCCGCCAGGTTCTGCTGGGCAGGGGTGGATTCGGCACTGTCTGGCGGGCCCACGACCTTTTACTTCAGCGCGACGTCGCCATCAAAGAGATCGTCTTTCCCGCGATCCTCGATGAGGCCGAGCAGGCAGCTATCCGCGAGAAGGTCTTGCGTGAAGCGCGTGCGGCGGCACGACTCAGCCACCCGAACGCGGTGACCGTCTTCGACGTGATCGACGACGAGGGTCACCCTCTCATCGTCATGGAACTGGTTGACGCCCCCACGCTGGCCGAGCTCGTCGCCCGCGAAGGGCCGCTCGACGAACAGCGTGCTGCGGCGCTGGGCGCTGAGGTGCTCGACGCTCTGGCCGCGGCCCACAGCCAAGGCATCATCCATCGCGACGTCAAACCGGCCAATGTCATGGTGTCCGCCGATGGCCGCGTGCGGCTGACTGACTTTGGCATCGCGTCGATCACCGACGACCCCAAGCTGACCACCTCGGGGATCATGGCGGGTTCGCCCTCCTACATGGCGCCCGAACAGGCGCAGAACGAACCGACGAGCGCGGCGACCGACCTGTGGGGGCTTGGCGCGACGCTCTACTTCGCAGTCGAAGGCGAGGGACCCTTCGACAGAGGCGCGGTGATTCCAACCCTCACGGCTGTGGTCAACGACGAACCTCGACCCACTCAGAGGGCGACGGCGTTGGCGCCCCTCCTGGGGGAGCTGCTCACTAAAGACAGCCAGCAGCGGCCGTCCGTGCAGGAGGTTCGCCGGCGCCTCATCGACATAAGCGACAAGCAGCCGCCCGGCGCTGAAGCCCCTGACGCCACCGCCGAATTTGATGCGATCACCGTGCGTGCCGCGCTGCAGTCAGCGGCGCCAGCCGAACCAGGCGAGTACGCACCACCGGCCGTGGAACCCGCTCGTGCACCTGCGACCGGCGCACCCACCGAGTCGCCGCGGGCCCCCACGCAGCCGGCAGGCCTCGCGTCTCGTCGCCGGCCACTGCTCGTCGGCGCCATCCTGGCCATCGCGGCGCTGATTGCCGTCGTCCTCACGACTTCGGGCGACGATGGAGAGCCACCACCACAGACCGCCGGCCCCTCGACCAGCCAGGCCGCCTCCCCCGAGAGGGCCGATACCGGGGCACCTGCCGAACCTGATGTCCCCGTCAGCTGGGTCCCCTACCGTGACCCCGCGACCGGGTTTACTATCGCCCACCCACCGGGGTGGTCAGTGCGCCGCGACGGAAGCCTCACCGACTTCCGTGATTCCGCCACCGGCGCCTACCTGCGCGTCGACTACACGAAGTCCCCCGGACCATCGCCCGTAGACGACTGGTACGCGTTCGAGCCCGAGTTCGCGGCCAAGAACGCGGGATACCGGCGTATGCAAATTACACCGACGACCTATGCCGGCTACCCGGCAGCCAACTGGGAGTTCACCTACGGCCCCGGGCTCCACGCTGTCGACCTCGGTTTCGTCGCCGGCCCCTACGGCTTCGCCCTGAACTTCCAGGCACCGGAGAAGGATTGGCAGCGCCTCCAACCCATCTTCGAGCAGTTCAAGTCAGCCTTCCGCGCTCCCACCTGACCCGTGCGCTCGGCACCACCGTGAGTTTCAGGCCCGGCGTCGCCTTTCCAGGAAGTCCCCGACAAGGATCTAACAAATCGGCGCGATGTGGGTGCCCGCCCCCTCCGACCGTACTCGGCCCAAAACGGCGCCGACGTCGGCGCACGCGAGCACGTTCGGCTCCTCGGTGTCGAGGGGGTCGATGGCCACCAGTGATCGGGTCGGGGGGTCATACCGGTAAAACGAATAGCCGGCGGGACCGAGGATGCCGGCGACCGCATTCGGCGCGTTGTTCTCGATCAGCAGCACGGGGCGCCGGCTCTCGATCAACCGGCCGGCGCCGCGGAGCACGTCTGCTTCGAGGCCCTCCACGTCGATCTTGACCAGCGCCACGCTCAAGTCGTCGAGGGCACCCCCGTCGAGCTGGCCGTCGAGCGTCACCTGGTCGACCAGCTCGACCCGCTCACGCTTGGGATCCCCGCTCGGGCCGGCAACCGCCTCTCGGCCGCTCGGGCCGGCCACAACCCGGTCGGTGGTGTCCGACCCCACTGTCATCGCGACCTCTCGCGTCTCCGACCCGACCGCCCACGGACAGGCGGTCACCGACGTCAAGGCGTTGAGATTCAGGTTCTCCAGCAGCCTCGACCGGGGGACTGGAGAGGGTTCGAAGGCGACGACGTCGACCCCTTCGAGCCCGGCGGCGAGGAGGCTGTAGACGCCGACGTTGGCACCCACGTCGACGAAGGCGTCGCCGGCGCGGAGATAGTCCAACAGGAAGTGCATCTCCCACCAGTCGGGGAGCCCGAAATAGATGACGCCGCTGGCGGCGCTGCTGTGCGGGTAGCACCGCAACCGCAGGCCACTCGGCATCCGCACCGACCAGGGCGACCTGACCGTGCGCTCCCAGACCTGCCAGGCCACCAACCTCGAAAGACTTCGAACCCGTCGCCGGCGATTCTCGGGATGGTGCCACACCGTTCGTGCCAAGCTGGCCGCGGTCGTCACGTCATTCAAAGTCGGCCCGGATCCGTTCTGCGATCCGGCGAGCGGTCGACCTTACGTCGTAGGGATCGACGGCGGCCATCGCGTCCTGCGCGACCGCGCCGCGGTTGCGCGCCAGCACGGCCTCGCACGCGTCAGCCCATGGCCCGGGATGGGTCGGACCCACGACCTGAACCGCCCCGCCCCGCGCCCCGCCGGCCATCTCTACCGCCGCCGGCACCTGGGGGCTGGCCACGACCGGAGTACCGGCGGCCAGCGCTTCGTTGACCACCAGGCCCCAAGTCTCGTAGGTCGAAGGCATCAGCAATACGTCGGCGAGCGCGTAGAACGCGGGGAGCTGCGACTGGTTCACGAATCCGACGAAGAGGTCACTGTCCGCCATCGCCGCCCGCACGGTCGTCTCCAGTGGGCCGGAGCCGACGATGATGGCCGCGGCGTCGATACCCCGGAGACGCAGCTCGGCGGCGACTTCGGCTGCATGATGGGGCCGTTTGCGGGCGATGAGCTTCCCCGTTTGAAGGACCAGTCGGCGCTGCGGGTCCAAGCCCAGATCATCACGGAGCGTCTCAATTTCCGCGGGGCCGCGCCGGCGGAACCAGCTGTTGTCGACCCCGTACGGCGCGGGCGTGAGACGCGCCGCCGGCACACCGAGCTCACGGTAGAAAAGCTCGCTGTCGTGCCCAATCGGGAACGCGCCGGCGCACAGCCGGAGCAATCCGCGCAGAAGGCCGCGCCGGGCCGCGTCGGTGGGACGGTCTCGCCCCATCGCCCGCCGCGCGCCGGCGCTCATGGTCTCACCCCGCAAGTACAGAGGTAGGCGGACTGTCGCTGCCGTCAGCGCCGACAGGAGGTAGCCAGCGGTCGCGTAGCCCATGACCAGGAGGGCGTCGAAGCGCGCCGTCACGATCGTCTGCACCAGCTTCAGCGTGAGTCCCGACAACGGTCCGCCCGGCGTGACCCGGACCCGATCGGTGACGAAGCGGTGCTCGAAGCCGGCGAGCACGTCGTTGTCCCAGTGCACCACCTGGCCGAAGTCGAGGTCGACCGAATCCCCAATGCCGTGACGGGACAGGTACAGCACTTCGAGATCCAGGTCCTCCGATCCGAGTGCCCGCCAAAGAGGGCTCTGGTACTGGATCGGGTGGGACGTCACCACGCCCAGCCTGACCCGATCTGCGGCTCTCAGCCGCTCGGGCCCGCTTCCGCCTCTCGGCCGCTCGGACTGGTGCGCGGTCACCTGGGCTCGCCCGCGCCCACCGGGCCATGCGACGACCGCAGTGAGAGGAGCCAGTTGTTCAACACCACCAAGGGCCATGCGGCTGGCAGGTCGCCGTCCGAGGCCGGCGTACTTGAGTTCGTCGCCCCGTCCCCCGAGGCGAGTGGGCCGGCCTGGGCCCGATCGACGTGGTCCCAGACCGGCGCGGCCGGGTCGGCCAAGCCGTCGACCAGCGGCTTGAGGGCCCCCTCGCGCGCCCACTGGGCGATCGGCACCGAGAAGCCCCGTTTGGGTCGACGGGTCAGGGCCAACAGATAGGGGTCGTCAAGGGCCTGAGCCAGGGCGGGCTTTCCCTGCAGTTCCTTGGCGTGGGCCATTGCCGCCACTGCGGCGGGAAAGAACTCGGTGTCGAGAAACGGCACCCTTAGCTCGACCGAGTTGGCCATGGAGAAGGCGTCAGTGTCGGGCAGCAACATGGTCTGGAGGTAGAGCCGCAGCTCGGCGGCGACGATGGCCTGGGCGGGGGGGAGCTGGCCAACCTCGGGCGGACACGCGCTGCTGGCGCCGCCGGCCGCGGGTGTGATCCCCGTCAGTCGGAAGACGGTCTCCGCGTCGGTGACCTCTCGCACGAGTCGGTCGAGATCCCACGAGTTCGCCGGGCCGGCCGGGCCGAGGAGGCGCCTTGTCTTGGGCCGGGTGGCCGGTGCCCACAGTCTCCCGCCGAGGCCAAGCGCCATCCGGGTGACGACGGCCGGAAGATGCTGGGCCAGCCGAATCAGGCCCAGCCGATTTGCGAGTCGGAACTGCCTATAACCGCCGAGCCCCTCGTCGGCACCTAGCCCCGACAGCGCCACCTTGAAACCGGCCGACCGCACTGCGGCTGAGACGAGGAACATGTTGAGGCCGTCGATGGTCGGGCGCTGCATGGCGGCGAAGAACCGGTCGACAGTTGTGTCGTCGAGCTCCGCCGGCACCACCTGGTGGTCGTGCCCGTAGTGACGCGCCGTGGTCGCCGCCGCCGGGGTTTCGTCGTCGATCGTCGAGAGGCCCACTGTCATGCAGTGGAGATCGTGGCCCAAGGCCCGGGCCGCGCTGGCGACGGCCGCGGAGTCGACGCCGCTGGACAGCAGCAGCACTGTGGGAACATCGGACCGCAGGTGTAGGTCAACACTGTGGCGGAACGACGTCGCTGCCTCCGCGGCGCCATCGTCTGCCGTAGGGGACGCCGCGAACCAGGTCGCGCCGGGGCGGATGATCGGGTCGCGCCGCCGAAGATCGGCCCCCTCGAACCGCAGGCACTCGTTGGGTCGCAGCGACTCGACGCGGTCGAAGGCAGATTCGTCCGGCGCCACCGCGCCCCACCGCAAGAAGTGCGCGACCGCCGTCTGGCTGACCGGCGCCTGTGCCAGGCGCGCCAGCGGCCGCGGCTCCGACGCGAACGCCATCCGGCCGTCTCCGAACGCCCGCCAGTAAAGCGGCTTGATTCCGAAGGGATCGCGGGCGAGCCACAAGGTCCCGGTGTCCCGGTCGGCGACGGCGATGGCGTACATGCCCCGAAATCGAGGCAGGCACTCAGGCCCCATCCTCGACCACAGGTCGGGGATTACCGTGCCGTCGCAGCGGATGTCGTGCTCGAGACTGAACTCGCGAGCAAGCTCCCGGAAGTTGTAGATCTCACCGTTGAAGACGGCGCAGTACCGGTTGTCCTTGGACCAGAACGGCTGGTTACCAGTCGGTGTCGGATCCTGGATCGCGAGCCGGGTATTACCCAGCGCGTAGGGCCCGGCGCGACTCACGACGGCATCGTCGGGGCCACGGTGCGCCTGTTCGGCATTCAGACGAGCGACCATCTCCTCGGCCCGGGGGCTGGCGTCGAGGCAGCCGCTTATCCCGCACATATCGACGCCCTCAAAGTGTCTGGTTCGGCCGGAAGCGGGCCCGGCGCAGCACATTCAGGGCGCCGTCATGGTCACCGGCGTGAGCGGCCAGGACGTTCTGGCTGTGGCCGAGCTGGTCGCCGAATTCCCGGATCCCACGCCGGGTCAGGTTCCAGATCGAGTAGCCGTAGCCGGCGAAGTGCTGCTGGATGTCGGCGATCGATGTGTCTGCGGCGCGCAGATGCGCATCCAGCACTTCAAGGACGACCATCGGTCGGCTGTCCCGCAGCAGGTTGGTCATCCCCTTCAGCACCGACAACTCGAATCCTTCGACGTCGATCTTGACCAGGTCAGGAGGCCGGTGGGTGCGGACGTAGTTGTCGAGGGTAGTCAGCGGTGACTCGACGGTATGCACCGGCACATCCCACCGGCGCGGCACCGCTGAGCCCAGACCCGATGCTCCTACTGGCACCTGAAGGAGGACCGACCCCTCACGATCGCCCACTGCGGCTCCGACGACGTTGACGTTGGCGGCTCGGTTCTTGTCGACCAGGTCGGCCAGCATGGCTCGGGTCGCTGGCACCGGCTCGAAGGCGTGCACCTCACCGGAGCCTCCGACGAGCGCCGCGGCCCACAAGGTGTACACGCCGATATTGGCTCCAACGTCGTAGAAGCAGGCCCCCGGGCCGAGGGTGGCGGTGAGGATCGGCACCAACGCCGGCTCCTGATATTGCACGAAGAACAGCTCCCGCGACGCGCTGTCCTCGGAAAAGTCCACGGTGAACCTGATGCCCGGGGAACCAGTGCCCGAGGGGCCCTCTGAGCGGGAGCGAGGCCCGAACCGACCTGAGTACCCGCCGAGTCGGGGCCGGGTGAGGGACCCCGCCAGTAGCCCGAAAATCCGGTCTCGACCGCGCCACTGTGGCGCCCGGCGCAGGAATCTGCCGGCGACGGACCATCGAAATGGCGCCGTGGCCGGCTGGCGAGCGTCGGGCCGGCCCCCCGCTCCCGGCCGCTCGGGCCAGGACGCTCGGTCCTCACGGGGCGACGGCGGCGGGCGCATCTTTTCCGGGAGTTCGGTGGCCCGAGGGCCGGGCGCTGGCCCAGCCAGAATCGGGAATACCGGACGGCCAGGACCCTACCAGAGCCGCCCCGAACGGCTACCAAGGCACGACCGCACAGGTCGGGCCGACTACGATGAGGCGAGGCGTAGAAGCGAGGCGGCACCGATCGTGGATTCAGCGATGAAATGGCAGTTGCTCGGGCGGTGGAGAACGCCCGTTCAGGTCACGGTTGACGCGCTGGCGTGGATCGTGGGTCTGACCTTCGCCACGCTGTCTCGCTACGACTTCGGGGTTAGCCACGTGAACTTCCGCCACCTGGGGCTCTTCGTTGTCCTGGCTGTCCTCGTCCAGGTAGTGGCCGGCCTGGCCTGCGGGCTCTATACCGGCCGCTCGCGCTTCGGCAGTTTCGACGAGGTCCTTGGCCTGGTGCGGGCGGTCGGGATCACGACCGCGGTGCTCTTCGCGTTCGACCTATGGGCTCTGCCGGTCCGCCTGGTTCCGCTGAGTGCGCCGCTGGCTGGCGGAATGACCGCGCTTGTCCTGCTCGGTGGCACTCGCTACGTGTGGCGGCTGGTGCTCGAGGCCCGCCGGCGTCCTACGGGCGAGGACTGCGAACGCCTTGTCGTCTTCGGTGCGGGCGAGGGCGGCGCCCAGGTCATCACCTCCATGCTCCGCGACCCGGCGAGCCCCTACCTCCCGGTCGCTCTCCTCGACGACGACCCGGCCAAGCGCAAGTTGAGGATTATGGGTGTCCCGGTCGTTGGGAACCGCTATGACCTGGCCGCGGCGGCGGCCACCCACCGGGCCACCGCCATCCTCGTTGCCATCCCCAGTGCCGATACCGCCCTGATCGGTGACCTCACCGACTTGGCGACGGAGGCGGGCTTGGGTGTCAAGGTGCTGCCCGCCGTGCGCGAGCTCTTCGGGGGCGACGTCGGTATCGCTGACATCCGCGACTTCACTGCGGCCGACCTTTTGGGGCGGCATCAGATCGAAACCGACGTCGCGGCCATCGCCGGATACCTAACCGGCCGGCGGGTCCTGGTAACGGGAGCTGGCGGTTCCATTGGCTCCGAGCTGTGTCGACAGATCTACCGGTTCGGCCCCTCGGAGCTCATCATGGTCGACCGCGACGAATCTGCCCTTCACGGTGTGCAGTTGCTCCTCGAAGGCCGCGCCCCGCTCGATTCGCCTGACCTCGTCCTGCTCGACATCCGAGACCGCCCGGGCGTGGAGCGACTGTTTGCGGCGCGCCGGCCCGAAGTCGTTTTCCACGCTGCCGCCCTCAAGCACCTCACATTGCTGGAGCGCTTCCCCAGAGAGGCATTTCGCAGCAACGTGGTTGCGACGCTCGACCTCCTTCAGGTGGCGGCCGCGAGCGGCGTGGAGCGCTTCGTGAACATCTCGACCGACAAAGCGGCCGACCCCTCGAGCGTGCTCGGGTTCTCCAAGCGGATCGCAGAGCGGATCACGGCCCACATGGCCGAACACTCGACCGCCACGTACCTGAGTGTCCGCTTCGGCAATGTGCTCGGGAGCCGTGGGTCGATGCTCACCACCTTCCGGGCTCAGCTCGACAGTGGAGGTCCGCTCACCGTCACCGACCCCGACGTGACCCGGTACTTCATGACTATCGAAGAAGCTGTCGAACTGGTGATCCAGGCTGGAGCGATCGGTCAGGGCGGCGAGGCCCTCGTACTCGACATGGGTGAGCCCGTACGCATTGCCGATCTGGCCCGACGGCTGGCCGGGCTCGCCAAGCGTCCCGTCGATGTCGTCTTCATCGGGCTGCGGCCGGGGGAGAAGTTACACGAGACCCTGCTCGGTGCCGGCGAAGTCGACGCGCGGCCATCCCATCCCTTGATCTCCCAGGTACGGGTGCCGTCGCTTCACCCTGACCGCGTACGAGAGATCGAACCGGAGATCGACGGTTTCGCGGCAGCCATGCGCTCGCTGTGCGATCACGAGCACCAGCCCCTTCGCCACCAGACTCAGTAGCTGCCAATCACCCCACCAGCACGTCTGCGATGCGGTTGGCGGCGTGGCCGTCCCACCACGCCGGAGTCCTCGGCACGGCTCCGCCCGCCAAGGCGCGGCGCGCCGCCGCGACCAGCCGCTCGGGCTCGAGCCCCACGATCGTATTCGTGCCCTCCGAAACCGTGATCGGCCGCTCGGTACTGTTTCGCACCGTCAGGCACGGCACGCCCAGCACTGTCGTCTCCTCCTGTACGCCGCCGGAGTCGGTGATGGCCACGCGGGCCCCGGCCTCGAGCGCGAGGAAATCGAGGTAGCCGGCGGGCGGAATCGATCGTAGACCTGCAGGAATGGTGATGTCGGCCAGCTTGGTTCGGGTCCGAGGATGCACTGGGAACACCAGGGGAATCTCGGCCGCAACGACTCCGAGAGCCTCGACGATGCGGCTGAGGATCAACGGGTCATCAACGCTGGCCGGACGGTGCAGCGTGACCAGTCCGTATGCCCCCGCGACGAGCCCCAGGTCGGCCAGGATGGGCCGGGCCATCGCCCGGTCGAGGTTCGACCGAAGCGTGTCGACCATCACGTTGCCCACCAGGTGCACACGGTGCTCCGGCACCCCTTCGGCCCGAAGGTTTTCGACCGCGTCGGCGGACGGCGCGAACAGCAGGTCGCTGACCCGGTCGGTGACGACCCGATTGACCTCTTCAGGCATCGACCAGTCGAAACTGCGCAAGCCGGCCTCGACGTGGGCGAGTGAGCAGGCGGACTTGGCCGCTACCAGGGCGCAACCTAGTGTCGCGTTGACGTCACCCACGACGACAACGATGTCGGGATCGATCTCGGCAACGAGGGGGTCGAATGCGGTGAGGACCCTGGCTGTCTGCTCGGCGTGCGAACCAGAGCCGACCCCGAGCCAGCGGTCGGGCGGGCGAAGGCCGAGATCGTCGAAGAAAACCTGGCTCATCTCCGAGTCGTAGTGCTGGCCGGCGTGCACGAGGATGGTATCGACCCCGCGCCGCTCCAAGGCGTCGATGACCGGCTTGACCTTCATGAAGTTCGGCCTCGCCCCGGCGGCACAGATCACCCGCATGGCTGACACTCAGGGTGACCGTAGTGGACGCGCCGCTAGGATCAGCCCTATCCGAACAATGCTGCTGGACTCGCTGGTGGCGCTCGGACTGACTGTCGCTCTCGTCCCCCTCGCTCTTGTCGGGCTGCGCCGGCTTCACGTGATCGACAAGCCCTCGGAGCGTTCGTCCCACGATCGTCCTACCGCGCGCGGTGGGGGCGTTGCCCCCGCCGTCGGCATGCTTGTGGTGCTCGGCGCGGGCTCCGCGGTCACCGGCCCCTATCGGGCGGCACTCGTTGTTGGTTGCACCGGGTTCGGCCTGATCGGCTTGGCCGAGGACATTTGGGGCATCCCGGCCCTACGCCGGCTGAGTCTTCACGCTGTCGTTGCCGCCATCACCGTGCCCTGGCTGTTGCAAGGGCTCCATGAGCCGCCGGGCCTCCAAGTGACCGCGACGCTGCTGACTCTGGTCTGGCTGGTGGCCTACGTCAACGCCTTCAACTTCATGGACGGTATCAACGGCATCGCTTGCGCCCAGGCAATCGTCGCCGGCACGTCGTGGTATGTGATCGGCCGCGCCGAGCATGTACCGGCCTTCGTCGGTGGGAGCGCACTGCTCGCGGCTGCGACCCTGGGGTTCCTGCCGTACAATTTCCCGGCCGCCCGGGTCTTTTTGGGTGACGTCGGCAGTTACTTTCTCGGTGCCTGGCTGGCGATCCTCGTGGTGGTGGGACTGCGAGGCAGGATCGCTCCTGAGGCCGTGCTCGCGCCGGTCTCGTTGTACCTCGTCGATACTGCGTTCACCCTTGCGCGCCGCGTAGCGCGGCGTGAACGTTGGTACGCGCCTCACCGTGATCATGCCTACCAACGTCTTGTGCGCGCCGGGTGGTCGCACACGCGGGCCACCGCCTTGGTGACGACGGTAGTGGTGCTCTGTTCGGGGCTCGGGGCGATCAGTGTCACCGGCGCGCCCATAGCGGCTCGCGTCGCTGCCGATGTCGCGATCGTCTGCATTCTCGGGGCGTACCTGGTTGGCGCAGAGTGGATCACCATTGGGGCCAAACGCCCGGTCAGACGGCCACTCGGGCCTGCGTGATGCGAACCCTTGTCGTCACCCAATACTTCCCTCCTGAGGTCGGCGCGCCGCAGGCCCGTTTGAGTGAGCTGGCCCGACTCTGGTCCGAGGCCGGGGACGATGTCACCGTCTTGACCGGGATGCCCAATCACCCGACCGGCATAGTGCCGCCGAGCTACCGACGGCGCCTTCGCGTCATCGAACACGTCGACGGTTACCGAGTGGTGCGCACCTGGCTCTATGCCACGCCGAACGACGGTGTCCTGCGCAAGACTGTCGGTCACCTGTCGTTCATGGTGTCGTCAGCCGTCCTGGGCGGCCGGGCCGTGGGCCCTGCCGACGTTGTCGTGGTGTCCTCGCCGACCTTCTTCTCCATCTTCTCCGCTTGGGCCCTGGCTCGCGCCAAGAACGCTCGGTTCGTCGTGGAGGTCCGTGACCTGTGGCCGGCGATATTCGTCGAGCTGGGTGTGTTGCGGGAAGGGTTGGTGCTCAGAGTGCTCGAGGCTCTGGAGAGGGCGGCCTATCGCGCCGCCGACGCAGTCGTCGTGGTGACCAATGGGTTCCGGGATCATGTCGTTGGCAGAGGGATCCCTCCGGACAAGGTCCATACCGTGCCCAACGGCGCCGACCTCGCGTTCTTCAGTTCTCCCGTGGTCGCGAAAACGACATCAGACATTTCGACGGTGCTCTACCTCGGCGCCCACGGCATCTCTCATGGCCTCGACTCCGTCGTCGATGCCGCGGCCAAGCTGCAAGGCGAACCGATCGAGTTCGTGCTCGTCGGCGAGGGCGCGACGAAGGCGGCGGTGGCCGAACGGGTCGAGCGCATCGGTCTGGCCAACGTGCGGATGCTCCCGGCCGTGCCCAGGAGGGAGGTGCCGGCGCTTCTCGCCGCGGCGGACATTTGTCTCGTCCCCCTGCGCGACGTTCCGCTGTTCGAGACCTTCATCCCGTCGAAGATGTTCGAGTACTTGGCCGCCGGACGTCCCGTCGTCGGGGCGGTGCGGGGAGAGGCGGCGCGCATCCTGGTCGCGGCCGGGGCGGTTGTCGTGGATCCGGAGGACGCAGGTGCGATCGCCGACGCGATCCGAGCGTTGGCCGCCGACCGGGCGCGCCGGGAGGAAATGGGCCGCCAGGGCCGGGAGTACGTCACCGCCCACTACGACAGGCGCCGCTTGGCGGCGCGCTACCGGGAGCTGCTCGGGGCTTTGGCACCGAGATGAACATTCTTGTCACCGGCGGCAGTGGGTTCCTCGGCGGCCGCGTGCTCCCACTGCTGGTGAGCCGGGGGCACACTGTCGTTGCCCTCGCCCGGAGTCACAGCGCGGCGGACAAGGTCGCGCGCGCCGGAGCCACGCCCGTCGCTGGCGACCTCGATGATGAAGAGTCAGTCGACGATGCGTTTGCAGCCTCGTCGGCCGACGCTCTCGTCAACCTGGCATCCTTGGGCTTCGGTCACGCCTCGATAGTCGTGGCAGCAGCCCAGGACGCCGGCATCGAGCGGGCCATCTTCTTATCGACCACCGCCGTCTTCACCACCCTCGACGCCCGGTCGAAAGCGGTGAGGACCGCAGCCGAAGCGACAATCCGTGCCAGTGGCCTGCGATGGACGATCCTGCGGCCCACGATGATCTACGGGAGGCCGGACGACCGGAACATGGCTCGCCTTCTGCAACTTCTGCGCAGGGTGCCGGTCGTTCCACTGCCGGGCGGCGGCCGTCGCCAGCAACAGCCTGTCCACGTCGACGACCTTGCCGTCGCGGTGGTGGCGGCGCTGGACCACCCGCAGTCCGAGGGGAAACTTTACGACATCGCCGGCCCTGAGCCCCTCGATCTTCGCCAGATTGTGAGCGCTGCTGCCGAAGCCGTCGACCGCCCGGTCTTGAAGATGTCGGTGCCCATGGGTGTGGCCCTCGGCGCCACTCGCGCCTACGAGCGCCTGTCAGAGCGACCCCGCATCAAGGCCGAGCAGCTGGAGCGCCTTGCCGAGGACAAGGTCTTCGACATATCGGACGCGACCCGCGATCTCGACTACCGGCCCCGACCGTTCGTGGACGGGATACGCGCCGAGGCGGGAATGTTGGGAGCCAGATCCCAAGGTGAATCGCGGCTTGCGACGGGGATGCTCTGGGCTCGAACGTTGCGGCAACTCCGTCCCACCCAGGTTGCCCACCGCGTGCGCTTGCGATCACAGCGCCTCGCCCTGGCGCGCATCCCAGCCCCCATGACTCAGCGCATCTTTGCGTTCTCGCGGGTCGACGAGGTTCCTGGTTGGCCGGTCAGCTTCTCTCCTCTCGACGCGCGTCTCGCTGATGGCTTCCCCGATTGCCAGGCGAACGCGGGCGGGAGCTTCCGATTCCTCGACCGGACGAGAGATCTCGGCGATCCTCCCGACTGGCAGCAGCTCCAGGCCGACAAGCTCTGGCGCTACCACCTTCACTATTTCGAGTGGGCGTGGTCGTTCGCCACTCAGGACGACGTGGCGTGGGCAGGCGAGGCATACCGGGGGTTGTGGCGATCCTGGCAGCATCACGTTCCGTTCGCACGGGGCGACGCCTGGTCGCCGTACGTTGCCTCCCTGCGGGCGTGGACCATGTGCGGCGTCCGCGCCTCCCTGGTCGGCGCGTCCGACGTGGAGGATCAGTACCTTGCCGCCCTCGACCTGCACTGCCGGTTCCTCCGGGCCCACCTCGAGCTCGATGTCGGCGGCAACCACTTGGTCAAGAACATCAAGGCGCTCGTCGGCCTCGGCGTCTTCCTCGGCGACGAACGCGCCGTGACCACAGGGCTAGCGCTGCTCGAGCGTCAACTCCCCATCCAGGTGCTTGACGACGGAGGCCATTTTGAGCGGTCACCGTCGTACCACTGCCAGGTGCTCGGCGACCTGATCGACATGGCGGGCCTGTTGGACGCCGCTGGGCGCACGCCCGTGGCGGCCCTTGATCGCGCCATCACGTCGATGCGTCAATGGCTCGGGACCATGCTCATGCCCGACGGCGACGTCCCACTGTTCAACGACTGTGCCCTTGTCGGGGCGCGCCGGATCAGCCTGCTCGCACCGTCACCGCCTCCTGCCGCGGCCTTGTCCGTTCTCCAGCCCTCCGGGTACGTCGTCGTGCGCGCCGGGCCGGGGCTGCACCTTGTCGCCGACGTCGGGCCGCCGTGCCCACCCGACCTGCCGGCCCACGCCCATGCCGACTGCCTCAGCTTCGAGCTTGCCGTGGGAGGGGAGCGGGTCATCGTGAACTCGGGCACCTCCACGTACGCGCCGGGGCCCCGGCGCGCCCACGAACGATCAACCCGGGCGCACAACACGGTCGAGATCGACGGATTCGACCAGACCGAGGTGTGGGCGACGTTCCGGGCCGCGCGTCTGGCCCAGCCCACTCTCGTGAGCGCCAGCGCCCGGGATGGCACCGTCGAGATCACCGCGATGCACGACGGCTATACCCGGCTGAGCGGCCGCCCCACGCACCAACGCACGTGGCGCGTCCGTGAGGGCGGCCTCGAAATCGTCGACGAGATCACGGGGTCCGGTCACCATCGTGCCGTCAGCGCTGTCCACCTCGCGCCGGGCACGGAGATCGTCGCCGATGGCCTCGCGGCTTGGGGGGCCGGCGCGGTACGGATCGCGATCTCGGGGAACGGCGTCGTCGACGCCGTCCTCATCGAACCCGGTACCACTCCCGATGGTCTGGTTGCCACCCGTTTCGGCCCGCTACTGCCTGCTCCCGCCCTGCTGTGCCGGCTGGAGGGCCAACTTCCCTTGCGCATTGCCACAACGATCGGCACCCGGGAGGGTGCCGATGGCGACGCCTATCATCGGCCGGCCGTGGCGAGTTCGTTGAGAGAATCGTGAGGCAGGTCGTGCAGTCGGTGTCGGGCGGGCCTGTCCGCGTCATCGACGTGCCTCGTCCCACCATCGGCCCCACCGAGGTGTTGGTTCGCACCACGGTCAGCCTGATCTCGCCTGGTACGGAGCGGGCCGTCACCCGTTTGGCCCAGTCCGGCCTCCTGACCAAGGC